>JAJYIP010000022.1 GCA_021790005.1 bacterium
AATTTGGGATAACAAGTTAATACGCTAAGATTGACATTTTTTGATCCTTGTGCTAAATTAATAAACGTAAGTACAAAAACAAAAAACAACTTACAATTTAATGAGTCCGAGTTAAAGGACCTAAAACGTCGCTCAGTATCGTCCTAAAGACGATTTGAGCGGTCAGTCATCGCCACGGGTGATAAGCGCTTATAAATACTATTATAAAGAGCGGTTTTATCACCTGGGCACCATAAAGTAATACAGGCGCTGCTTATCATTAAAGAGGTGAGGTAGCGTTTTTATTGAACAATGCAGAATCTTATACATACATCATTAAGACACAGGAAATTTCTTTATAGTCTAAACGTTATTGCAGATTTGTTATTTTTCGGATTCACTGACCCGAAAAATCTACAGGTGTGGTTTATGCCGTTGGCGTTTTTGCTCGTTTTAGGGACTGTATATATGTTTGTTAGGGTTATATTTACTCTGTTGAGATTGCTTGGCTACATTGACGGTAAACAACGTAACTGGACCTCTTTGATCTTAGCCGCACTCATATTCATATTGGTTTTAATGCAGGCGGTTGGCCAGTTGTCTATCAGGGATATTCTTGTTTTGATACCGGCAGTAGCACTAGCGTACTTCTATTATTCAATAGTTCTAAGTAAAAATAGTATTAGTGGTAATAATTTATAGCCGATAGATTGTATAATAGTAGGTAATGGATCAACAACCAGTACCAGAAGGCGACCTGCCGTATTTAGGTAATGACAGTCTAAGTAATGAAACAGTAAATGGCTCGGCCCAAAGCCACGCCATGTTTGCTAATGAGCCGCAATCCGTAGGGGGTGAATCACTTAAGCGGACTCAAACTGGCAAGGTTACCGAAAATGTAGTTGGGCCTTTGGTTGCGACGCCGTCAATAGCTGATGACGTTGATCTTATTGAAAAAGACTGGGTTAATAAAGTCAAAGAAGTTATTAATAAGACTAAAGACAATCCTTATGAGCAGGCCAGACAATTAGCTATAATCAAGTCTGACTATCTTAAGAAACGCTATAACAAGTCAATAAGGCAAGAATCGTAACTGTATGATGACGATTATTTTATCCGTGAGTGTTATATTGGTGCTTGCTATTGCTGCTGCTATTTTCTTTTTCCAGTCAAGAAAGATATTTAGAGAGCAGAAAAATATAGAGCGTGGTCTAAAAATGGTGCCACTATTTATCCATTTACCACCTCCTAGTGACGATATTGAGGGCAATGGACGTGATGCTAGAGATGTTGTAGAGGAGACTATCTCTAAAGCCCAAACTATCTATAACATTATAGCTAGCACCGAGAAGACTGGATTTAAAAGCAAATATTACGGTCAAAGGCATTTCGCTTTTGAAATCATTAGTTCACAGGGCTTTGTTTATTTTTATGCTGCAGTACCGATAGCTTTAGTGGAAGTCGTAAAACAGGCCATAGTTAGCTCTTACCCATCCGCAAGACTAGATGAGGTGGGTGAATATAACATATTCAATCGAGTGGGTAAATTTAATGGTGTTGCCGGAGGTGAGTTGGTTTTGAAGAAGTCGTTTGCCTATCCAATCGCAACTTATCAGGAAGTAAAGCGCGATGGTATGCAGGCGTTACTTAATGCACTATCCAATTTAACAAAAGAGGATGGAGCGGCTATTCAAATATTAATGCGACCCGCTCATTCCAAATGGCGGGAAAACGCAAAGGGTGTGGCCGAATCGAAGCGTAGCGGAGACAAGGCATCAAAAGCAAGTATTGCTGGCTCGTGGGCAAAAAGCTTTGCAACCGCTTTAACTAAACCGCCTGAAGATGGCAAGGACACAAACAGCAAGAAAAAAGAATTATCCAATTCTGAGCAGGCAACCTTAGATTCCATAGACGAAAAAACTAGACAGGCAGGCTATGAAGTTTTAATTCGCATAGTGGTTTCGTCAAATATTTCACAACGGGCTCAAGCCATACTAAGCAACATAGTTGCAAGCTTTTCGGTTTATGATTCTCCCGGTAAAAATGGTTTCAAATTTGTTCCGACAAAGAAAATTGAAGATCTTACAACAGAATATCTAATGAGATCGTTTAATCAGTCTAAGCGAAATGTTGTGCTTAATGCTACTGAGCTAGCTACAATTTTCCATTTTCCTGACCAGAAAAATATACCCACTTCACAGTTAGGACGTCAAGCTTCTAAGCAAGTTGATGGTCCTAGAGATATGCCCGAGGATGGATTGTTGCTGGGCTACAATCTCTTTCGGGGGGCCAAAAAACCGATCAGGCTAAGCTTAAATGATAGGCAAAGGCATATGTATGTTGTTGGACAGACGGGTACTGGAAAATCTACATTTCTCGAAGATTTAGCTTTTCAGGACATGAAACGTGGCAACGGTTTTGCTTTTGTTGATCCGCATGGTGATACTGCAGAGCGGTTATTATCTATGGTGCCGAAGGAAAGGGTAGAGGATGTGATTTATTTTTGCCCAGGCGACATGGATTACCCGATGGGTTTAAATTTATTTGAGTTTCAGAACCCGGACCAGAAGGACTTTCTGATTCAGGAGGCGCTCAATATGCTTTACAAGCTATATGATCCAAATCATCAAGGCATTATGGGTCCAAGGTATGAGAGCCTTTTTAGAAATGCCGCTCTTACAATCATGGCCGATCCTGAAGGCGGAACTTTTGTAGACATACCTAAACTATTTCGTGATCCGCAATATGTCAAACAAAAACTAAAGTATGTTACAGATCCTACCGTTATTGAGTTTTGGCAAAAGGAAATGCCTCAGTCTCAAAGATCTAATGACTTTGGAGAAATTGTCAGCTGGTTTGTTAGTAAGTTCGGTGCTTTTCTCAGTAATGAAATGATGCGCAATATAATTGGACAGACCAAAAGTGCTTTTGACCTAAGGCAGGTTATGGACGAAAAGAAGATTCTGCTTGTTAATTTAAGCAAGGGAAGAACCGGCGAACTTAATTCTAAACTACTAGGAATGGTATTTGTTATGAAATTTCAGGCAGCTGCTATGAGCCGAGCGAATGTGCCGGAAAAAGATCGCGTAGATTTCTGTTTGTATGTCGACGAGTTCCAGAACTTCTCGACCGATAGTTTTGCAACCATAATGTCAGAGGCCAGGAAATATCACCTTAACTTGATAGTAGCAAACCAGTTTACTACCCAGTTAACCGACGAAGTCAGAGATGCAGTTTTTGGTAACATGGGTACCATTGTTGCTTTTAGAATTGGTCAAAATGATGTAGAAAGCCTAGCACGATATTTCCAGCCCTTATTTGACGGCGAGGATTTGTTAAGGGTTCCGAACTTCAATACTATTGTCAGGACTCTTATTAATGGTGTGCCAACGCAACCTTTCAGTATGGCAACACTTCCTTCATTAGGAAATCCTAATCCAAAATTGGCGGAACTTTTAAAGCAGCTTTCGTGGGCTAAATATGGCCGGCCTAGAAGTACGGTAGAGAAAGATATATTCGCCAGAATGGAGACCAAGAATGATTCTGGGCCGGCACTTGGAGGCTTTGGTCAACCTGCTGGCTTCCAGGCGGCCGCGCCACCTAGAGGGCAGCTTGGATTTAGCCCACAGACTTCCTCTGTCCAATCTCCTAGCCAGCCGAGAGGCGGTACATTTTTGGATGACTGGCTTTCTAAAAAACAGAGGAAAGCTCAAGACCAGGCCGCATCTATTAAACAATTGCCCCAAAACAATATGACAATAAATCAGACAAATAATAATGCGGTTAATAATAATGGTCGGGCGCAGGCTTCCTTAGAGCCCGTAGGGCCTCCAAAACGCGTCACAGAGATGAATAAAAGCGTTCAAGCGGAAGACCCGAGTACTTTAGTTATTGAGCGTACCAAGGTGACTTCCTCAGACGATACTGAACAGAATATATCAAGCGAAATCGTTGACCAGCGAGAAGCTGAGCGTATCGCCAGAGAGCTAGAGGTTTCAACTGTGCCTATTAATAAAAATCAAGAAGTGCCGTCCAGTAATCTAGGGACTAGCAACGAAGGGTTTGACGACAATCAGTCGAAGACAACCTTAAATCAGGTACAGGCACTTGTAGAAAAAAAACTGCCAGCTACAAACTCGTCAAATGTTAGCCATGGGCCAAATGACACTATTTATATAGATAAAGATGGCAACCTGCATGCTGTGGACAGTGCTAGCTAGTTTTTTTATGACTGGTGGACTTAATTGCAGCTTCAATTAGTAGAGCCAGTATGTATCCGATAATAAACAAGGGAACAAACAGCAAGTAATTATATTTGAAACCAAAAAATTTGTCTGTTAAAAGTAAAATCAAACTCCCACCGAATGCTAGTATGCCACCACCAAGCAGGCCAGAAGTTCGTGCTATCGTACTTGCACTTACGTCACTGGCTTTACGTATTAGGGGTTGATGAATGGTGCTGCTAAAAATACTTTGGGTCGGCGTAAGTTTTTGTCTAATCCGGCCAAGCTCATTTCTTAGGCTGGCCTTCTTCATAGCTAAGTCAATATATTGAGGCTGATCGCCTTCTTGGCTGCCATCGAAGGGCAGTTCTAATGGCGCCTTAGGCTGTTCGAGCAACTCGAGTTCATGTCTTATATTGCCGGTTGCAAGAGACTCATCTGCACGTTCCTGGGTATCTACTTGTCTTTCATTAAATTCGCTACTTTTGGTAATAGTTTCGTCTATTTCAGGCGCTGTCTGGATTTCTTGTTTTGGTGCTGTCTCGTTCATTTTCATACAACCATTCCATTATTATCTTGTATTGCTATACTGCTCTCGATTGCCAATAGGCGTGATCGAGCGAAGAAATAACCGGCCACTAATGTAATTATGGCTGCGATTAGTAGACTAGATCCTGGGCCGGTATTAGGCAGTACAGTACTGGCGTTGGCTACTACTGTAACGGGTGTTTGAGGGATGTTTATATTAATAGTATTGCCGTATACGTTGGTCATTATATGATCAAACAACATTGGGTCTGAACTTGAGGGTGGTGTTTCCGGGATCGGGTTTTTAACCTGAATCGTTAATGTGTGGCTTAGGGTTGTGCCGGGAAGAATCGTAGTGCTGGGCCACGATATAATATTGTTTGAATCCAATGTTCCTCCGCCGGCATTAACTAAGTTTGCGTAATCAAGAATATATGTAAGGTCGTCCTGCATAACAAAATTACTAACTGATGCTTTGCCGCTATTATAGGCATTCAGAGTATATTTTATTTGGTCGCCTGAAACAGCGGTTTTGCCATTAGCATTGGGCCAGCCCTGGGTGATGTCCGCTGCTGTTTTTGAGTATTGTATGCAGGCAACGGTATCAGAGCTGTTTATGCTTGCTTCGCATGGTTTACATAGCGGTGAACTTAAAGATAGGCTGGTATTAAAAGGGCATGGAGTCGGTTTTGGTGTTGGTGTCGGTGTTGGAGTCGGTGTTGGTGTCGGTGTTGGAGTCGGTGTTGGTGTCGGTGTTGGAGTCGGTGTTGGTGTCGGTGTTGGTGTCGGTGGTGTGTAGGGTGTAGGCAGGCCAATTGATACTAAATTACCGCATGCGTACAAGATAAAGAATGTTTTTCCAGTCAGACTACTACTTACTTTTACGGCCTGATAAGTTGAATAGGCTCCAGTATCCCATGACCACAAGTAGCGCCAGTATAAAGCAGATGCGAGTCCCGGAATATGCACCGGCTGTTCATCGGTAGGCTTTCCGGATATTGGATTTACGCTACCTTGAGGATTCCATCCCATAGAGAAAAGCTGCTTATTATATGAAGTTGATACTAATGAAACTGTTTTACCGCTTGATAGGTCTGAGCAGCCAATCCCGTAATATCCGAGAATTGTCCGGTAGTCTTTGATGTTGCCATTACAATCCGCTACAAGCTCAGATATCGACGAAAAGCCACCGGTAATCATATCATTAGTCGAATCGGCAATACTTGGTTGAGGGGGGCTCATGAATGCAAAAAATTGTACGAAAAAGGTAAGGGCTATGAATATTAATCCGGTTTTCCTGAGAGCTTCCTCTTTTCTTATTCGACTGGCATAAAATCCCAAATCTCTAACAATTGAGGGGTTATATGGTAGATTGGATAATAATTTTTCAAACATTTTTGTATAAATATTAATTACCATCTCCATTTAAGCATAATTATTATGATTGCTACAACAGTTAAAATATGTCCAGGTTCAGATAGATAAGCGCCACTCCTAGAATACAATTAAGATTCTAGAAGGAGCGAGATATGCATATGGGTACACAGACCCGAATTGGTGTGGTGTTGCCAAAGCTGGGAAGCATAAGACAAACAGTTAGTTTAAGCAAGTCAGCCAAACAGAGACTTAACTGGGTAGATTACTACCATGCCCATGGAAACAATGCTCGGCTTACCTGTCGGCACTTTGGCATTGCGCACCGAACCTTCTACCGTTACTACAACCGCCTTAAACTGCAAGGTATGGCTGGTTTAGAAGCTCACTCTGAGCGGCCCCACCAAGTCCGTCAACCCATGACACCTAGCCCGGTCATAGATGCTATTAAACAGCTCCGCAAAGCTAATCCCGAATACTCTAAATACAAGCTAGTAGTCATATTGAAACGTGACTATGGCTACTCTGTCAGTGCTTCCACGGTTGGCCGCATAATATCTAGATACAATCTATTCTTTACCCCACCAGTAAAGCCTAAAGGTCACCCACATCGCCAGGCACATCTCCAGAAACAAAGAAAACCAACAGGACTCAGGCCGACACAGCCCGGCCAGCTCTTAGAGGTTGACGTTAAACATTTGCCCAGTGTTGGTACTAAACGTTATGCCTTTGTCGCCATTGATGTAGTTAGTAAACAGGCGGCTGTTCATGTTGGGGCCACTATTTCCAGCGCTCAGGGTGCACTGGCATGGCGTAAAGCCGTTCACCAACTAGGTTTACCTGAGGCGGTATTGACCGACAATGGCTCTGAGAACATGGGAGCCTTTGCCAAGCTGCTTGCCGAGCTGCCAACCGAGCATTACTGGGCAAGACCACACACCCCAAAAGACAAACCGCACGTAGAAAGATTTATTGGTACCCTAGAAAGAGAGTGTATCCAATGGGGTGGTCTTGCAACTGACGTGGCTGACCAGCAGGACATCATTAACCAATGGCTAAGCAAGTACCACTCTTACCGGCCTCACCAGGCTCTTGGCTACTTGACGCCAGACGAATACAAAGCCAAACTTAGTTCTAAGGAAGTGGCGCTCATGTAGTGAACCTCCACAAAATATTGTGTCTCGACATCAGATGGGATATACTTAGTTTAAGTGGGAAAAATTACAAATCCATCGCTAGATTAAGAGGGTTTTAGTGGCAAATAAAACTGATAAAAACGATTACTCATCGCAACAAATAACTGTTCTTGAGGGGCTCGAGCCGGTTCGTAAAAGACCTGGTATGTATATTGGTGGTACTGGCCTTGAAGGTCTACATCATCTGGTCTGGGAGATTGTTGATAATGGTATTGATGAAGCACTTGCTGGTTTTGCGACAGAAGTCAGCGTTATTTTGCAGACTGACGGTGGTGTTCGAGTTTTTGATAACGGACGAGGTATTCCGACAGACATTCATCCTAAAACCGGTAAAAGTACAGTCGAGACAGTACTGACCGTGTTGCATGCCGGCGGTAAATTTGGTGGTGGTGGCTATAAGGTTTCGGGAGGTCTGCACGGTGTTGGAGTAAGTGTTGTTAATGCACTATCTTCAAAACTCATTGCCCGCATATATAGAGACGGTAAAATTTACGAGCAGTCTTATGCTGCCGGAGCGCCAGATGCTGACCTTAAAGTTGTGGGCAAAACTGAAAAACGAGGAACAGAAATTTTGTTTTATCCTGACGCAACAATTTTTAAGGAATCAATAGCATTTAATTACGATACTATTTTAGATCGTTTGCGCCATGCTGCTTATTTAACTAAAGGTGTTCGCACTACACTGATGGATGAAGCTTCCGGTAGAAAATACAGTTTCTATTTTGAAGGGGGCATTCAAAGCTATGTCAAACACCTAAATATAGGTAAGGATGTCATAGATGAGGACATTTTTTATGTAGACAAGACAGTTAATGACGTTCAAGTTGAAATATCATTGCAGTATACCGATGCCTTTAATGAGACCATCAAGACATTCGCCAACAATGTTTTGAATCCTGATGGAGGCGCCCATTTAACTGGTTTCAGGGCGGCTCTAACCAGAGTAATTAACGATTATGCTAGAAAGCAGGGTTTACTTAAGGAAAAAGAGGAGAACCTTAGTGGTGAAGACACCCGTGAAGGTTTGACCGCAATAATTCTTGTTAAATTGCCCGATCCTCAGTTTGAGGGACAGACTAAAAATAAGCTTGGTAATCCAGAGGTCAGAGGCTATGTCGAGACCGTTTTGGGAGAATACCTTAATTATTATCTAGAAGAGCATCCAGCTATAGCTCGAAAGATAATAGGAAAAGCCTTATTGGCGGCCAGGGCCAGAAAGGCGGCCAGGGCGGCCAGAGAGAATATTATACGGAAAGGTCTACTGGATGGCGCAAGTATGCCCGGTAAGTTGGCAGATTGCTCAAGCAAAGATCCTAAAAATTCGGAAATATTTTTAGTTGAGGGCGACTCGGCAGGCGGATCAGCTAAATCGGGTCGCGACAGCAAGACTCAGGCAATTTTGCCTCTAAGGGGCAAGGTTCTTAATGTTGAGCGAGCAAGACTTGACAAGATGCTCGCCAACAACGAAATCCTTAATCTAATTAAAGCTTTGGGCGTTGGTATAGAAGAATCTTTTGACATTGGTGGGCTAAGGTACGACAGAATTATAATTATGACCGATGCCGATGTTGACGGTGCGCACATATCTACGCTTCTCATGACATTCTTCTTTAGGTTTATGAGGCCAGTTATAGATGGAGGTCATCTATATCTAGCGAAACCACCATTATTTGAGCTAGTAAAACAGGGTCGCAAGGAAAATCTATATGCCTATAGCGACGAAGAACTAAAAAGCATAATTGATCGTGAAATCGACATACGCAAGACTACAGGTAAGATAGCCTCAGATAGTAGTGAAGAACGTTATAAGCTAGCCGGTTTTACTGAGCAAAAACGTTATAAGGGCCTTGGCGAAATGGATGCCGAGCAGCTTTTTGATACAACGATGAATCCGGAGAGCCGAGTACTTATAAAGGTCAGAATTGAAGACGCGGAAAAGGCTGACGCTATATTTAATAAGCTGATGGGAACTGAAGTTGAACTGCGCAAAAGCTTTATTCAATCGAGAGCTAAGTTTGTTAAAGATTTGGATATATAGTCATGGAAGAAGATAAAAGTAGACAACCGGATACAAATGAGCAACCCATAATTGAAGGAGAGATCATTGAAACTGTCTCCGCCGATCATTCGAAGCAGGTCGAATTAAAAACGATCGAAAATGTCATGGAAGAAAGCTATCTGACTTATTCCATGAGCGTCATAGTGGCACGCGCTTTACCGGACGTAAGAGATGGCTTGAAGCCAGTACATCGTCGGATACTTTTTACTATGAGCCGGGATGGTCTCAGGTCGTCTGCTAAACATCGTAAGAGTGCTAATGTGGTTGGTGCGGTGATGGGTGACTATCATCCACACGGTGATGCTGCTATTTATGACAGCATGGTCAGAATGGCTCAGCCTTGGGCGATGCGTTACATGCTAGTGAATGGTCAGGGTAATTTTGGTTCCATGGACGGGGATCCGCCGGCTGCCATGCGTTATACCGAAGCCAAGATGGCAAAAGTTGCCGAAGAGTTGTTAGCCGATATCGATAAAGATACGGTAGATTTTCGTGATAACTACGATGGTCGCATGCAGGAGCCGGTAGTTCTCCCCGCTAAATTGCCAAACTTGTTGTTGAACGGACAACTTGGTATTGCAGTAGGTATGGCCACCAACATACCTCCCCATAATCTATCAGAACTGGTTGATGCTACAGTTTATCAAATTGAAAATGACGATGCGTCTCTGGATGATCTTCTTAAATTTATTAAAGGCCCAGATTTTCCTACGGCCGGTGTTGTCTATGGTAAGGAAAGCCTAAGAACTGCCTATGCTACCGGTAGGGGTGGTGTTGTGGTTCGTGGAGTTGCGGATATTATTGAAACCAAAAAAGGCAAGTACCAGATCGTAATTAGTGAAATTCCCTATGGCGTAAATAAGGCGGGATTGCTTGAAAAAATTAGCGATCTTGTTAGGGACAAGAAGATATCCGGTATATCTGATCTTAGAGATGAAAGTTCAAGGGGTGATGTAAAAATTGTTATCGACCTGAAGCGTGATACATATTCTAAAAAGTTGTTAAATCAACTTTTTAAATTGACGCCTCTTCAATCAACTTTTCATTACAACATGCTTGCTTTAGTGGATGGTATTCAGCCACGTATTCTTGGTCTGCAGGACATTATTAAGGAACATATCCATCACCGACAAATTGTAGTACGTCGGCGTACAGAGTTTGAATTACGTAAAGCAAAAGAGCGTGCCCATATCTTAGAGGGGCTAAAAATAGCCCTGGATAACATTGATGAAGTAATTAGTACAATACGTTCCAGTGAAACAACTGATGAGGCCCAACAGGCTTTAATGGACAAGTTTAATTTAACAGATATTCAGGCACGTTCTATCTTGGCGATGCAACTAAGAACCCTGGCAGGCCTCGAGCGTAAAAAGATCGAAGATGAACTAAAAGAACTACTGCTCATTATTTCAAATTTAGAATCTATCCTGTCGGATGAAAATAAAATCCTAGATATTGTTAAAAACGAAATGATCGAACTAAAAAAATTATATGGTGATGATCGTAAAACTAAGATCATTCCTGGTGAGCTTGGGCGGATGACAGACGAAGATTTAATTGCAGAAGAGCAAGTAGTTGTTACCTTAACATCAGCCAACTATATAAAACGTAGCCCGATAGCCGAATACAAGAAACAGGGTCGTGGAGGCAAGGGTCGAAGAGGTATGTCGACCAGAGAAGAAGATGTAATAGAGCATGTTGTAAATGCGTCAACTCACGATTATTTACTATTCTTTACCAATAAGGGGCGTATCTTTAGGCTAAAAACCTACGAAGTTCCGACCACTGGTCTTAATGCTAAGGGTGTAGCGATAGTTAATCTG
>JAJYIP010000023.1 GCA_021790005.1 bacterium
TTTAACTTTAGGGTATTGTCACCGCTGACATATTTAGCCATTTGTTTTAATGTTGGTATATGTGTGGTATCCATGAAGAGTTCCATAACCTTTCATGCTGCCACACATAACTAAGTTCACCCTCATCTTGCGTTGGAAACCGATACCCACTTAACCCTCATCTTGCGTTGGACAAGAGTACCAATTGACGTTTTTAAGGTTTGAGGGGTATAGTTTTACTTGAGCTTGATTTTAGCGAGAGACTATCTCTGTGTCAGGCAACAGATTTTTATATAAGAGTTTTTAAGCAATTTGGGATGTTAAGGCAGAAGGTCTAATGTTGATTGTATCCAAACTAGAGAAGTGATAGCGAGCGTTTGGTTTTTACATTGCCAAAAGGCTGGATTTATCTCCCAAATACAAACAAGAAAGGAAATACATGGTCATATTATCCATAGTTTTGGCTGTGGTTGGTCTTGGAGTTGGCTTCGGTGCCAATACTCTTATTACCAAACGTCGTCAACTAGACATCGAATCGAAGGCTGAGAAAGAAAGACAAAAAGCCTCTAAGGAAGCTGAGAAGATCTTAGCCCAAGCTAGAGAAGAGGCTACTAAATTAGCCGAAGAGGCCAGAAAAGACGAGCAGAACCGCCGCAAAGAACTGAAAGAGCTGGAAAACCGTTTGGTAGTCAGAGAGGAGTCTTTGGATAAAAAGCTTGATGACATCGACAAGCGGACCGAAAAACTTAGATCCAGCGAAGATGAAATAGAAAAACTTAAAGATGAAATCCGGGATATCCGTTCTAAGCAACAAGAGAAGCTTGAGAAGATCGCTAAGCTGTCAAAAACAGAGGCGGCTGAAAAACTGATGCAAATGACCGAACGGGATATCCGTGGTGATCTGCTGGGCCTGGTTTCTAAATTACAAAACGAAGCTAAGGAAAATGCCGAAGATCAAGCGGCGTTAATTATTACCACGGCCATGGAGCGTATGAGTTCTGAAGTCACAGCCGAGCGGACGGTTACCTCAATTAAGCTGGAAGACGAAGAGATGAAAGGACGCATTATTGGTAAAGAGGGGCGTAATATCCAGGCCCTTCAGCGTGCTACTGGTGTTGACATTATGGTAGACGATACTCCTGGCTATATTGTTTTGAGTTCGTTTGATCCGGTACGGCGCGAAGTTGCCCGTCAGGCACTGGAAATGCTCATGAAGGATGGCCGGATTCATCCCGGACGTATTGAAGAAGTGGTTGAAAAGGCTCAAAAGAACGTTGAAAAAGATGTTGTGCGAGCCGGTGAGGATGCGGCTCGAGAAGTCGGAGTGATCGGTGTACCTAAGGAGATACTACATCTCTTGGGTGAGCTTAGGTTTCGTACCAGTTATGGCCAGAATGTGTTGAAGCATTCGACTGAAATGGCCCACATGGCCGGAATGATTGCCGAGGAGTTGGGGGCAGACGTTAAAATTACTAAATATTCCGCTTTGGTTCACGATCTGGGTAAAGCTTTAACCCATAAGATGGAAGGCAAGCACCATCATATCTCTGGTGAGGTATTGCGTAAATACGGAGCGCCCGAAGAGGTTGCCCTGGCCGCCGAACAACATCATGATGACATGGAAGCTACCAGTGTAGAAGCTTTAATTATTCGCGTGGTTGATGCAATTAGTGCTAGTCGCCCGGGAGCCAGAAATATTAGTGCCGAAAATTTTGCTGAGCGCATGAAGGAACTCGAAAACATTGCTAATAGTTTCGGTGGCATTGAGAAGTCGTACGCTATCAGTGCGGGTCGGGAAGTCCGAGTTTTTGTTAAGCCGCACGACATAGATGACCTTAGTGCAATTAAGCTGGCTCGAGATATTGCGACTAAGATCGAATCATCGATGCAATACCCAGGCACCATTAAAGTCAATGTCATTAGGGAGACTAGGGCTATAGAGTTTGCCAAGTAATGATCCGACGTTTTCTGTACTTAGGTGATGTTATGGGCGAACCGGGTCTAAGCTTGCTTGAGCGTGAACTGAATAAGTTGCGCTTGGCTAACAAGGTCGATCTAGTAATCGCGCAAGCTGAGAACGTCAGTCAGGGCAGGGGCTGCACCCCGGAGGATTTTAATCGTCTTAAAGCCGCCGGCGTGGATTTCTGCACCGGTGGTAATTGGACTTTATGGCGTAAGGATATAGTGCCGCAACTAAATGACCCTAATCAGCCGATTATTCGACCGGCCAATTACACCAAAGGCAATGCTGGTTTGGGGTGGAAATACGCTCACACTGGCTTTGGCGACGTTCTAATTGTAAGTCTGCTTGGCAAAACCGTTGGTCGGGATAGCAACTTAAAGCTGGACAATCCTCTAAGTACCATTGACGAAATTTTAGAGTCTCAGGCTGATGTTTTAAAAGTTGCCACGGTAGTAAATTTTCATGGTGACTATAGCAGCGAAAAGGTGGTAATTGGTCAATATTTGAATGGACGCGTTAGCGCGGTGTTTGGTGATCATTGGCACGTTCCGACGGCTGACGCTAGGATATTGTCTGAAGGGACGGCGCATGTAACCGATGTTGGGATGGTAGGCGTTCTTAATGCCAGCCTTGGCGTTAAGACGAGTGTTATAGTTGAGCGGTGGCGTGACGGTAAGCTGATGCCTAATGAGCTGGAGTCAGCAGGACCTCGGCAACTTAACGCTATATTGTTTGACGTTGACACTCTTACCGGAAAAGCCGTTAGCTTAGAGCAATTGAATCTCATATATGATTAGTCTGGTCAATTGGCTTGGTCTAGGCTATACTACCTCTGTTACTTTTCGGGGATTGGCGCAGTTGGCTAGCGCGCCGCGTTTGGGACGCGGAGGTCGGAGGTTCGAGTCCTCTATCCCCGACCACGTTCGAAATTATTGGATTCTATAAAGTCAGACCAAGGTTTCTTCAATGTATCACTAATTTCATACCTCTGTTTTTTGCCGGTTCCGATAGCTTTAATTGTGAAGTTCAAGAAGAAGCTTCACGGCGTATCGTCAATAAACTGCCTATAGCTTTTTTGTGTCACAGTAGCTTTCATTACTTTTAATTATGGACGCAACAGAACTCCTATGAATAGAGTTGTAATGCAGCCTATATTCAGCGTATTCTAAGCCATATAGATAGCACAAGGAATTAACAAAGTTGGCAAATTACAGAAAAATGAATTAGGTTTCAGTGTTGTAGAAATCGTACTTGTAGTAGTGATAGTAGCGTTAATTGGTACGGTGGGTTGGTTAGTTTACAAAAATCACCACAAGACCACTACAGCAGCAATAACAACCACATTGTCTACTAAGCCAACAACCTCAACTACAACCAAGACACCTACAAGTACAACTAGCTCTACGCCACAAAAATACTTTCTTGACAACAATCAGGTCAGCTACACATTACCCTCTGGCTGGGAAGTTGCAACACCACCATCAAACCTAGAGCCACCTTGTGGGAATTCATTCCTATCAACCTTATCCAAATGTAACGATGAAGCCATCCTGGTGCTAAAAAGCGATGGATTTACCAATCCAGACCAATTCTATGTAGAAATCTCCTCGTTTCCCTTAAACAACAATATGACAGCTCAAAATTTCTTTAATGCTCTAGGACTAGCAGGCACAGATAATCAAGTTCTTAGTACTAACTTAACAATTAATGGTAACTCAGCTTACGAATATTCGGCTACTCTTCCAGCTAGTAGTGATGGTCAAAGCAATGAAATCATTTATAACTACGCGTTAACATCGGGTAATCTAGGCGTACTCGTCTCAGCAGATTTGTTTAGCGGCAATCATTATAGTTACGTTACGACCAATAATTATCTTGGCTATGGTAACGCAGTCGGTAAGATGGCTAACAGTATATCTATAAAATGACTACTAGGCTAAAAGACCAAGCCTTCTAAGACCGTCGGTTTTTTAGACTCTGAAAATTTCAACTCTTCAAATAGAAGTTTAGGTTCTTATGCCTCAGAATTTTTATGAAATCGGCCCCCTTCATTTTTTACCTGTTTAAACCCTTTGCTAATATTATCTGCCAGAAGTTCTATGAACTGTTGCTTGGTTTTTATTGCTGCTGACATCGATAATAAATTATCAAGCAGTTTTTGAATAATAAAATAGTATCGTAGTAAAAAGATCCCACTTTATACGAGCAGGGTTTTCTCGGCCTAAAGCGTAGCTTTATTGTTTATTTTTTCCGTCTTTAACGCCACGAATAATCATTCTGACGCCGAAAGCCATCATTGCTAATGCTATTACTCCAATTATGACAATGATTGTGATGTTTGTTGCCGCTGTCATATTACTCCTTCCTTTTTAAGTTTTCTTATCTTGTCACGAGCCTGAGCTATTGCAAACAAGGTGAGAAAATTTATTAAGCCTACACCGCGTTCACCATCAATCAAGCTCAATATAACAACCAACAATACTACTACAGCAAGCCATAATAATATCTTGTCTGCTCTATTTATTTTATTTCAGTTATTCTTTTTAGTTTTATTCCTAAGCCTACGAAAAGACTACCCACTACAAGACCAATCACAAAAGATCCTAGGACAAGTGTGGATTTGGTGTATCCACTAGAACTAGCTTGTGTATAGGTAGCGAATTCAAACAAAGGTGTTAAGACTATGTTAAGTAAACCTAACACTATTGCCCATGAACCAGCAGAATGGATTGATTTTAATGCATCCTGCAAAGTGTTTAATGAAACAATAGTATTATTTGAGCCAAATGTTGGTGTTGGGGGACTAATTATTGTCTCTGTTTGTTCTTGGCTTGATTGCGGATGTTGGTTTAATTCGTTAATCATGCTTGTTATAGCTATTTAATGCCTGTAGTATTAGCTAATTTTTTAAGCGTGTCAATATACCGCAACAGATACGCAACAATTACCACAAGAAGGGTCCAGTTGTCTAAGAACTTTTAGCCCGGGTTGATGACTCTACGCGTGAGCATAAATAAAAAACAAAAATACAATGGTTTTAGGCTCTTGAATTCAGGGGTGTCTTTCCTTAAGTTGATTTTATTAATATCAGGACTTAGCGCGTCTTTGATGAGGGATGTGCTTTCATTTTTGGGGTTAAATCTATCCGGTTTGCTACTATGGTCATTTAGCTATGAGGATTAGTGCCAGGACCGGCAGGTTTCAATGATTGCTAGCTCGTCGCACATCCGGTTAAGATGTTCAGTTTCATTGCTGATAAAATTAAAAGGTTCGACAACGGCAGGTAATTCCCGACCAATTACTTGACCAACAAAACTAAAATCCGCTTGTTGTACGATCTGGATTTTATGCTTAGTTGGCGGTAAGGTGAGATAATGACAAACATGGTTAACCTAGTAATTAAACTTGCTCAGCCTAGAGATAAAGAAGAGGCGATGAACTGGGCCGATGCCGATAGCTTCAAGCTGTTTGTTGCCCGGTCAATTCCAGTAGACTTAGGTGGAAGTGGGCACAAAGAAGAATGGGTTGCCCTTGAGAATGATGAAGTAGTTGCTTACGCACTATTTGATGTTGATAGCGCGCACCAGGCAAGGATTGCTTTTATGGTCAAGCCGACAAGACGTCGAGAGGGTATAGCTAAGCAATTTATCGCCGAATTGCTAAAGAACCATCCACTTAATAGCTTTACACGTATCACTGGCTCCCCTCACATGACAGATACTGCTTCCAAGAAAGTGTTAATAAATGCTGGATTTAGAGAAGTTGGTCACGACGAGAATGGCCAGTTGGTGTTTGAGCATAGATAGGCCCGTTGCGCCCACTATCCAAGGTGTTATACTGGTCTAGTTCGTTGAAAATAAACGGGGTGTAGCGCAGCTTGGTAGCGCGCAGCGTTCGGGACGCTGAGGTCGTCCGTTCAAATCGGATCACCCCGACCATCTTTTTAATTCTAATTTTGTTAACGGCTAATGCGGGGATATAATTAATGATGACTATGGAGAAGCCTCGTAACTACGAGAAGAAAAACCAAAACACTAAAAATAGTGTTAATAAGTGGTATGTAGCCGGTATTGTTATTGGGCTAATCTTGTTCATCCCGGCGATGGCTATTTCCTTAACGCATCGATTAACCGGTTTCGAGGCGACAATTTTTCACGATATTAACAACTGGCCGAATTATTTCAAAACCCCAGCCTTAATAATTACCGAAGGTTTAGGAGCGGGTTATCCAATCGCCGCTTTAATACTAATTCCAGTTATTCTTAAGTATTATCGCTTCGCTTGGCGGATTTTTATCACTGTTGGTGGCGCCGGTGTAGTTGGTGAAATTTTCAAGTATATTGTTAAAGAGCCGCGACCGGTCATGCTGCTTAACGGTCACTTGCATGCGCGGGCCATTGAAACCGGACTTAACAGTTTTCCGTCCGGTCATCAGGTGGTAGCTACCGCTATGGCGATGATAGTTTGGATGATTCTGCCGAAAGTCTGGCGCTGGCTTCCGGTACTATGGATTGTATTGGTTGCAGTTTCAAGGGTTTATTTAGGTGTCCACACCCCGTTAGATGTTATTGGTGGTTTTGCGATTGGTCTGATGGCTGTAAGTTTTGTACAGCTCTTGCCGTATTCAATTGCCAAGCCTTTAAGATTAGATAATGAGACTGCTTTAATGGCCAGTGGTTGGGACGGCGTAGACATCAAGATCTCGTCCCGCACTAAGTCATAAATAAGTATTACAATGATATTTGATGTATGCATTGCTTAGCCTTGCGGCTATATTCTTATTGCTGATTATTAATGAATTGTTGTGGCGTCAGCGAGCCGGTGGGCACAATGAACACCACCGCAAGCTAATACACATCTTAGTTGGCACGTTCGTGGCTTTCTGGCCATACTATCTATCCTGGAATGATATTAGATATATTAGTTTAGCTTTTTTAATTGGTGTCGGTTTGTCCAAGATCCTAAATATATTTTCTTCAATTCATGAGGTCGAAAGATTTACGATTGGTGAAATATGCTTTGCCTTGGCTGTTGGACTAACGACTTTTATAACTAAAACTGATTGGATATACACGGCGGCTATTTTGCAGATGAGTATTGCAGATGGACTGGCGGCTATTATTGGTCTTAGGTTTGGCCAAACCAACAGTTATCGTGTTTTTGGTGCCAAAAAGAGTGTTGCTGGTACTGCGACTTATGTGGTGGTCTCGCTGGCGATCATGACGGGCTTAAGATATGTTTCGAGTAGTCAGCTGTCTGCCTGGTTTGTTGTCAGTGTGGCCTTAGTCGATGCATTTATAGAAAACATAGCTGTTTATGGCCTAGATAACCTATTTTTGCCCTTAGTGACCGCTATTATTTTAAGTCGTTTCTAGTTTGATTGTTTGGGCTCTAAGAGCATTGAAAATTACTACGACATCGACTAATTCTTGTAAAACGGCGCCGTAAATTGGTAAAAACTTGCCGGTTGCAAAGATCAGCATGAGTACTAGACTCATGCTGATGCCGATCAGAATGCTCTGGCGGGCGATTGAAAATGTCTTTTTAGCGATTTCTAAAGCAACTGCAACCCTGGATAAATCATCAGGCATAATGACCAGATTGGCTGATTCGCTGGCGGCGGTTGATCCTCTAGCGCCAAGCGCGATCCCTATATCTGCTCCGGTTAATACTGGGGCGTCATTAACGCCGTCGCCCACAAAAGCAACTGGTCGGTTTTTGATTTCTTCCAGAGCGTGTAGCTTTTCGCCGGGTAATGTTTCCGCATAGACAGTTTTTATGCCGATTTCTTGAGCGACCCGTTCGGCTACCGCTTGATTGTCGCCAGTAATCATAACGGTATTTTTGATTCCCATTTTTCTCAATAGTGATATGGTTTGCTTGGTTTCGGGCCTGAGAGCGTCACTTAAATATATAATTCCTACCAGACTATCGTTGATGGCAATAAAAACGCTGGTTTTGCTGTTGTTAGCTGTTTTTGCCTGCGACATATCTACATTGTGTTGTGCGATGAAATCACTTCTGCCAAGCAGTAGTCGATCACCTTTGAAATTGGCTATCAAGCCAAGACCAGGTGATTCCTTAATATTTTTCACCTTCATAAGTTTCATCTGCTTAGTTGCGGCAGAATTCACTATGGCTTGAGCGATTACATGGGTCGAGTTTTGTTCCAGGCTCGCCGCTAGGGCTAAGACCTCTGCTTCTGTGTGTGGATTGAAGGCTGTAATTGATTCGAGGGCTAAATTACCGGTAGTTAAAGTGCCGGTTTTATCAAACACAAACGTTTCGGCTTCGGCGAGTTTTTCTAGAGCTGAGCCGGTCTTGACGATAATGCCATATTTGGAAGAGCGGCTCATGCCAGACATTAAAGCAATTGGGGCGGCAAGTATTAGCGGGCATGGTGTTGCTACGATAATCACCTCAAGAAACCGGATGGCTTGATGGCTGAACACCCAAACACCAATAGCTATGATGTAAGCTGCAATAGTGAAAGGTATACTATAGCGGTCGGCCAAGCGGACAAAGGGTGCTTGGGAGGCGGCGGCTGACTCAACCAGCTTAATAATTTGCTGGTACTGACTATCCCGAGCGGTGTGTATTGCCTTAGCTGTTATAAGAAAATCGCTGTTTAATGAGCCACTCAATATTTGTTCGCCAACGCTATGTTCAACCGGTAGACTTTCGCCTGTCAAACTAGCTTCATTAAAACTACTGGTACCCTCAATTATTACGGCATCGACTGGTACGATTTCACCCGGTTTAATAATGATTTTGTCGCCTATATTGATCGTGTCGACAGTGACATCCATGGTTTTTCTTCCCTTGATCACGTGAGCTTTTTGGGGTGAATTCTTAAGTAGCGCATCAAGTTCACTATGAGCGCGTTTTTCGGCGTAATCTTCTAGAGTTTCGCCACCAGTCAGCATGACGACTACGATAATGGCGGCAAAGTCCTGTCTTAACAAGACCGATGCGATAATAGCGGTTAGCGCTAACAGGTCAATGCCGTAAATGCCGGTTCTTAAGTCCTCCCACATAGACTTAATCATGGGTAGAGACTCTATTACTGCAACCGTACCCATAACCCAGTAGGAGGCGGTTTTAAGTCCACTGAAATATAGAACGGCGCCGGCAAAAAGTGCTAGAAAAGCTAAGGCCAGTAACTTGTATTCTTTGATAAGGCGGAGAAATTTTTTGATTAACGACAAACAGCTACCCTCTTTTATTGGTTGAATTTACTATGGGGCGAATGATGGGGTTCGAACCCACGACCTCCGGGACCACAATCCAGCGCTCTAACCTACTGAGCTACATCCGCCATGTGTCTAGTTACAATTATATAACAGGGGTGATTATACGAGAAAACATCGTGCTCGGCAAGTTAACTGGGCAGACCTTCAGATGTCGGCAAGAGTAGATTGTTCAATAAAACGATTAATTAACCCAAATCGTTTCGGTCCGATACCCTTGAGCGATTTAAGTTGTCCGGATTCGTTTAGTCTAGTTAAGGGGTTAAGACATAGTTTGCGATCAAGCGTAAATAGATCAATCCAGTCCTGATCGTTTGGATTGGGCCGGATATCTTTGTTTTCGTCAGCGTAGGCCTCGCGGACTGCGCGGGCGTGCTCGATCTGCAAAAGCATAAACGTACTTTTCCAAAGCGGATATGATTCGCCGGATGCTCTTTTGGCAATCTGTCTGACATCCTGGTATTCCAGGAGTCTACTATCTTGCCGACCTACTGACTCACCCTGTTCCATTAGTATATTATATAATAGATAGCAGAAAAATAAAAGGATTACGTGTGAATGGTCTTACTACTCTCGAGAAATTGTTTATTTAAGAGCGATTATGTTTGTAGTTTTTAAAGCTAGTTTCTCACCTGCGAGAAAATAATAAATATAATTCATTAATTCTATGTTTGTTTTTTCCGTTGTACTATTGTGCTAATTCAGCAGAATCCCTAAGTGCCATTTTGGCAATTAGAGTATAGGCTATCAGATTATGACCAATTTCATGACCATATCCAGAAACTCTCAACCATTTTGATCGCTCACCAAAACCCTCTAAATGCTTTTCAATATTTGATGCCATTTCAGGCGGCATGATTCGGCTATTACTTGGCGCAACTACAAGCAAATGCAGATCTTTAGCTGAACCTAGTGCAGCAGAAACATCGTCAAGAAAATGAGGAATAGTAAACCCATGTTTAATGGAAGTGTTGGGCTCAAACTCTGAACGAAGCTCATAAAAAGCTAAATGAGCTAATTCTTTGCCGATTTCGCTTCTTTTAGCGTGTTCCGCCTGAGAAAATGCCGGAATCCCGCTAGCCTCAACCGCGGCATTGAGCTCACTTAATTTAGTGGCAATAAAAGCTTCCTCTAATTCCCGAAATGACCTAGCAAAGGTATTGGGTGGATCTATAAGCCCAGAGTTTCCTATTTCAAAATAACCCTTAGATGCTGCACGCCTTAAAACCGTTGCCCCAACCGCGCCGGCCTGGGAGTAGCCAATTTCCTGAAACTTCTTTATGCCAAGGCTGTCTAGAGTTTTAAAATATTGCTCAGCTATAGGAGTAAAATCGCCTTGATGGATTATTGGATAATTCTTTGTGTCCAGATTTAGGCTGTGCTCTCTAAGGGTATCGTTTGGAAAAACAATGATGCGTTTAGGTTTATCAAGCGAATGGCTTAATATTAATAGGCGAATTTTATTTGCAGGATCCCAGCCCGCCTGATAATGCATTGGCACTATTAGTGCTTCTGTTTCATCGAAATCTTTTCCTTTGGGTACCATATCGACGAAACTAGCACCGCCATTATCGGGGGTTTGCAAGGAGGGCAGGTCTTTTAGCATGCTCTTTAAATCTAACTGACTATACTTGGAGAATACCTCTTTTAGCCTATCGTCCTGAGCATAGGCATCAGCTTATTCGAAGGGAACCGGTAGTCTTTCGGCTGCATTTGTCATATAAGAATACTATACAATATTTTAGTTTCTTTGTCGCTTGATTCGTATTAACTCAACACCTTTGCAACATAGATTGAACTAAAAAAGGTAGGCATCCTAAACTGTTATTACCAACATAACAATGAAAGGAGCCTACCATGGCTTATTCTATCAACCCTAACTTACCTAA
>JAJYIP010000024.1 GCA_021790005.1 bacterium
TGTCCGGGACCAGATTCATCAGTAAAGATACACCCGCAAGATCATCTTCGACCGTCTTTTTGGTAATCTTATACATCATCTGTTTACGAGCCGCCTCGGCCACATCACCAACTGCCGTCTTCTCATCGTGGATGATCATACCATCACGCATGTATACGACCCTGGTCGCATAACGGGTCAGCTCCGGATTATGAGTCACAAAGATAATGCTATTACCCATCTTGTGTATTTCGCTTAAAAGCTCCATGACCAGACGACTGCCGACACTGTCCAAATTTCCGGTCGGCTCGTCAGCAATAATAATTTGCGGATTATTGACCAGTGCCCGGGCAATCGCCGCACACTGTATCTGACCGCCGGACAATTGGGAAGGGTAAAAGTATTCGCGGTTCTGCATACCCACCCGTTCCAGCATGCTACTGGCGTACTTTAAACGCCTGGTCTGACCAACGCCTTTGTACGCCAAAGGCAACGCAACGTTTTCAAGCACCGTTAATCTTGGCAGCAGATTATATGATTGGAATATAAAGCCGATCGTATCACGCCGTAACTTCGCCGCCTGAGCAGTGCGCAAGCGGTCGACGTGCCGGTTCTGGAGCTTATAGGTGCCGTGGGTCGGCTTGTCCAGTAAACCCATGATATTCAGTAATGTACTTTTACCACTTCCGCTCGGACCCATAATAGCCACAAACTCATTTTTGTTAATCGAAAGGTTGACTTCGTCTAACGCCAGGGTAGTAGCGTCACCGAAGCCGTACAATTTAGATACGTCTTCTAATTTAATCAGTGCCATTCTTATCTAAGAGTGTACTTCTATAGTTTGCCTTTGGGCAAGTTTTATTGTAGTAATTTATTCTTTCAAGACTTATGTATAATAAGTTGCGTCGGAGGGGTCGCCTAGTGGCCTATGGCGCACGCTTGGAAAGCGTGTTGGGTGTATAACCCTCGAGGGTTCAAATCCCTCTCCCTCCGCCAAATCTGCATTAAACCGAATTGCAATTGATAATTGTAGCGTATCGCGGCGACACGCTTAAGCAACCGGGGTTATTTTCGTACCGGCCGGCTCGCCCTTAGAGGCAGCCAGAATATTACCTGGTTTCATGGCGTCAAACACGATAATTGGCAGGCTGTGCTCTAACGCCAATCCCATAGCAGCCTTGTCCATAACACGGATGTTCGGATTACTGACGGCTTCTTCACCGGAAAGCTCATTGAATTTGATTGCTTCAGGGTGAGTTTCTGGATCGTGATCAAAAACTCCATCGACTTTCGTAGCTTTCAACACGATTTCACAGGATAATTCCAGAGCTAGACTGACCGCTGCCGTATCGGTAGTTAGATAAGGCCGGCCAATGCCACCTGCGACAATCACCACCCGTCCTTTTTTAAGATGTTTTTCCGCCAACCGGTGTACGAAAGGCTCTGCCAACTGTTCGGCATAAATATTACTTAAACATCTGGATTCTAAATCTTTGAATTCAAATATGTCATTCAAGGCCAGGGCATTCATAAGCGTACCGAGCATACCAATCTGATCGGCGGTAACCCGCTTAATGCCATGTCCAGCCAATTGAGCCCCGCGTGCAAAATTACCACCACCGACCACAATCACCACCTGCGTGCCGGTTGCCATTACCTGCTTAACTTCATCTGCCAGCCAACCGGCGAGTTCAGCATCGATCCCACCGTCAAATTTACCAGCCAGTTGTTCGCCGGAAATTTTGAGAAGGATGCGCTTGTAAGACATGTCGACCTTAAGTCTAGCAAATGTGGTCGTCGGTGGCTATACTTAGGTTAACAAGATGTTATCGATTTATTCGTGGAACGTAAATGGCATTAGGGCCGTGATTAACAAGGGGGCCTGGCACAATTTTATTGTTCAGACTAAGCCAGATATTATCTGCCTGCAGGAAATAAAAGCCAAGCCCGAGCAAATCCGTTTTGAATCCGACGACTACACTCAACACTGGTACCCAGCCGAAAAACCGGGCTACTCCGGCGTAGCCTTACTTACCAGATCACAACCTAAACGCATTATTGACGGTTTACCCGAAGATATTATCCGGGCCTATTCAGTCAGCGGCGATACTTACGGCGACCCGAACAAAGAGGGACGAGTATTGGCGGCCGAATATGACAATTTTTGGCTGGTCACCGTTTACACGCCTAACGCCAAAGAGGACCTATCTAGACTAAAGCTCAGGCACAAAAACTGGGATCCAGCTTTTTTGGCTTATCTAAAGCAACTCGACCAGGATAAGCCGGTCGTCGCTTGTGGTGATTTGAATGTCGCCCATACGGAAGATGACCTAGCCAATCCAAAAACCAACAAGGGCAAAAAAGGTTTTACTGATGAAGAAAGGGAAGGTTTTCAGGCTTTTATTGACGCTGGCTTCACCGACAGTTTTCGTTTGTTTCATCAAGGCAATGGCTTTTATACCTGGTGGAGCCATTTCGCCAACGCCCGTTCCCGTAACGTCGGTTGGCGGATTGACTATTTTATAGTTTCAAACAAATTGAAAAATAAGATTGTCGGCGCCGACATTCACCCCGATATCACCGGTTCGGACCATTGTCCGGTCAGCTTGACACTGGACATGTAGCCATGCCAACGCTAAAACGACCGTACGCAGTATTCGACATAGATGGCACACTGATCCGTTGGCAGCTTTACCATGCAGTTGCCGATACTATGGTCAAACGCTCTATCATCAATCCTAAGCCATATAAAAAAGTGCTGGCAGCCCGCAGTAACTGGAAGAACCGTCAATCGGAAAACTCTTTTAACGAATATGAGTCCGCATTAATTAAACTAATCGAAAAAAATATCCTGGGTTTAGATTACGATGTCTTTTGTCAGGTCTGCGCCGATGTGGTGAAAAAATACGAGAATCAGGTATATACCTTCACCCGCGACCTAATAACCGAGCTCAAAGCAAACAATTATTTGATCTTTGCTATATCCGCTTCACCAACTGAGCTAGTCAGCTTAGTGGCGGATCGTTATGGCTTCGATGCTTATGGAGCGTCATCATTTAAGGTAAGTGACGGCAAGCTAATTGGCCGGGAAAATTTACTCTTAGGCGAAGCGAAACGCCAGCACTTAAACCAGCTAATTATTCAATACGACGCTGACACCGAAAACAGTATCGCGGTTGGCGATACCGAAGGTGATATAGAACTGCTTAGCAGGGCAACTACAGCTATTGCCTTTAACCCATCAAGAGGCCTGTTCGATCATGCCATAACCAAAGGTTGGGATGTGGTTGTCGAGCGCAAAAATGTCGTTTACCAATTAAAATACAACTATGGACAATACATATTGGCTCCGCCAAGAATTAAATAAACCACTGTTCGAAAACGTCGTCTGGAGCCGTCCCGAGCAACGCTCTTTGAGTGGCAAACTGGGTATTATCGGAGGTAATGCTCACGGTTTTAGTGCCGTATCTGATGCTTTTGCCGCCGCCAACCAAGCAGGCATTGGTGCGGTCCGTTTAGTACTGCCGGAGAATTTAAGCAAGACCATTGGCCACATGCTGCCCGAAAGCGAGTTCGCTCCGGACAACAAAAGCGGCGGGTTTGGCTTAAAGGCACTGGAGCTGTGGCTGACTTTAGCCAATTGGAGCGATGCCAGCCTACTGTGCGGAGACCTTGGCAAAAGCAGTGAGACCGAAATCTTGCTGGAACGTTTCCTGGAAAAAAATCCACTACCTATTACGCTGACGGGCGATACGCTAGATTTGGCCATGACATTGCCACTACTACTTTTAGAACACAAACAATTACTACTGGCGCCGACTTTCTCTCAGTTCCAACATCTATTAACATCAATTCGCTACCCGAACGCCTTAACCTCCAATATGACACTCTACCAACTAGTCGATTTAATGCATTCATTAACGCTTAATTACAAGTTTGCGATTATATTTAATTACGACAACCAAAGCATTATCGCCTATAAAGGGCAGGTTTCATCTACCCCAACGCCCTCCGACATCTCAATCCTTAAGGCTGCCGTTTACTTAAGCGTCTGGAGATTACAGCAGCCAGCAAAACCATTCGAGGCAATGACTAGCGGCATCTACGCATGCATGGAATAGTCTGGGAAGGGCAGTGGCGGATTCAAGATAATTTCTGCATTCAATATCGATCTCAGGCACAAACTTCGGTTTAAGGCGTACAAAACCTCCGCCTGCTTGTAGTAACTGGCGTGATCACTATTCACCAAAGCTATACTAAGGTGTGGACTGTAACTACCTTGGCTGTTGATATCGGGACGAAGTTCATAGCCATAACGTTCTTTATATATACGTCGGAATTCGGCTTCTTCTTTAATCAGTCCGTCGCCATGCAAACGAAGTGCCAGCAGCGACTTTTTATCCGAACCGTAAATAGCTAACTCGCCTATGCGTGCCGATAACTGGTCGGCAGCCGACTCAACTGCGCCATAGATTGATTCAGTTGTTGGCCCACATCTCACTTGACGCTTGCTGAACCGACTGAGACTAATTACCGTAGCGGATAAAGAATCAACCGTAAAATCTTTGGCCGTACCACGCACCATGTCGGCAAATTCAGAAACAAAGCCGACTAGAGTTTCGTGACTTTGCGCAGCAATAATTCTTCTGACAGCAAAAATTCCATTATTTCTGGCCATTAAGCGGTCTGGTTGTTTGGTTTGCCTGAATTGACGTCGATCATTACGCCTAGGCATCAGATCGCACTTAAACTTTCACTAGCCAGACGCGCGGAGCAGAGACCCATAGACCAGAGGCCAATAGACTCTAGTGTCATCTCCGCTAACTCCCGACAGCGATTTGGCTTTTAGTTTTTGCCATCTTGAAACAATAATAAACGCAAGCGGATTGTTATGTAAAGTCGTTTTTTACTATCTTGTGGTGCCGGAAGAGGGAATCGAACCCTCAATCCAAAAGGAACACGATTTTGAGTCGTGCGCGTATACCAGTTCCGCCATTCCGGCCAACTCCCTATTTTTTAAGGTTCCTCGAGGACTTAATTGTACTATACTTTAACCATGAAGGGCAGTAAGCCCTGATTAATTATATGGCAGATAATATATCACCTGACAATACTAACAGCACCGGCTTACCTAAGCCAGGCAGTGTCGTCCAGACCGGCAATGATTTGGCGGCCAGTTTAATCCGCACCAAATTGGACACCCTTTACAAAGACGCTCCGGACGCTCTGCAAGAAGAAGCCGAGGTATCCAATGAAATACACCGCAGCCGTCACCAGCAATTCATGTATGATCTCATGACGTCCGGCAAAGATCTGGTACAGATCCAGACCGAATGGCACAATTACTACCAAGGCTTACCCGATGAGGCTAAACGTCAAGTTTGGGAAGAATTCTATGCCAGTAATCGCAACGCTCGCAAGATACTGGATTCCAAAAATTCAATACCCGGCGGAAATACCGAGACACATCCAGACGGCACGACCGTTTCGCGTCACACTGGAAACGAAACCGCTGACGCTCAAGCCCTGTCTAAACACATCAATCAACGTGCTCCTAAAAATTTTACCTCGTCTAAAACTGCAACCTCAATCCGGCAAGCCGTCCGACGAAACGCTCAAGCCAGTCGAAAACTGACATGGAAACAACACCTACAATCAGCACTTTTCGGTCTGGCCATGGGTTCAATTGTTATATTCGTCCTGCTGTTCAGCTTCTTTAATGAAGTCATTATTGCACCATTTATTCAGCCTAGCCGCAATGATACGGCAACGCCGATTATTCTAAGTTCTTCAACTGTCGCCCCTAGCACAACCCCTGAGGTAATAATTCCTAAAATAAACGTCGAGATACCGGTTGACTACAATATAAATACCACCAGTGAAGCCGTCATTGAAAACGATCTTGAGCAAGGCGTCATCCACTATCCAACAACTACCGTACCGGGGCAGGATGGCAATGCCGCTTTCTTTGGACACTCGTCCAATAACATCCTTAATCCTGGGAAGTACAAATTTGCCTTCGTTCTGTTGCATGACCTAGTTCCCGGCGATGTTTTCTATCTGACATATAACGACAAAATATTCGCCTACAAAGTATTCTCAAAAACCATTGTCAGTCCAAGCGACGTATACGTACTTAACTCGGTTCCCGGACATCAGGCTACCGCCACTCTTATAACTTGCGATCCTCCTGGCACCAGCATTAACCGATTGGTAGTTGTCGGTGATCAGATCAGCCCGAATCCGGACACCAATACCGCTGCCACTCCAACAACTCTGGCTTCTACTAACAACGTAACTCAATTACCTGGCAACGGCCCGAGTCTGTGGTCGCGCTATATTTCCACCCTATGGGGCAAGATCGCAACAGTCTTGTTCGGTATTGTCGTAGTCGGCTATATCTGGTTCTGGCTGAAACGCGACACCAAGAAAGATTAGGATGCTATCAGCGAGGTCTGGTAAAGCTCAACCGTACCCGACTTATTTTGCGAGATTGCAAAATATGAATGGTAGTCCGGAGCAAAGAATTGATCAAACTGTGGCAACGCCGGCGTTAGCGTGTGACGGTTCGTATTATCATAATCAGACTCGTCAATCTTTCCACCACTAACATACACCAGTCGGTTACCGTCCATCCAGTTGACGTGAGTTTGTGGAGGATCCAACGGCGCGGGAACTGAGTAATGATACATAATGTTGTTATAGAAATCATAGATAACAAAATTAGTTCCGTTTTCAACCAGCACAAATTGGGCTGTTGGTGCGAACGAATCAAAATTCGGACTGGTAATTTTCATAGCTAAAAATGGCACGATTTTTGCGTTTGTTTGAGACGTCGCCTGCCCAAGCGGATTCTCGTATAAGTAAACAAAATTATCCGAGCTGGCTCCAATCAGTGCATAGTTGTTACCGTTATATGACGCCTGATTAAGCAGGTAGGTTTGCGACAGGGGCAAATAACGTATCGGGTAGACTGTGCCATTATTATTAAGATTGACTGCAACTTGTCCGGTCGGAGCTCCACTCGTAGTAACATACAAAAACTCACTTGAGCCGTAACTTTTATATGCCAACACACCCGTAGCAACCTGTACCGGCGTAGTATTGCTTAAATCGGCCGTGGACAGCGTCTGGTTGGTGGCATCATAAAAGTAAAATTTATTGTATTTCAGGTTATTTAAGCTTACGGTTGTCGGATTAACGTTGAATTGACGGTTAATATTAATCGACTGTGACGGGTTTTGGATGTTCAACTCAATAAACTCCTGCCCCCCGCTGTACAAATGCTCTAAAAGGAGGTGTTGATTGTCATCGGCCCAACCGACAACCTGCCAACTTTGCGTTGTCGTTGTTGGTGTCAATAAACTGGCGGGC
Source organism: bacterium (assembly GCA_021790005.1). GTDB lineage: Bacteria > Patescibacteriota > Saccharimonadia > Saccharimonadales > UBA4665 > JAJZWH01. The sequence continues at coordinate 7,354 of JAJYIP010000024.1, forward strand.
AAACTTAAGGTTACGGCTGGGGCAGTAGGGTTGGTCAAGTCATATAAAAGAAAGTTATTGAAATTATCCGGCGAGGACACCACCAGATATTGTTGGCTAGGACTTTGGCTGGCAACTTCTGGAGTGCCGGTATATTTTGCAATGACCGTGCTGGTTAATTTAGACGGGAAAAGCAAAGGGTAGTCATAATGGATAACTTGGCCGCCAAATACTGGAATGGTGTGTGTCCATGGTAAATAGCCTGGCGCACGTAACTCAAATTTATACACTCCCGAGGGAAGCGTCAGCCGGGTATTGGTAGTCGCCGAATTTAGTACGCCGTTCACATAAATAGAGGCCGGATTGGGCTGACTGGAAAGAAATACCATACCGTCCTGAATAACCTGACCATTCTTAACACCATAGCCATAGGCCTGCCACAATAAAATAATACTGGCCATGCCGATACCGATCGTGACCAATGCATAACCAACCCACAACCTGAGTCGATGCATCTTAATTTTTTTCGGGTCTAAATAATCCATATATCTTTTTAATTAAAGCAAGTTTCAATAAACCAACGAGGACAACCTAACAAAGTTTTTACCAAAACTTATATACAATTTTAGATGTACTTGCAGCTAACTACAAGTAGGAATAAGATGTAAAGTAAAGATTGTTTTCGGTTATGTTAACTAATAGGACTTAAGAAATTTAGTGGATAAAAAAACAAGAACAACCATCACCCTAAACGGTAGACGCTATGACGCTTTATCCGGACAGCCGTTTGGGTCAAAAGCTAAAAAATTTAGCAATATTGATGGAGTCGTCAAACGACGGTCCCTGCCACACTCGCAAACCAATACCGAACCCGTCATCAAGCAATTCGCCACTAAACCAGCCAAACCGGCTCATAGACTGGCCAAAAACGTCACGAAACGACCCGAAACGGCTAAAACCCTGATGCGCACAGCCGTCATTAAACCAGATAAGTCGACTAGACTATTATCAAAAGCTTTGACGCCCCTGGACACCCTCACCAACACGGACATCATTAAAAAGTACGGGATGGTAAACAGCATAGACTTCAGACGCGCCAAACGAGCCAAAACTTTTCAGCTCAGCAGTCAAATTAACCGCTTTGGCGCTACGGTTATTGCCAGTACCAGATCCTCTAATGTGTACCGCCAGTTATCCGGCACAAACAAAAACGTAGACGACATTAACACAAATCAAACGCCGGCCAAAAAAGATGTCTGGGCAAGGGCGATCGAGCAAGCCACTTCACACGAACAGCCTAAACTAACCAAGAAAGAACTTAAACATTTACATGGACCAAAACCACGCAAGCATAAACTGGCTAAGTATACTGCCACCCTCCTGATTGGCTTGCTTGTATTGTCATATGGGATTTATACGCTAATGCCAACGGTTATGACCAAGATAGCCAGCGTGGATGCCGGATTTGCCGCCAGCTTACCCGGCTATAACCCGTCGGGATTCCGCCTGGCTTCAATCAACTACCAACCAGGCCAAGTGGCATTCAATTATCAGAGCAACATCGACAGTCGCAACTTTAAAATTATCGAAAACTCATCAACCTGGGATAGCGCAACACTTGTCAGTAGTATCATTAAACCTAGTGAGGGCAAAAACTATAAAACCCTGCTGGTTAGAGGCATGAACGTTTACATTTACGGGAACAATCAAGCATCTTGGGTATCAAACGGTATCTTGTTCCAGATAAGTGGCAACAACACGCTCAGCACCAACCAGATAGTCCAATTAGCAACCACTCTTTAGTTGTGGCTAATCTGTTTTTAGTATTTAATAAGATGGCATGAGTACAGTAAGAACTCGCTTTGCGCCCAGTCCAACCGGATTTTTGCACATCGGCAGCGTGCGAGCCGCTCTTTATCCTTGGTTATTAGCCAAGCACTTCGACGGACAATTCATCTTACGCATTGAAGACACCGACCAGGCTAGAGAAGTCGAAGGGGCACTTGACGTTATTTATGAAACACTTAGATGGATTGGCATCGACTGGGACGAAGGACCAGATAAGGGCGGACCGTACGGGCCGTACATACAAACCGAACGTCGTGCACGCTACATAAATTGGGCAGAAAAGATAATCGCTAAGGGGCGTGCCTATGCCGATCCCAGAACACCCGAAGAACTCAATAAATTACGCGCCATCGCTAAAGACCGCCAGCGACCTTTTCTGGCCCGAGATTTCCGTCCCGACAAAGCTGTTGCTTGGCAGCCCGGCATCCCATTAAGGTTCTTATCTGAACCCAGAGATTACCACTGGCACGACGAAGTCATGGGTGACCTATCGGCTGGCATTGACGCCGTTGACGACTTCATCCTTATAAAATCTGATGGTCTGCCAACATACAATTTCGCACATATTGTCGATGATGCCGATATGGCCATCACACACGTCATTAGAGGACTTGAATATCTAGCCTCAATGCCTAAATACTTGAACCTGTACGAAGCACTCGAACTGACAGCTCCTAAGTTCGTCCACATGCCACATATCATGCGTCCTGACGGCACCAAGAAACTGGGAAAACGTGATGGCGCCAAAAGTGTTTTAGAGTATCGGGACGAGGGCTATCTACCGGATGCTATGCTTAATTTTCTAGCTTTGCTTGGTTGGAATCCGGGTACGACTCAGGAAATCTTCTCAACTCAAGAGCTGATAGATAAATTTTCTATTGAAAGAGTGCAGCGCGGCGGGGCTAAATTCGATGAGCGTCGCTTAGTTTGGATGAACGGCAACTATATCCGCAATCTTTCTATCGACAAACTCTATGATAAGGCCGTTACTTTCTGGCCCGAGGAAGCCTCTACTTATGACGCGGACTATAAAAAACACGTGCTCGGTCTCATACGGGAGAGGCTGAAATACTTATCCGAGATACCCGAGCTGACACGCTTTTTCTTTGTCGATTTACCAATCAATAGCGAGCTCATAGATAACAATAAAAACCTAACAGCGCTTGGTAATAATAAGCTCCGGTCGCTAATTATTGAAGCGATTGAGGTTTTAAAAAACAGCGATTTCAGTCTAGACGATTTGACCCAAAAACTTAACGCTTTGCTTCAAAGTACTAACGAACCGCCCGCCATACTGTTCAGCCTAATCAGAATTGCTAGCACGCAAGCTGCGGTCAGCCCACCTTTAGCAGCCAGCCTCTCAGTCCTTGGCAAGGATCGCACCATAGCCAGACTGAACCAACAAGCCAGCGCAC
>JAJYIP010000025.1 GCA_021790005.1 bacterium
TAAAACTCAATGCTTGAGCCGCTTATGCCTAAAACAACATTTTAAGCAGCCGGTAATCTTAAATTTTACCCCTTTAGCATAAGCATAGCGGCAGTTGATAGATTGATTAAATTTAACTTAAGTCTTATTGATGGTACCTGAGCGCCGGCGACGGATCAGGATAGCGCCAAGAATCAGTAATCCCAGGAAAATCCAGCCGAACCTAAACAGGCCGTACTTAAGATCTGAGCCAGTATATAGAGCATGCAGAAATACCAGAATAAACACGACGTAACTTAAATAGTGGGTTTTACGCCAAATAGTCTTTTTAGTATCGATCCATCTAAGGGAACTGAGGACTATGATTACAATCAGATATGTGGCCAATATGCCCATGGTTACCGCTATGCCGCCTAGTGGAATGCCTAATAATTTAGTGCCGTTGGAGTAGCGTGAAGCAAACGGCACCAGAATCTGAGTCAGAGAAAATGGCAAATAGTGATCGACTAGCAAAAAGCCGCCATGTACGGCAATGCTTATGACCAAACCAATCGCTATAGCTTTGTGAATGGTCCACATCTTAATTGGCTCAATAAAGCGATAGATTAGACCGGTTACCTGACCGATACCACTAATAGCCAGCAAAACCAGTAATGCGGCAGCGACAAAACCGGAGGCACGAATCACATACCACGGCCACGATACCGACACCCGTTGAGCGATAACCCTAACGGTACTAGCGCCAATTAGACCTAATTCCAGATGTATCACTGGATGTATTCCCCTCTAATAATTACGTCCTTATTTTTATATTGCAGCAGATAGGCTTTAAGATGGCCTTGGCTCAAAAAATTATCGGCGACGGATTGACCACCAATGACAATAGCTTTGGCTATCACATCGGCCGTGGCAGCACGTCCGGCCACAACGGTTGCGCTTAGGATGTCCGTTTCGGCTGGAAGCCCACTTCTCGGGTCGATAAGGTGATGCCAGTTTGAGCCACGACGCTTTATTGTACCAGACGTAGCGATAGCCAGCTTGTTACCCTTGCCAATAATCATTTTATGGATTTCATGGGCGGTTGTGGCTGGGGCAATTTGTACCTGCCAACCACTGGCATCAATGTCTCGGCCGCGGCAAATTATGTCGCCCCCCAAAGACAAGCAGTAATTAACCGTTTTGTGGGCGCGCAGGTAAACCGCCAACTCATCTAGCAAATAACCCTTACCGATACCACCCAGATCGATAGCTGAATCGCTTGGCAATTCAACCCAATTGACACCAAAGCGAATAGCTTGAGAATCACTAAAGGACCGCCTCGAGTAATCTAACAATGCGTTATCTGTTTTGAAGCCATGCTCGATCGAGCCAACATAACCAGCACGTTGCAAAGGTGGCAGTATGAACGGACTAAACAAACCGTTGCTCATCTTGGATAAATCAATGCTGGCTTTTAAAATTTTCATCATTGCCGGACTTACTAAGGTTCTTTGTCCGGCTTGACGGTTAACATACGTTAGTTCGCTAGTAGGAAGAAATCGACTGAAGCATTGCTCAAAAGTGTTAATTGAATTAAATAAAAGCTCAAACACCGGATTGACGCTAGTTTCATTTTCGGCTATCAACGTCAGGTTAACCGACGATCCAAGCGCCTTAAAATGCTGCTGGTAACGTCGCATTACGAAACAGAAGTAATCGGCGGTATGTAAGTTTGTGTATAGGTAGGCTGTGACTGGGCCGGTGTTTGTAACGGCGCTGCTTGAGATGCAGTGGCAGCTCCTGAACCAACAGAAGATGAGGCATTATTAGTCGTTAACGCAGTCTGTGATTGGGTAGCACGTTGTACTGAAGTTCTGTTTTCATAGGCCAGAATTGTTGGCACTGACCACATAAGATCCAATACCATAATAAAACCGGTTCCGAATATAATTGACGCCGCTACCAAACCATACGTCCAACGGTTAATCGACGAAGCCTTATTGGTAATTTTGCCGCCGGTCGTAAACTCTTCGGTAATAATCAGCCCTGGATCAGTTCCACCTTCGAGCAGATGTTTTTTCATCGTGCCACTAAATTGTTTAGGCCCACATATAAAATATGTGTAGTCATTAAATTGGCCACCCGTAATGCTGTTAAGCCTAGCCTGACTGAGTCTCCCCTTCAATACCCGACCCTTAGATAATTTGTCTTTTTCGCCGTTCGTGATAAAAAAAGCTGACCTTAAATGCGAATTGGAATTTTCAAGCTCGTTAATTTCATCATAAAACGGCACATTGTTTTGCGAGCTGTTACTGTAGAGCAAAGTTATCGGTAATCGCGATCTTACCGCGGTCATGTGCCTAATCATACTCATAAACGGCGTTACGCCAATACCGCCAGCCAGCATAATCACATTCTTATCTAAAGCTTCATCGATTACGAAACTGCCGTATGGACCCCTGACAAAAACGTGGTCACCCGGCTCTAACTGCGTCAACGCGGTGGTATAGTCTCCCTGAACGCGCATCGAGAATTTTAACTCTTCGGAGTTCGGTGAACTGGTTATAGAAAAACAGCGCATCGGCGATGGGCGAGAATGCCGTTTAAAACCTACGGCCGCATATTGTCCCGGATAATACCACAGCCTGTCTTTGGGTGTTTTGGGTAAGAGCGTCAGCTCCAGGACGTCGTTGGTTATAAAGTGGGCATGCTTGACGTTATATGATCTAATGCGCATAAACCAGACAATCCTAGCTAATATAGCTGGTAATTTCCTTATCGCCTAAAAGACTTAGGTTACAGGGGTTGCTTGGTGGCCTGAGAGATAGCCTGCCAAAAAACTGAGCCTGTAGGTGTCGACGGATCGGCTAACAAATCTGTCTTTGAGCCACTGGAGTTAACATAGAAGCAACCGCCGTAATTGGCGGCATAGGTTGCCTCGGGGTTTGTAAAATGCAACGTATAGTCATCTCCGTTATCCGGAGGACAGGTGTTAGTTTTAGAGCTAACCACCGGCAAAGCTTTAATGTATTTGAGCAAATTACTGGCAATCTGGACATTGTCCACCCTAACGGTAAAACCGGTACCGGTAGTATTCTGCTCCGTCGTACGACTAATCGTCAAAGTAGTCGGCTGAACGGTTGCTTGCGGTTGAATGGTTTGGGGAGGATTAAGGTTATAGCGGCCGTAAAGATAAGCAAAAACACCCGCCAGCACTACGACCACTAAAAGCATGATCAATATCTTGAAACGCGTCAGGCTCCTCTTAAGTTTGTCCATTGATGCCTATTTTAATATTTTTTAGATTAAGCATAAAGCAAATTGCGCATATTCCGTGCTTTAAAGAAGTTAAGAAACCATCCAAACAATACAGTTTACATTTGATCACACACGACACCTAGCCCGATCACTCGGTATTGGGGTGGGCCGGAATAATCATAGCCGCTAATAGATAGGCCACTAGCCCTGGCAAGATGCCACTCAAAAGCGTGATCAGCGTCCATAACAGCCGAATGACGGTCGGATCGACTCCCAGATACTGCGCCAGACCACCACAAACACCCAGCAGTTTCTTGTCTTTAGAGGCTAAATAGAGTTTTTTAGCAGTGCTCATATTTATAATCTTATCTCCAATAACCTTAATCCGAAAACGAAATTGCTGACAGTTTATTGGCTTTAAAGTTGTTATGTTTAACAATGCTAATTACAATAAACTAGTGTCACCTGTCGATTTTATTATAATTCTTGCTTTAATTTCAGTTGCCGCCGGCCTGCTCGGCTCGCTGGTCGGACTGGGTGGTGGCATTGTTATCGTTCCGGTTTTAACGCTTATTTTTCATATTGATATCCGTCTGGCTATCGGCGCTTCCGTTCTGTCAGTTATCGCTACCTCCTCCGGAGCTGCCATTACTTACATCAAAGACGGTTTGACCAATCTAAGGACAGGTATATTTTTGGAGGTTGCTACAACCATCGGAGCACTCAGCGGCGCCTTCCTGACTACGGTCATATCCGGCAATATCCTCTATTTTCTTTTCGCAATCGTACTGCTTTATTCGGCCTTTGCCATGATGCACAAACGTAAAGGTCGGGAAGTTTTAAAGACATCTACGGATAAACTGGCTAATTACCTTAACCTGCACGGCGAATACTATGACAGTAATCTTAAAAAAACTATTAAATACAAGGTCACCCACACCAAATTAGGGCTAGGCCTGATGTATGTGGCCGGTGTAGTTAGTGCCCTGCTTGGTGTCGGCTCGGGCACACTGAAAGTACCGGCTATGGACGTAGCCATGCACATGCCCATCAAAGCTTCAGCGGCTACAAGCGATTTCATGATAGGCGTTACAGCAGCCGCCAGCGCAGGTGCCTATTTCAGTCGCGGACAGATCAATCCCTTCATTGCCGCCCCGGTCGTATTGGGCGTACTCGTTGGTGCAATGATTGGTTCACACTGGCTCGATGCTATCAATCCACGCTACGTAAAACTTATGTTTTTGTCAGTTTTATTAATCGTCTCGGTCGAGATGTTCTTTAGGGGATTGGCATGAAAAAGCAGCACGGTACAGGTATTGAGGAAACTATTATTAGCCGCGCACTACAAATCGGCGTTGCCATCAGCTCAACCTTGATCATAATCGGCTTGGGTATATTCCTAAGTCAGTTGAAAACAACCTCAAATACATCAAATCAGACATATCTGCACTATGTCAGCACTAGCTTCAACTTCCCGCACAGCATACCGGCTATCGTATCGGCGATAAGTGGCCGTTCCGGACTGGGACTGATCGTACTAGGCTGTTTGCTAATGATTTTAACGCCAGCGCTTAGGGTCGCTACGACCATTTTTTTGTTTGCCGGCAAACATGACAAACCCATGATCAAAGTCACGATTACCGTATTGTGTATTTTAATCGGATCCTTTGTGGTAGGCGTATTAGTCAGCTAAATGTTAGCCGGCCAATATACCACTACTATGCCAGCCAGAATGCGCACACTACGTCTGACGGTGCTCCTGACACAAAACGAGCAGGGTTCATAGTTCCCCTCGTTAACTTAAAGTCGGGCTAATTGGCAGTTTGAAGCGCGTTAGCAAAACGGCGGACATCAAAACCCAAAATCTTTTCCATACGACCGTCTTCATATTCGATCGTACTAAACGGTACGCCCATCTGGCCACTAAGATTTATCATCATCTGGGCGGCAAACGGGTTATCGTCAACATTGTAATTAACGTACTCGACCGACTTATCGTCCAGCCAGCCCTTTAACATGCTGCAATAAGGACAAGTCTTAGTACTATAAACAGTTATTTTCATTTAAATTCCTCCTTTAATTAAACAATTATGACAAACACCAGTGATAGTTAAGCGCCCGGATATATCACAGCCGACAATCGACCGGTTAATGATCGGCATGATTTTATCTTTTAAATCCGCATCGGCTAACTGTCCGCACTTGTCACACGCAAAATGATCATGGGGTACCAAATTGACATCATAACGGATTGAACCATCGATGGCATTAGGTGCGATTGCAATCTTGCCCCTTGATGCTAAACGCTGCGTGGCGCGATGTACCGTCGTGGCACTTAGATCCGGATAAATACTTCTAAGTTCAACCAGTAACTCCTGATTGGTAGCGTGGCCCATATGCTGCAATAAACTAACAACAGAAGTACAGTACTTGGTCTGGCGTTCGATAATTTGACTTGTTGGCATACCCTGTAGTATAGTTTAAAAACTACTTAATGTAAATAGTTTACAATAACAAAGGAGATAATTAATGTCACGAGTGATCATCGACGTCAGAGAGCCGATTGAATACAAGATGGGCCATGTCAAAGGTGCTATCAACATACCAGTTAGTCGCATCCATACTGCCCGCGAACTTGAAGAAATCGAGAAAGAAACAGAAATTATCTGCTATTGCCGAAGTGGCGGCCGCTCTGGCATGGCCATAAGTATCTTAAGTCAGCTTGGCTACACCAAACTGACTAACGGCATCCATAAAGCCAACGTTGAAGCCAAATATCTTTAAGTTAATTATTAGTAGTAATAAAATACACAACCAAATCTAATTGCCTGACGATATAGTTAATGCCAGAAAGGCAGTTATGAGCAGCGGTTTTAGCGTTAAACTTATTGCTTTGTCTAAGTCTAGCCGGCAACACAACATAGGCTATTTAATCGGTGCGTTTGAAGACAAAAGTTTCGCCGCTCTTTTTATTATCTTGATGGCATTGTCCGCCTTGCCCATACCAACGGGCGGCGTAACTAACATATTCGAAATAATTACTATGATATTGGCAGTCCAAATGATAGCAGGCAGGCAATCAATGTGGTTACCTAAACGACTATCTCAGCGTAAACTATCGCTGCAATTCTTTAGTAAAACTCTTCCGGTCATTGTGAAATGGGTCAATAAGCTTGAACGGTTGTCTCATCCGAGATTTGCTAGCATAGTCAGTGCGGGCTGGTTTCAAAGATTGAATGGTCTGGTAATATTGGTGTTTGCGATATTCGCCTTTATGGCGCCACCGTTTACAAATCTGGAAACTCTACCGGCTTTGGGTATTATAATCATGGCGCTCGCCTTACTACTGGATGATTTAGTTTTCTCGATTGTCGGTTTTTTGGTTGGCTGTGCTGGCATAGCTTTGATTTTTATCCTGGGTAGCCTGGCCTTCAAACTGATTTAATTGTCTAGCCTAGACCTTAAATAAAAGACCGATTAGATAACCGGCGATAGCTGCTCCCATGCCTATCAATATCATTTCAAGTGCGCTCTTAATTGGATTCATTAGATTCATTCTGGCTTTATATATGCCGACCACGGCTAAAGTTATAGTTGATAAAATCAATGATGCAACCAAAGCAAAGTGAACCGCTAGAAAGAAAAATGGAATTAACGGCAATAAGGCTCCGCCAAAAGTAGATAGACCAACCACCATGCTATATCTATAAACATCATTCTTAACTACAGGAGTGAGATCAAGCTCTTCACGCATCATGGTGTTGATCCACAGCTCTTTATCGGAAGTAATGTGATCAACAATATCTTTTAACAGCCTGCCGCTAAAACCCTTGGCTTTATAGATGTCTACAATTTCCTGACGCTCGATGTCCGGCACTTCTTCGACTTCCTTGATCTCTCTAGCTCTTTCAGCCGCGTAGTGGTCACGTTCTGCCATTTTAGACGTATAGGCCACTGCTGCCATTGATAATGTCTCGGCAATAATAGTTGCCAGTCCGCCGGCAATGACAATTCTAGTCGAGCGAGTTGCCGCCGACAAGCCTAGCAGTAAACCAAGTATACTAACCAGACCGTCTTGGCCGCCAAGGATAACGTCAGATAATTTATTGCCTTTAGCGTGTGGTTCATGGCCCTGCATAAAACTAATAATACATGTCTAATGGGCAATAATACATGGTTTGCAAAAAACAAGACCACAATCTGTCAAGCAACCAGCCGCGCCTCAACTACATATATAGTTTCTGGCCAACCCTTCACCTTGATTGCCTTGCAAACAATTGACGAATTTGCCAATGCTAACTCAACAACAAACGGATTTTATTTCATACTAAAATAAAGTACACGACCACAAACCTTAGCCTTACTGTTTGACACAGTCTCTTGCTTAGAGCAAAGGTACTATTTTAAATCCTTTTTAAGTTGCTCAAATTCATCTTTAGTTATCTCGCCTTTTGCATAACGTTTCTTTGCAATCTCAAATGGCTCGTCAACTTGTGTCGTATAGTGCATTTTGTGATTCCCGCTAAATACCTTGACTAAGACTGCGACTATAACAATAAATACTACTATCCACAAGAAAAACGCCAGAACACCAACACCCCAATCATGTGGTCCGCTCATTGGCCCATAATAATACATATGATTCTCTCCTTTGTCTTAATTGCACAGTAATCTTCTCACCACTCATACATTATGACTATAAGAATGGCCACTTACAACTCTCTATCTTGATTAATTATTACAGTGCGGTCAATGACTGAAATGCATATTGGAAGGCATTCAACATAACGATCGATTCTTCAGGACAAGCAACGCCTGAGGCGTGCCCAAAGCCATAAACATAGTTGCCAATTTTTTTGTATAGAGTCGGGTATTGCGTGGCTGCACTTTGAGCCGACATACCACTGGAAAGAATTTGGTCCGGATAGACTATGCTTGAAAGCCCGTATCGTTCCAGCCATTGAAAACTTGGATGTTGCGCTGCAGAACTAGAATAATACTTTTGACAAATTGGTGAATTATCCAGTTGAGCCGTTGACAAGTAGACGGTCGGGTAACCATTTGGACCACTATTACTTAGCACATACGTCGCGTTAGTTATGGTTGAGGGCAAAGGCAGTTTTACGCCCCACTGCTTAATAGCCAGAGCCTCATCACCGCTACTGACCTTCTCAATAATATAAATCCGTTTATTAAGCGTCGCAATTGTCATATTTTGAGATTTTATAGTTTTAGAGGCACTTAAGGATTCTATCTCATAACCGGCAATGAAACCGACCAACAATAAGATCAAGATCATGGATATCATGATTGTCTTGTGTGATTTAATAAACTTCATATTCATTGTTCAAGTTTATATTTTACACATTTTATCTAATAGAGCACTTTTAATTTTTGGGCAGACGCACTACCTCGGCTTAAACAAAATTACCAGATTTTCATCTTCTCAAGGGGTTGTTTATGACATTAAACAACACAATTATTTTAGTCAACCTCCTGAAGGCGAATTGGAGCCAAATTCCTGAGAGAATCCGCCAGTAGTACGAGCTCCTCAAAAGGCGCCCTCAGTTCGAGACAAGGAAGTATGGAGTGAAAACCAGCTTCATTAGGCTTGCCGAGGTGTAGCAACCTTTTAACGGCAATCATACCTCATTCACCCTAGGCAAAGAGCTAATTTAATTATCGATAACCTCTAAAAGTTTCGAACAGATTGCAACTGTCATTCAGGTAGACTTTCGAAAGGTTTAGAGTACAGATGGTACTAAATACCTAAAATGTTCAGAAATAGTTATTACCGAATTATTGTAGATAGCTTGTAACGCTTATCCATTACTGGCACTACCATGCAAAATACTTCAAAGTAATATTTACAAATATTAAAAAACAAAGAACTGTATCGTCTAAGCTTTACTGGTTGGTAATAATAGGCTTATTTATTCTTCGAATTGAAGTTTTAGGTATACAAACTAGCCAAGAGGCTCACTTATTCTTTCTTTCACCATCATAAATACGAGCTCCGACATTAACTACAAGTGCAGTTAAAACAATAACACCAAGAGATAATGCTGATTTCCATCCGACATTGCTGTTATTGCCAAAGACTCCCCAAATAGAAAATATTTCTATAAGCGCAAATAAAGATGCGCTATATATAACAACCCATGCGGATAATTTTTCAATCTTTCTGATGGGTTGAGTTTCTTGTGTCATTTCTTTTGGCGGGTAACTTAAGGTCTGATGAATTTGATTATTTTCACTAGGTACTGGGCTAACTGGTTCTTGCTTTATTTCTGTTTGATTTTGATTGTTTTCCATATTAATAAAATTGTACCATACATATTAGAAGACAAGTCATATAAACATTATGGTGAACCTGACACCTGCCATATATAGGGAGTTAGTTAAAGAAATTAATAGATGGAATGAAATAATGCGTGGTGTTTATTTGTTTAAGCAAGCTTCACTCTAGAAGAAGTTAAAC
>JAJYIP010000026.1 GCA_021790005.1 bacterium
CTTTACGAGCATAACCCGTCACAAAGCCAAACATAAAGACTGTTTTAGATACACCCTCGTGAGCCACTTAATCCTCCTAACTGTTATTAGCTAGGAGTCCAATATGTTTCTGAACTTATGCAATAGCAATATGTTATAGAATGGTAGCGGCGAGTGGACTTGAACCACTGACCCCAGGCTTATGAGTCCTGTGCTCTAACCAGCTGAGCTACGCCGCCATCTTTCGACCAGTCTATTATAACCTTAAATTAGTTTAATGACCTCGGCGTTATTAAAGCCTGTCGCCTTACTGTAGTCAAGGTCCGGATTGGTTATATGCCTTAGGGCCCGGCCGATTGAGCCGTGACCAACAACAAATACTGTGTCGGCATCGAGCTGGTTAATTAGTTGCATGGCTGCTTCGGCTCTGACGATGACTGATGTGCTGTGTTCAACTCCATCAATCTGGTCAAGATTATGTTTACGAGTGTATTGCGTGCCTTCCAGTGGTCCAAAATCACGTTCTACCAGATAATCGCTGACAATTATCTTATCGACCGGAAAGCCGATGTCTTCTGCGATGATGCGTGCTGAATCATAAGCCCGTTTTAGAGGCGAGGTAATAATAGCGTCAATCCTTATACCCTTGAAGGTCTTGGCGGCTTCATGGCATTGCATAATGCCCTCTTCTGCTAGTGACGTGTCGCTACTGCTTGAGAAGATACCTTGTTGATTCATGACACTTAAACCGTGCCGCATAAAATAGAGGTGTTTCATATAACCTTCAATCCTTAGTAAAATAATACTTGATGAGAGCAAATCTACCAAAACCGGGTACCTATGTTGTCGCTGTAAGTGGCGGTGTTGATTCTGTGGCTTTACTCAATATATTAGTCAAAACCGGTAAATATAAACTAATCGTGGCGCATTTTGACCACGGCATTCGAAGCGATAGTGTTGAAGATCTAAAATTTGTTAACACAATCGCCGATGCATACGAATTAGATTTTGTGGCCGGCGCAGGTAGGCTTGGTGCACGAGCCAGTGAAGCCACGGCTAGATTGGCACGCTACGAATTCTTAATGCATACAATGAAAATAAAAAAAGCCGAAGCCATTATCACGGCCCATCATCGTGACGATCGTTTGGAGACCATGATCATTAATCTTATCCGTGGCAGTGGCCGGCGCGGGATGGCGTCTTTAACTGAAACAGGATTGATTAAGCGTCCCTTGTTAGCTTTTAGCAAGTCTGAAATCAAAGAATATGCCGATCAGCATAATTTAAGCTGGCGGGAGGATAGTACCAATAGCGACGACCGTTATTTAAGAAACTATATCCGGCATAATGTATTGCCCAGAGTAAGCGAAGCGGATAAAAACCGCTTCATTGAGCTAATCGATCACCAAGCCGATATTAACCGACAACTGGACGAATTAATCGGTAGTCTTGTAAAAACCGATGCCAAGTTGGAGCGTAAAATAATCAGTGGTACTGGTTTCAGTGAGAGCAAAGAATTAATCGCCTATTGGCTTAGAGACAATAATCTGATTAACTTTGATCGTAAGACTATTGAGCGATTGACCCTGGCTATTAAAACCAAACGGCCGGGTACCAGACTTGATGTTTACGACAATGCCAGCATTTTGATCGATAAGAAATTTCTGGCACTCACAACATTAGAGCGCTAGCAAAAGTCAGCTTAACTATATATAATGAGGAGATCTATGGACAAGAAACCAATTCGTCCGAACCGAAATTCTAACAATATGCACCGCGGGTTGAAAAACGTCGGCTTTGCGATTATTTTGGTCCTTTTGGTCCTTATAGTTATGGCGGCCTATTCTCAGCCATCGACCCTGAAGACGATTCCTTTGACCCAAGCCATAAGTCAAGCCAACGCTGGCAAATACTCAACCATTACTGTTAATGGCAATGAACTAGATATCACCAAGAAAGGTCAAAGCACACCTTCGCTAAAGACCTATTCTGATCCCAACGGCAGTCTTAAATCTGAAGGATTTAACTATAACAAGGTGACCATAAACTATAAACCGCAGTCATCCTCGTCATCGGCATGGTTAACTATTGCTGAGTCCGTTATCCCAGTTCTAATTGTGGCCGGCATTCTGTTTTATATGCTGCGTAGTGCTCAGGGACAAGGTAATCAGGCTCTCAGTTTCGGTAAAAGCCGTGCCAGATTATACGGTAACGAAAAAGACAAAGCTACTTTTATGGATATTGCCGGATCTGAAGAGGCCAAGCAGGATTTGGCTGAAGTGGTTGAGTTTCTAAAGTATCCTAAAAAGTTTGCCTCACTTGGTGCCAGAATTCCTAAAGGCGTGCTTTTAGTCGGCCCACCAGGAACCGGTAAAACGATGTTGGCGCGTGCAGTTGCAGGTGAAGCTAACGTACCATTCTTTAGCATTTCCGGATCCGAATTTGTGGAAATGTTCGTTGGTGTCGGTGCCAGTCGTGTACGTGATTTGTTTGCCAAAGCTAAAAAGAATTCCCCTTGTATTATATTTATCGATGAAATTGACGCCGTTGGCCGGCGCCGAGGTTCAGGTATGGGCGGTGGACATGACGAGCGTGAACAAACATTAAATCAAATACTGGTTGAGATGGACGGATTTGAACAGGGACAAAACGTTATTGTTCTAGCGGCTACCAACCGCGCCGACGTGCTTGATCCGGCATTGTTGCGACCAGGTCGTTTTGACCGCCGAGTTAACATTGGCTTGCCGGATCGTAAGGATCGTGAGGCGATACTAAAAGTACATTTTACTAAAAAACCGTTAGCTAAGAATGTTGATTTGGATAGCTTGGCGGCTAAGACTGTTGGTAGCTCGGGTGCTGATCTTGCCAATATTGCTAACGAATCAGCTATCATTGCTGCCCGTAATAGCCATCACGAGATCTCGCAAAGCGATGTAACCGAAGCTTTTGAACGCGTTGCCATAGGTCCTGAGCGTAAGAGTAAAGTTATGACCGAAGCGGATAAAGTCACGACCGCGTACCATGAGGCCGGACATGCTTTGGTTGGTCATGTTTTGCCGGACAGTGACCCAGTCCACAAGGTTACCATTATACCAAGAGGGGGTACCGGCGGTGTAACCTGGTTTATTCCCCCAGAGGATAAAGTTTATGTTTCCTTGGTTCAGTTCAAAGACATATTGGCTAGGGGTATGGGCGGACGGATTGCCGAAGAGGTTATTCTGGGTACTGATCGTATTACGACCGGCGCTGGCAGTGATCTACAGAGTGCCGCAGAGATAGCCAGAGATATGGTTGTAAATCAGGGTATGGGAAAGCAATTGCGCAATCAGGTGTTTAAGGTTGATGACGGCATGATGCTTGATCGACTGGTACACGAGCGCGAATACTCCGATGATACGGCAAAAGTTATAGATACCGAAGTCGAAAACCTAATTACTGAAGCTGCTGACAGGGCTAGATTAGTTATTAAATCCAACCTAGATAAACTCGAAGCTCTTAAAACCAAACTACTTGAAAAAGAAACCGTTGACAGCGATGAAGTAGCAGAAATTCTCAAAGGCGCCAAGATGCCCAAGTCCGCAGAACTGTACTAGTTTTTACAAACTATCTACCAAGTGCTTTAAGAGTTGACGTCTCTGGTCTATACTTGACTGAAGTTAAAGCAACATTTTCTAGCAGTAAAGCATGGATCAATCTATCGACCAGAAGAAAAAACGATCGACAATCTTTAATGTAGCGACGCTTTTAATTGCGACGTCAATTGTTGGTCAGTTGCTTGGTTTTTTACGAACCAAGCTGGTTAACTCGCACTTCCCGCTGGTTGGCCCGAATAGTACCGATGCTTATTTTGCGGCTTTCACCATTCCTGACCTGTTCTTCTATACTATAGCCGCCGGTGCACTGGGTGTTGCCTTCATGCCTGTGTTAAGCGACTATTTGCATAAAAACGGTCGTAAAGCAGTTTGGGAATTGACCTCGAGTTTTATGAACCTATTGATTATATTCATGATTTTCGTGGGCATTGTTATTCTAGTGTTTGCCCGACCGTTAGTACATGACGTCGTGGCGCCTGGTTTATCCCCACAACAGCTTGACAATGCCACCAACATCATGCGCCTTCTGGCTTTCAACCCATTATTGTTTACTATGTCCGGTATTATTACTAGCGTTCAACAAACATTGGGCAGGTTTTTCTTTTTTGCTATAGCACCAATTTTTTACAACCTGTCGATTATTGCCAGTATATTTATTTTCAGAAATAGTATCGGGTTGGTGGGGCTGGGTATCGGAGCGCTGGTCGGTGGAGTCTTGCAGCTAATTGTCGTACTGATCGGTTTGCAAGGACTAAACTTTACATGGCATCCTAAAATTGAATGGCGCAACAAAGACTTCCGTTCAATCTTAAGAAACCTACCTCCAAGATCCTTGGATCAAGGAATGGACCAAATTGAAGATATTGTTGAAACCCATATTGCCAGCGGTTTGGGTAGCGGTAATATTTCAGACTACAACAACGCCTATACGTTAAGTACGGCACCTATTTTGCTACTCGGTACCACCATTGCGACAGCGGCTTTCCCTAAACTTAATACTAGGCTAAGTCAGGGTCGCCCGGACTTATTCCGTAAAGATTTTCTAAAGGTAGTCAGGGTGATGATTTGGCTAGCCGCTCCAGTTGTAGTAATTAGTTACTATTGCCGTGGTTATTTGGCGCGATTAATCTTCTCTAGGGGTAACGAACAGATTTCCGTCATCTTTGGCTTTCTAACTATCGCCATCTTTTTCAGGGTGCTATATGCAATTATCTCCCGTTGGTATTATGCGCAGAAAGACACTCGTACACCCATGTACATGTCCATTTTTACGATAGCGTTTAATATTTATTTAGCTTTTACTTTAGCTAAACCTAACGCATATGGAGTAGCCGGCCTGGCGATTGCGCAATCAATCGTATCAGCTGTGGAAGTTATAACCCTGAGTGTAATTATGTTAATAAGGGACCACAAGTTATTGGACTGGAATTTTTGGCAGGGCGTGGTCAAGATAGCTTCGGTAACCGGTTTTACTGTTCTGGCTGGTTTTATCATGATCTCCTTCTTGCCCCTCGGCTTGCTGGATAAGGGTATTATTACACTCGGCAGTAAGCTAATCATGATTACTGGAGTTACTATGTTAGTTCATATTGTCGTCTCGGCTTTGTTTGATCTGGAAGAGGCCCGCCCGATTATGGCTTTCGTGCGCAAGGTTGCCCTCAAGCCGATAAAGATAGATTTGACTTAGTTAACAAATAATTAGAAAGTTTGGATATAATTGCAGGATATGGATCAAACACGGATACGAAACTTTTGTATTATTGCTCATATTGATCATGGTAAATCGACGCTGGCCGATCGTTTGCTTGAAATCACCGGTACGGTTTCACGGCGAGATATGAAAGATCAGTTACTGGACAAGATGGATCTGGAACGAGAGAAGGGTATAACTATCAAACTGGCGCCGGTCAGAATGAGGTACAAGGACTATGAATTAAACCTTATCGATACGCCCGGTCATGTAGATTTTAGTTATGAAGTTTCGCGTAGTTTGGTGGCATGTGAAGGTGCGCTTTTAGTAGTGGATGCAACTCAAGGTATTCAAGCTCAAACTTTGGCCAATGTCTATTTAGCGATTGCTGCCAACCTAACGATTGTACCGGTACTTAATAAGATAGATCTTCCGGCCGCCGATGTTGACAGGGTTGGAGCTGAAATCGTCAGCCTACTGGGCTGTAAATTAGAAGACATTCTGCCTATATCAGCTAAAACTGGTCAGGGGGTTGAAGCTGTTTTGGACCGAGTCATAAGCGATGTGCCGGCTCCAGCTAGAGGATCGGAACAAGCAACTCGGGCTTTAATCTTTGACAGTTATTTCGATGATTACCGGGGTGTAATTTTGTATGTCCGGGTGGTTGACGGTGTGCTTACAAAAAACGATCCGATTCACATGATGGCTTCTGGAGCCGATGGCTTAGCGCTTGAGGTTGGTTCATTAACTCCCAATCTAACGCCAGGTTACAAGCTGATGGCTGGTGAAATAGGCTACATCGTTACTAACCTGAAAACTTCGCGTGAGGCACATGTCGGCGATACGGTTACGTCTGGTCGGTTGCCGGCCGAATCCCCACTGTCGGGATACAAAGAAGTTCTGCCGTTTGTGTACGCTGGTTTTTTTCCTGAAAGCAATGAAGACTATCAGGCGTTGAAAGATGCAGTTGCCAAGCTGTCGCTTAACGATTCAGCCCTGCAGTTTGCTCCGGAGAATTCACCGGTGCTTGGCTTCGGCATTCGAATTGGCTTTTTGGGTTTATTACATCTTGAAATTATCCGGGAACGTTTGGAGCGGGAGTATGATCTCGAGCTTGTTGTTACCAACCCTTCGACTGATTACCACGTGGTTTTGAATAACCAGGAAGAGCTGGATATTAAAAGTGCCTCCGATCTACCAGATCCAACCATGATCAAAGAAATTCGCGAACCATGGATAAAAGGAGAGATAATTTTACCCAAGCAATATATCGGACCGGTGCTGCAGTTAATTGCTCAAAAACGTGGCCGTCAATCCAACTTAAGTTATGTCGAAGATCAGGCCTTGATTAGTTTTGAGGCGCCGTTGGCCAATCTTCTGACCGACTTTTATGACCAACTAAAGAGTTTAACCAGTGGTTATGGCTCGTTTAATTACGAGTTGTCTGATTATCGGGCAGAGGATCTTGTCAGGTTGGACTTTTTGGTGGCCAACGAAACTATCGATGCCCTTTCCATTATGGTGCATAGAAGTGAGGCTCTGTCTCTTGGCAGGGAAACGGTTGCTAAGCTGAAAGATATTATTCCAAGGCAGAATTTTAAAGTCGCAATCCAAGCGGCGATTAACGGTAAGATTATTGCCCGTGAAGACATATCTGCATTTAGAAAAGACGTCACGACTGGCTTGTATGGTGGTGACGTGAGTAGAAAGCGTAAGGTTTTGGAAAAGCAAAAACGTGGCAAGCGACGGTTAAAACGCTTTGGTAAAGTAGATATTCCAGCCGAAGCGTTCTTTGTAATGATGCGCCGATCCGACGATTAGGTTTGCGAAGCTAACTTGCAATCTGTAATATATGCCCATGAACCAACTTGAGTACCGGCAGGCGTTTGAGACCGTCCTGGCTGATTATAGGTTAAGTAATGCAGCGGCAAAGCTTTTGTCCGACATGCACCTGGTTATATTAGGCGGTCCATCAGGATCCGGTCGCAATACTATCATTGATCATCTGCTTAATAGTGGCGACTATAGCTATATAGTCTCAGATACAACGCGCCAACCCCGCACTAACAATGGCGTCATGGAAGTGGCTGGTGTCAACTATTGGTTTAGACGTGAAAGCGATTTTTTAAAAGATCTAAAAGCCGGTAATTTCCTGGAAGCTGAAATCATTCACAACCAACAAGTTTCCGGCATAAGTATTAGAGAACTCAAAAAAGCATATCAAGCTGGCAAGATAGCTATCACTGAAGTTGAGATTGGTGGATTTAAGAATATTCTTAGACTTAAGCCTGACACGGTCGGCATATTTATTCTGCCACCGTCTTTTGATGTCTGGATAGGGCGATTACAAAACCGCGGTGCCATATCCCAAAGCGAGATGGTGCGTCGTCTCAATACCGGGACCAGAATATTTCAAGATGCACTTAAAATCAAAACCGCGCGTATTGTCATCAACGATAACCTCAGCACAGCCGTTAAATCTGTCGATAATATCATTAAGGGTGTTGATTCTAGTGACCACGATCAGGGAGTGGTGCTTGCCAATGAATTGCTTTTACGAACGCGCGAATATCTTAACAGGCTGGCTATAAACTCTTAGCACTCTTGACTGAAGAGTGCTAAGAAGTTAGAATGGCTAGTAATTAAACAGTATATTTAGACGGTAGATAGCCATGATGAGTGAACGACAAAGTCAACTTTTAAAAGCCATTGTTGAGCAGTATGCAGAAGTGGCCAGTCCGGTTGGTTCTAATTTATTAGCTAAAGCTTTCAATGTTTCATCTGCCACTATCAGGGCCGAAATGGCCGAACTGGAGCGTTTAGGTTATATCTCGCAACCACACACCAGTGCTGGCCGTGTTCCGACGGACAAGGGATACCGCTATTACGTTAACGAGCTTAACGAAAACCAGTTAACGAACGAAGATTTAGAGCGTCGCGACGAACGGGCTTTGGCGGTCAGGGTGCACGAAGGCGGCGTGCCGGAAAGAATTATAAGAAACGCCGTCGATACTTTAGTAGAGTTGACCCATAATCTTGGCTTGGCTACCATCGGGAATCAGCTATACATAAGTGGCCTTAGCAATTTGTTTGGACAGCCGGAATTTATTGGTGGCCAACAAGTTAGGCAAGTAGCGCAGTTGCTAGATAACCTTGAGCCGTGGTTGAGGGAGACGGCACCAAACCAACCCTTGAACGTATACATTGGCCGAGAAAACCCAATCGGTCGTAGTGCTGGCGCCAGCCTGATCATCAGTCGTTTCCGCAGTTCTTTCAGTGACAATAGCTATATCGGTATTCTAGGACCAACCCGTCAACAGTATCGTGATGTTATGCACCTGGTCAGTCGAGCCGGACAGGAATTAGAGGAGACCTTATATGACAGATAAAAAACACTCGGCCAAGCTTGATTTATCTAGCGATCAATTGGTTCGTGCACAGCAGACCATTAATGATTTAACCGAAGCCCTGCAAAGGGAACGGGCTGATTCGGTTAATCTCAGACGTCAGCACGACTTGGCATTGTCTAGTGCCCGTCAGTTGGTGAAGGTCATGACCATACGGGAGCTGCTGCCGGCCATAGACAGTCTTGAGCGCTCACTAAAGCATGTACCCGACGATTTGGTCAACAATGATTATGTCAAAGGTATACAAGCAGTTTTAAAACAGTTCGATAAGGTGTTTACGGATTTAGGCATTGAACGCATTAAGACTGTTAACGAGGAATTCGACCCTAATTATCACGAAGCCGTACATCTGGATGACTCGGCTGGAGGACAAAAGGAGTTTGTCAGCGAAGAATTGCAAGCCGGCTATAAACTCGGCGACGAAGTTATTCGTCACGCTATGGTTAATGTGGTAACCAGATAAGAAAAAGTTTCTTGGCACTCTTGACACATGAGTGCCAATTGCCTAAGATAGAATTGTCATTAGCACTCTTACTTAATAGTTGCTAACAGGAAAGGGTATTAACGAATATGTCAAAAATTATAGGTATAGATTTAGGAACAACTAACTCAGCCATGGCAGTTATGCAGGCCGGCAAGCCTGAGATTATAGCCAACAGTGAAGGTAACCGTACGACTCCTTCAG
>JAJYIP010000027.1 GCA_021790005.1 bacterium
TAAAAATAATTAGTTTTAACAAATTTATAAAGGTGATTGAATCCTAGGTGTAAGCCAAGTTATCCTACAGGCCATTAATAACGATGGGTGCGTCGATGGACTCATGGATAAATCTTCATTCTACTGCCGATATTAATCATGCAAGATCGGGATTTAGAAAAAGACTGACCGGTACGCCTCTATGTATGTCCTAATGCGCAAAAACTAAACTATTTTGCCAAGATTAATCAATTGCTAGAAATAAGATTACTAAAATAGACGTGGGTGTTTTTGGTAGATTTCAACTAGTAACTATAACGATTTCAAAAAATCCTTTATAAGCACGGAAGCAATGTAACCACCTTCAGGGTCCTCTTCATAGATAACTGTATAACTGTGCTTTTCATATTTTTATTGTACATAATTATCTATGTCCTGAGAGATTAACCTTGTATGCCGTGGATTATTGGGATCAAATTTAGCGGATGAGAGGTAGTTAAATATGACTTCCGGCAAATCGCCTTTATATATTCGGCGGACTATATAGTCGGACATTGCAATAAAACCATCAAAATAAATAATATCTTTAGTAAATACGGCTTGTTGGCTGGCTCTTCCAAAACCCTTTCCTCCTCTATAGATCCTATCGATATGAGCCCATACTCTGGGCTTAATGTCATTGATGACCTGAGGGTCATGATTTAACGCCTGGGCTCTAGTTAGATGCCTGGCGTAGGTTAGACGAAACAACTGACTGCGTGGCCGCTCAACACCATCAATTGTGCCGAGCGCCAAAGCAATATCTAAATAACGATCTCGAGCTTTGTCCGGTAGGTTATTATTAACTGCCATTTCATGCAAAACACCAAGTCCCTCTTCAGAGTGCAAATAACCAGGAAGTCCGATTGCCAGCATCCGATTGCCCGTCTTATAACCGTTCTTACCGCGCATAGCATGTACCAATAACTCATGGGCTAATAATCCCTTAGCCTCTTGAATGGTGACCCGGCCACGCCGGCTGCCTATATTTATCTGTTTTTTTCTGACGACAACATAAACAGATGTGCCATTAGATATTACTACTTTCCATTTGCACCAATCGGGATCATCATTTTGCTTCATCCAATTAAGCGCACTGTCAAAAAGCACAAATAAATCACGCGTTGAAAATGACGCTTTGTTAGATAAATCAACGAGATCAAAAATTGGTCTGTAACGGCGCTGCACGAAACTTCCGTAATGTCTAATTGCATAAGTGGCATGATCGGAGATAATTGGAGCTGAGTAGTAACCGTAATTTTTTAATCCGGTCTCGACAATAGGACTGAATGTATCTATGAGCAATTTGACTGCTTTTTGCGAAACGTATTGATCGTTAATTAGGCTTTTGGCAAATCGCAGCTCTTCAGTCAGTAAGCTGGTTGCCAGTGACGGATCGGGTTCTCCATATAACTTTCTAGATATTTGCGTAAATCTTTCAGCCCATTTATTTCTGTCATTCCGGTGAGAGTGAATAGCCATGTAAGAACTTCTGAGTAGCTCGGCATCTTCAATGTCATTAACAGCTTCATCTTCCTCAATGCTATCCGGCATCGTCTTTAAAAAATTAGAGTATATCTGACGTCTTGCGTATTTATATTCCTGAAAAGCGGGGTTTATACGGTCATACATCAAAACAGAAGCACCCAAACCGGCGTTGGATGGGTTAATTGCATTTAATAAATCTATCTTTGATTTTCGTGGCACTAACAATATTTAATTACATTAGTTGATTATCGTCTAGTAAAGGGTACTTGTATTATAGTCTTTTTTGTTATAATGTATACTTATGACATCGGAAAACGAATATCTAGAAGGACAGCTTAGGCTATGGAACAAAGAAGAGGATAGCCCTGCTTCCCCTGAAACAAATAGCAATCTCGCCGACACCGTTATTTCTAATGCTGGGAGGATTGCACTTATCAGAGAATCCTTAAATCAACAAGTAACTAACACAAAAGAACAAGATACAGACCCCTCCGGGAACGTTCAGCCGGAAAATAAAGAACTATCCCCGGAAGAAATCGAAAAATTTTATAATTCTAGAGAAGATCCTTATGGAAGCCTCGGCGGAGGACGGGAAACATACCTCAGACTTGGTCGTTTGCCTTCAGGCAGAACCGAAAAAGACATAAGCATGGTAACAATCAACCGAGGCGATGGGTCATACTTCAAGCTAACTCTGGGCAATAAACAACTTCTAGTGAAAGTATTAGAAGATGGAGATAATAGCGGTAATATAAGCCGCGCAAAACAAAAACTCCTGGACGGTGGAGGTGATGTAATTCGCAAACGCAGGAAAAAGAATTAGTCTTTATTTCTGTGCTTTGACGGCTTAAAGTTTTTTAGACTTAGCCATAGGAAAATCAAAATTACTAACGAACTGAACAGCATTATAGTCGTTTCATAGGATTTAATCGTCGACCAATATCCGGTCGAGTATATCGAACTGGCTAGCGTTTTTGGTAATTGCGGCGTAATTAAGATGACCGCTGCAAAGCCCAATGCTATAGACGGCAAAAGATTAATGATACGGTTTTTGCCTTTAGCTGAGCGGATGGACAATACTGTCGTGACTATGGCCGGTAAGACTAAAAATATGAGATTTATACTGGTATTGGCAGGCAATAGTCGGCTGCCTTGAGTAACCAGCAGGTTAGCATTGCCAGCACCAAAAACCATTGCCACATAACCCAGACATAAAGCTAAATAAACCGGTACGGCGTTAACTCTTAGGACATATAGGCCGATTACCGGAATGAGTAAGATTGTTGCCAGCCAGATTAATCCTAAAGACATACCCACCTATGACTATAGCACGAACAATTTGCTTTTAAGCTCCGACTTTATCTTTGCGTCGACCGGTCTTAGCTGAGTGTTCGGTGTACTCAATGATACTGGCGGCCACATTGCGGCCAGTAACTTTCTCTATTCCAAAGCCTGGTGACGAATTAACTTCTAATACTAATGGGCCGCGATCGCTTCTCAGTAAATCTACGCCAGCAATGGTTAATCCCATCGTTTTGGCCGCCTTTTGAGCCGTACGACGTTCTTCATCCGTTAATTTGACAATGCTACCCTGACCTCCCTGATGAAGGTTTGACCTGAAATCTTCATCCGAAGCCTTGCGCATCATACTTGCGACCACCTTACCATTAACCACGAATGCTCGGATATCTTCACCACGACTCTCTGCCACAAACTCTTGTACCAAAAAGTTGACACCCTCTACATTAAAGGCCTGCATTACAGCCAGAGCCGCTTTTCTGGTTTCGGCTAAAACCACGCCTTGGCCATGAGTGCCTCTGGCAACCTTTATAATTACTGGGGCACCACCGACTTGTTCCAAGACGCCTTCGTAGTCAGCGGTCTCACGAGCAAAAACACTTTTCGGGATACCCACACCCGCTTTAGCTAGTAACTGCATACTGCGCAATTTATCTCGAGAGCGAACAATCGCAATCGAACT
Source organism: bacterium (assembly GCA_021790005.1). Taxonomy (GTDB): domain Bacteria; phylum Patescibacteriota; class Saccharimonadia; order Saccharimonadales; family UBA4665; genus JAJZWH01. The sequence goes on from JAJYIP010000027.1 coordinate 3,488, forward strand.
GGTTGTCGTAAACACATTCTGCATTTCAAATTGGCGGACTATAGACGAACCATACATGGTTAAATTAGCTGCAATTCTAGGAATAATCGCGTCTATGTCTTTGACTGATTCACCACCGTAGTTAACTATCGGGTTGTTGGGTTCAAGTGTTACAAAACATTTGGCATAGTTTATAACTCTGACGTTATGACCGCGTAGTTTCGCTTCTTCTATAAGTCGCTTTGTCGAATAGTTACCTGGACCTTTGGATAAAATCGCAATATTCATAATTAACCTACTAGCTTTTTAAATTATTTTAATCATTCAATCGGCGTTTTAAATATCTAAGTAGTCCTGCTTGTTTATGGTCAATAAATTGCCCGCTATATATTTGGGGAGATTTATTAACCTCAAGACAATACCATAATTTGGTAGATTTGTCTTGCATTACATCTACGCCAGCTATTTGCAACTTTAATAATCTGGCGGCGGCTACGGCGTCATTCACCAATTCATCAGGCAAATCAGACAGCTTGGCTAGGGTCTGAAGACCCAACTTTTTTTTATTACCGTCTTGACTGCGCTTAATGACAGCTTCTACCCTGCCACCCATGACCAAAAGTCGGTAATTACTGTCGTTGTCTATATAGCGCTGGGCTAATAACCAAACCTGCGCCTCACCAGCCAAAGTGATAGCTCTGTCAAAATCTGCCTTATCGTCAATAAAATATTTGTGTCGACTACGCTTGCCAAGATCATCTTTAAGAATAAACGGCAGTCCGAGTTCTTTAACAATCATTTCATAATTTTCAGCCAATTTTGCGGGATACATGAATATGGTCCTTGGGATGTTTATTTTATTGTCCGTTAAAACAATATATTGATGCAATTTGGACGGATCCTGATCGTAAACTACTGATTCATCAATGAAATCTACATTCCTAGCTTCTATATATTTGGCTATAGCAGAAGCGATATGTCCACTACCTCTATGCGGTCCGGTTCTATTGAAATAAACCATTGCAAAATTAGCTAGGTCTTCACCATTCGATGCGATGGTAATTTTGTTAGTTTTACCAGTTCGAAAAATCAGATCGTCGTATTTGGCGCCAATGATTTCCAAGCCTTCTTTTTGGGCGTATTGAAAAAAATCCGTCGGCGAATTAATGCCGTCGCTGTATAAGAAGAGTAGACTCTGTGTAGTTTTAGACAAATTATGTTTAGATACATCGACTAAAAACTTACCTTTTATGGTTCTCCGGCCGATCAACACCGGATAACGATTACTGGAACGATTCGCCAAGGTAATGCGCACCTTTATATTGCGGTCAGCCATCCTGATTTTCAAGTTAACCTTATACCTGTGCTCCTGATGTCCAAACGAATTTTTTACCTGCACAATCGAATACTGGCGAGTTCGTATAACCTGTCCCTTGTAATGAGGTGACGCTGGCCCAAACAGCACAAAGCTTAACTCGCCCTCCTGCTCAGTTATTTGACTAGCCCAAATAGCCGAACTGTCGGCGCCGGTATCGATTTTAGCCGGTACGCCGTTAATACCGTACTCCGGTAAACCTATCAGCTCTTTGGTGCCAAGATGCGCCATTGGTTGAGCACTCATGTTACTACCCCTCTCACAACTTGATCATGTAATGTGAGTGTACGCGCATATAAGCCAGATAAATAATCAATATAACAATCAACAGTATAGTTATTAATAGCGGGATAAACCCATCTTGATTGTTTATTTTTAAAGACATTCAACATAATTAATAGTACTTTATTGAAGCTTTAGCAATACTAGCGCCAAAAACTTCGCTTATCATTAGTATTATTTAAAGCGGCCAGGTCTTTTAATAGGTCTTGCTGCTGTTTGTTTAGCCTGGTTGGAGTATCAACTATAACGGTTACAATATGGGCGCCACGAGTATTACCTCGCATATGTGGAACACCGTGGCTAGACAGCTTAAAGTCGCTATGGCTTTGCGTACCAGCCGGTATCTTCATGGTTACCGGGCCATCAACCGTATTCACTTCTATTTCACCCCCCAGCGCAGCCGTTACTATATCAATATGCTCGTCGCTAAGAATTAAGTCACCTTCTCGCGTTAGCTGCTTGTGAGGCTTAACTCGGATGTTAACGTATAAATCACCTTTTGACCCGCCAGCAATTGCTGCGCCATGTTCACGTAAACGAATCGTAGCCCCATCGTCAATACCGGCTGGTATTTTCAAATTAATCTTTTGACGCTTAACCTGAGTACCCTTACCGTGGCAAACACTACATACTTTTTCGGGAATTTTACCGCGTCCATGACAAGTTGGACAGACACTAGCTTGCTGAATATTGCCAAATACTGTTCTTGTCACCCTAACAACCTGACCGCTCCCACCACAAGTTGCACATGTTTTTAAATCATGTCCCGGTTCAGCAGTCGTGCCTTTACAATGATCACAAGTATCTTCAAGATTAAGACTTAGTTCGACTTCCGTGCCAAAAATAGCCTGTTCAAAATCTATCTCAACCTTGGTTTCAATATCCCGACCCCGATTTGGTTGCTGCGAGTGAGCCGAACCACCACCGAAAAAACTACTGAAAATATCTCCTAGACCCAGATCACCGAAGTCAAAGTTAACGTTCTGGTAGCCGTCAAAACCGCCAAAACCACTACCACCGCCTTGATTACCACCGACACCAGCATGACCAAACTGATCATACCTTTGTCGCTTGGCTGGATCTTTCAATATCTCATAAGCTTCATTAATCTCTTTAAATTTAGCTTCATCACCACCACGGTCAGGATGGTGCTCAATGGCCGCGCGCCGAAAAGATTTCTTAATTTCATCCGCAGATGCATCCTTGGAAACACCTAGTATTTCGTAGTAATCACGTTGGGCCATATAAGCTACCTTCTTTAAAGTCGTATTGTACCACCAGAGCTAGGGCAAGACTCTGTGAACGGGAGATTATTCTTCTTTTTTGTCGGCTTTCTCGTCAACAACTTCACCTTCAATCGGTCCATCTTTAGCTTGGTCATCTTCCGCTTTTGTTGTGTTATCAGCCGATGCTTTCTCATACAATTTGGCTCCAATTGGCATCATGACATCATTCAACGTTTTGGCGGCTGCCTCAATGGTCGTCTTATCGGCCTTCTCGTCGGATAAAGTCTTCTTAGCCGTATCAATAGCTTCATTCAAAGTTTTGGCGTCTTCATCGCTAAGCTTATCCTTGTTGTCATTGACTAATTTGTGGGCTTGGTAAATAGCACTGTCGAGCATATTTCTGGCTTCAACGCTGGCTTTACGGTCTTTGTCTTCCTCGGCATGCACTTCAGCTTCCTTAGCCATGCGCTCAACCTCTGTCTTGTCAAGATTACCCGAGCCACTAATCGTTATGCTCTGCTCTTTACCGGTACCCTTATCCTTGGCGGTAACATTTAGGATTCCGTTAGCGTCAATATTAAAGGTAACCTCAATTTGCGGAATACCTCTAGGCGAAGGTGGAATACCATCTAGAATGAAGCGCCCTAGGCTCTTGTTCCCCTCTATCATTTCACGCTCACCCTGAGCAACATGGATTTCAACTTGCGGCTGATTGTCAGCAGCAGTTGAAAAGACTTCACTCTTGGATGTCGGGATAGTGGTGTTGCGCTCAATCAGTTTAGTCATTACTCCGCCCATAGTTTCAATGCCCAGGCTTAGCGGCGTAACGTCCAATAGGAGAACATCTTTGACGTCACCCTGTAGAACACCGCCCTGGATAGCCGCCCCAACTGCCACAACCTCATCAGGATTGACACCCTTCATCGGATCTTTACCAAATATCTTCTTTACCTTTTCCTGAACTGCAGGCATACGTGTCATACCACCAACTAAAACAACGGCATCGATATCACTGGCCTTAAGACCGGCATCTTTCAAGGCTTTCTCGCATGGTTCCTGAGTCTTATCAATAAGCTCGGCTACCAAACTTTCAAGTTTAGCGCGGGTCAGTTTATGTTCAAAATGCTTAGGCCCTTCGGCGTCGGCGGTTAAAAAGGGCAGGTTAATATCGACTTCTTGAGCAGTCGAGAGTTCAATCTTTGCCTTTTCAGCTTCATCGCGTAGCCTTTGCATTGCCGACTTGTCATCGGCTATGTCTATACCAGACTCTTTTTTAAACTCATCGACAAAATAATTGACTATAACCCTGTCAAAGTCAGCTCCGCCTAGGTGAGTATCTCCATTAGTGCTTTTAACCTCAAAAACACCGTCGCCTAGTTCAAGTATGGACACGTCGAACGTACCACCACCTAGGTCGTAAACGGCAATCTTTTCATCGGTTTTGCCTTCTTTGTCCAAACCGTAGGCCAGAGCGGCGGCAGTCGGCTCATTAATAATTCGCTTTACCTCTAGTCCAGCTATCTTACCAGCATCTTTTGTAGCCTGTCGTTGACTGTCATCAAAATATGCCGGTACGGTAATTACGGCCTCGTTGACTTTATCACCCAAAAAAGCCTCAGCGTCGGCCTTGAGCTTAGATAAAATCATCGCACTAATCTCTTCCGGACTGTATTCCTTGTCAGCCATGACGACTTTAACGCCATTGCCGCTTTTTTTAATCTCATAACCCAACAACTTGAGATCGCGTTGAACTTCGGAATCGTTAAAGTTGCGCCCAATTAAACGCTTAACTTCGTAGATTGTATTCTTGGAATTAGTAACTTGTTGGCGTCGGGCAATTTGTCCAACCAGACGCTCACCGTTTTTATTGACCGCAACAACTGAAGGAGTCGTACGGTTACCTTCACTGTTGGCTATAATCTCAGGCTTGCCGGCCTGCATAACTGCCATGGCTGAGTTAGTTGTTCCTAAATCTATACCTATAATTTTTGACATATTCGTTAATAACCTT
>JAJYIP010000028.1 GCA_021790005.1 bacterium
CTGCGCCATAACAATGAGCACACGCAGCAACTGAGGTCCGCTCTCTACCAGGCAGACAAGAATAATGGCAATGTTCAACAAGCACTCAATAGTCTGCAAGCTTACGTTGTTGCACATATGAATACGGAATTGTCGACGGGGAACGGCTCGGTTTATCCACCTATCCAGTTGCAATACACCTATGAAAGACTTGTGCAAGCTGAGGAGCAACGAGTTGCATTAACTAACGCTGGTTTGTATACATCAGCCCAAGCATATTGTCAGAAGATCGACTCGATCGACTTTTCTGGCCGTAATCGAGCGCCCTGTATTGAACAGTATGTGAGCAGTCACGGCGCTTCGATGCCCAATATCCCGACTGCGCTTTATGAGTTTGACTTTATATCTCCTAGCTGGAGTCCTGATCTGGCTGGATGGACACTGCTACTGACTGTCCTGAGTTTTATGATCTCGGCTGTGTTGTTTATGGTGCGTTTGAGCGGTAAGCTACTGGGTAATTAACAATACACCCCCTTTTAGGTGTAGGGGGTGTAGAGCGCTATGTTCGAAACTATCTGCTAAGGCTTCTTAGTGGTGGTAGCAGGAGTTATCGATGACGATGGTGCTGTTGCTGTTGGAGCGGTGGTTGATGAAGCAGCCGGTGCGCTCTGGCTTGATGATACACTGCCGGTATTGCTACATTGCTGGCCATGCGGATACTGTTTCTGGTACTGAGCGACAGCTTTGGCTACCTGACCGGTGCTTTGCAGATTTTCCCAGAATGTAACCTGACCCATGTTTATAACCATCTGGTCGTATGGAGCATGCAACTCACAACCTAGCTTGACCAAGGATACATTTGAATTTGAACTACTAGTGGTGGCAGTTGAGCCTGAGCTAGAATTGTTGGTTTGCAAGTAATAAATGTTTTGCAGTACTAAATACTGTGAATTTATAACCTTAATGTTACCGAAGTAAACCTGACCGGTGTTTAAGAATACCGCTTGCAGTTTATTGGTATAAATATAGTCGCCTTGAGATTTTGTGCCCGAAAAGCTGACAACAGCAATTAAAGCGATTAACATAATCGCTATTACAGCGCCAACGCCTAAGGTACCCCACTTGACTAATGCTGTTGGTTTTTTTACTACTGATTTAATCCGGGGTTGAGGCGCAGCATTAAACTGCGGGTTGGGATGAATCGGCTGTTGCGGGCCTCGATTTGAAAAATCCATATCTGTTTTCTCTCCACCTATTAATAAGTTTATGGTTACCAGATTAGTGTAATATACTGGCCGCTTGTAAGCAACAGGTACAGGTATTAAATTAATAAAATATTGACAAATGAAAACGCTAAAGAGTATGTTAGGGGTACCAACAACTTATTAAGAGGGAGAGGTATCGTACAATGGCATACCAGCACACAAACTCAAAAGGTGTTACTTACCACCTAAACTCGAAGAAAGTTACTCTTCGCGGTGGTAAAGAGCAAACTATCTATTATTTCAGCAAAGATAAAAGGCCAGAAGCAACCGACCTGCCAAGTGACCGTGAAGTTAACGAAAACCCACGTAACGGTTTTCTTACTGTCAAGCGCAAATAGTCGCTTTATAGCACGATTGTCACCATAAGAACTATCGGTATTACCGATAGTTTTTATTTTTAGCTCAAAATCTTTATACTGCCTGTTATGTCTAAGCCGATTGTAAGAGTCTCCAACCTAACCAAGCTATATGACGATAAGCCGGTGGTTGACGGCATTACCTTTGAGGTTTTTAAGGGTGAAGTTTTTGGCATTCTTGGTCCCAACGGTGCTGGCAAAACGACGACTCTTGAAATGATGGAAACCCTGCGCCCGATAGACGGAGGCAATATTGTGATTGATGGCATCGATGTAGCTAAGTACCCGGAAAAGATTAAGCGGGTTATAGGTGTTCAGCCGCAAACGGCCGCTTTCCAGGACAAACAGAAGCTGAGTGAGATTATTACTATGTTTAGTGCGGCGTACGGCGAAAAGGTTAATGCTAAACAATTCTTAGAAGAGGTTGATCTGCTTAATAAGGCTGATGCTTACGCTGAGCAACTGTCTGGTGGTCAGCGCCAGAGGTTAAGTATTGCGGCAGCCTTGGTGCACGATCCAAAGGTCTTCTTTATGGATGAGCCGACGACAGGATTAGATCCGCAAGCCAGGCGTAATCTTTGGGATCTGACGCGTATGGTGCAAAAAAGAGGTGTAACGGTCATTATAACCACGCACTATATGGACGAGGCTGAGATACTCTGCGATCGAGTGGCGATCATGGACAAGGGTAAGATTATTGCCATGGACACCCCCCAAAAACTCATTCAACGGCTGCTGGCAAACGGTTTTAAGAAGAATCAAAAAGTCGAACAGGCTAATCTGGAGGATGTATTCATCGATCTGACCGGAAAGGCATTACGGGATTAAGTCATGAAAGGAAAACTCTACACCGTATACGTTTTTTCGGTGCTGGCCACTAAACGTTTTTTCAGAGACCGTCTGGCATTATTTTTTGGCGTGCTATTTCCTGTCATATTTTTATTCGTATTCGGAAGTTTCAGCTCACAATCTGCCAATACCCACCTAAGCGTAGCGGTTATAAACAACTCACATACCCAGTTGGCTGCTCAGGCTGAAAAACTAATCAATTCCTCGTCGACCTTTAAAGTCGACAAGACCATTGTGACGGTTGCTGAAGCTCATAACATGATGGACGAGAACCAATTGGACGGTCTGATTATTTTGCCGTCTAATTTCGGTGCACTGGTCAATAATCGTCCGCAAGGTACAGCTGCAGTCTACTACACGCTTAATAACGTTCAGGCCGGGCAGACCTTGGCGGCGCTATTAACGGCCGAATTTAACATTGTTAACCGGCACTTTGTTAACTACACCGGCCCGCTAAAGGTTGTTTCTCGGGCTACCACTAAAAAAAGCCTGACCACTTTCGACTATACTTTTGCCGGTCTACTGGGATTTTCGATTATTGGTATTGGTATCTTTGGTCCGGTAAATGTTTTTCCTGAACTCAAGAAACAGGGTATATTGCGGCGTTTGCATACCACGCCATTAAAAGTGTGGCAATATTTTACGGCTACTATGATCGCACAGGCTATTACCGGGCTAGTGTCCTTATTTGTTATGTTTATGTTTGCCATCTTCGTGTTCCATCTTAAAGTTACCGGAAATTATTTATCGATTGGGCTATTTATGGCCTATTCGATAATTGCTATCTTAGGCATAGGTTTAGCGATTGGCGGTTGGGCAAAGAACGAACGTCAAGCCGCTCCGCTGGCCAATATTGTGGTTTTTCCGATGATGTTTTTGTCCGGTACCTTCTTTCCGCGTTATTTAATGCCACACTGGCTACAAGCTCTTACCGGTTATCTACCCTTGACTCCAGTTATTGACGGAGCCAGACTACTAACGACTGCTGGTTACAGTTTGGTGCAAATTGCACCCCAAATAGGCCTTATCACAGTCTGGATAGTTATTGTTTACGCGATCGCGTTCCGGCTTTTCCGTTGGGAATAATTTAAACTGTTATATAATCTATTAACGTATGTTTCAAGATTTACCCAGGCCTTTCTTTGTATTGGCGCCAATGGACGATGTCACCGATACGGTTTTCAGGCGTTTAATTGCCGCTTGTGCTCCACCAGATATTAACTTTAGCGAGTTTGTTAACGTTGATGGATTAATGAGCCCTGGTCGGCCCCACATTCTTACTAAGCTTGACCGCGCCGAATCCGAGCCATCACTCATTGCTCATATTTGGGGCATTAATCCGAATAATTTCAGAAGTGTAGCTGATCAGATTGCTTCTGGTGAGTTGGCGGCCGAGTTGGGGCTTGGGTCTAATTTTGCCGGCGTCGATCTTAATATGGGTTGCCCGGCCAAGGACGTGGTTAAGACCGGAGCCTGTTCAGCGCTAATTAACAACCATGAACTGGCACAAGACATAATTCAGGCTACTCAAGCTGGACTGGCAGGCAGATTGCCGCTTAGCGTTAAGACCAGATTGGGATACAACGTGATAGAGCCGGACTGGTTTGATTTCCTCTTCGCTCAGGACCTAGCCATGCTGAGCGTTCATCTTAGAACTAAGAAGGAAATGAGTTTGGTTAACGCCCATTACGACGAACTTATCTGGATCAAGCAAAAACGCGACATGCTATCTCCAGATACTTTACTGGTAGCCAACGGGGATATTATGTCGTATTCTCAGGGGCTTCAGTTGGCGAGCAAGTATGGTATTGACGGTGTAATGATTGGTCGAGGAGTGTTCCATGACCCGTATGTATTTGCATCCGAAAGCCCATGGGAAAAGTTAGATTATTTAGAGCGAACAGGATTATTCATAAAGCATCTCAATTTATACAAGCAATGGTCCCCCGAGCCGGACAAAGCCGCCGGCAGGTTAAACAAGTATGCCAAAATATATATCAATGGCTTTGATGGAGCTAAGGCACTCAGAGAACAAATTGCTGAGGCTAAAACGATTGACGATATGCTAGATAGAGTCAGAGATTTTCAAGCCAGAAGTATAATAAATGTCTGAGTGGTGGGGATGGCTGGACTTGAACCAGCGACCAATCGGTTATGAGCCGACTGCTCTAACCACTGAGCTACATCCCCGTTTAGGATTAAAGACCCAGCACTACTTTAAGGAGTATACCAGATGAGGTGGCGGTTATATAATATAACTAAGCGATGAAAATAAATACAGATTATATAAAAGCTTATATTACCGACTTTGTCTATCGTTTGCGGGATATTCGTTTTGCTGGACAGGTGTTATTCGTGATTATTGTGTTGCTTATAAGTTGGAGTGGGGTTAAGGCTATCAACATGAATTATAATCTGCAAAAGCAGATTGCTACAGCCAAACAGGAAAATCTTATCCAGACACTCCAAAACAATAACCTGCAGCTCCAGAATGAATACTATAATTCTAACCAGTACCTAGAGCTGCAAGTACGTCTTAACTTTGGTTTAGCGGCTCCAGGAGAGCAAGAAATATTAGTGCCGAAATCTGTAGCCCTATATTATGCTCCCAAGCTTAATACAAACCTAACGGCACCAAGAAAGATTAATGAACCGACTTTCCAGAAAGATATTCAGTCCTGGGTCAATTTCTTTCTACATCGCAGTTAGGTTAAATGGATCCTGTCTCACGCACATACGTTTTTGGAAGATTTTAACCTATAGCGCACACAAGAGTATGAGTTGACTTAATCACCTCTGTTTGTTAAGATAACAATCGACTATTAGCTTAATATTATAGATGTCGCGGGGTGGAGCAGTGGCAGCTCGCGTGGCTCATAACCACGAGGTCGCTGGTTCGAGTCCAGCCCCCGCAACCAAGCCAAGTACTGTTAGTAGTTACCGGGGTGAAGCTGTATTAAATGAATGTATTATTATATAATAATACATAAATGTCAGAGCAGGAACGACTACTAGAGTATTATCCCCGTTTTGATGAAAGAATTATCGATCGTGTAGCAGAAGTTGCGTATCGGCAGCGTGGTACTTCGTGGGAAAAAATAAGGCGTGGTCTACCTGATACTAAGGTCTTTTCTACTGGTAACTTCGCTATCGAATTAATGGACATTATTTCTGCTAATGGCTACGACGAAACCTGGGTTTACCATTGTCCTATGGGTAATCCCCTGACAGATCGTATGCAGCTAAGAATTGCTACGTTAGCTGCGGCACAACCAGATAAAAGGATTGTAGGTATTGGCAATCCAAGTGGTCCCAGACAAGGAGTCGGTAAGCTTCCTTCCAGCACTCTTCATGCGGTCTGGTCTGGGGACTTACGGCCTACAATCGATCCAGCTATGCGTTATTTATCCGCTCAGAATATAGATAAAGCCACACATATAGGTTTTTCTTATGGAGCCGAGAAAGCAGCAGCGGCTGCTCAGTATGCCGATAGGTATGATCAAGCAGTTCCTCACGGGCTGTTTATGGAGCCCGTAGCTCTCAAAGAACGTGGTTTATTAGAGCTAGGACGTGATTTCAATAGTACTGCAACTGCACTGGATGGGTATGTTAACGCTGCAGCCAATCCGGCTGGAGTGGAAGCTAGCGAACGTGCCGCAGAGAAAAGTAGAGGCATGTTTGGCTATATATTAGGGTTGTTACGACTCAGTAACATAGCCATAGCTCACGCGCTTACCGAAGATGGTTTTGAAAGCCGAGCTACCGAAGCTCTCGTCAAGCAGGAGCAAATGAAGACGCATTTAGTATGGGGCACAGAAAGCGAACTTGCGCTACACGCTCTGATGACTAAAGTTACTAAACGACTCACCGATAGATTCGGCTTAGATAGAGTTAGCTCGATGAAGATGGAGGGACAAAAACATGCTATGGGAGATGATCTCTTTCTGCACACCACTATAGTATTACAGTCACTAATCTCGGCTGTGTAAGAGGTTGTTGTGCGATGGATCCTGCGGCAATCACGTTGCCTAAGCGGCTATTGCTACGACAGGGGTTTTTGCCTACCCACATTGCCTAGTTAAAATGTCACTTAAACCACCCTATTTAATAAAAAATTAAGACTATATATATTGATCAATATTTTAATTTTGACTGGTCAGACAACTATTCTACCTCTGTAAATAAAGTCACTAGTTGACCTCGATGGACCTCAGGAGTTAAAAGCCGAATAAAATATACGTATAAAAACTACTTGCAATAAAATAAATAATATTGTACTCTCTGCCTCAAGGGTGGCAGGGATAAGGTATCACCTTATGATACCAGGGTAGGTTTAGGGCACTGATGGTACAAAAACGCTTGCTGATAGTCGAAGATGACCTCAACTTAACGCTTGCCTTATATAGTTCGCTGAGTCATACGTACAAAGTGGACACTGCCAAAACCGCTATCTCAGGTCTTAAAAAAGCCGAAACCCTTGCCATTGATCTCATCATACTGGATTTAAATTTACCTGACGTGAATGGAGCCAAGCTGCTCCAACGACTACGTGAAACCGGTGTTAATACACCGGTTTTAGTTTTAAGTGGGGATGGGAGTCTTGATAGTAAGGTTGGTTTACTGGATGCCGGTGCCAATGATTACATCACCAAACCGTTTAGTATGGCGGAGTTTAGGGCTCGAATTCGAGCTCTGCTCAGGCAGCCTTATTATCTTTCAAGTTCTATTTTAGTATCTGGCGATCTGGAGTTGAATCCTAAAACGCGTCAGGCGATGCGCTCCGGCATAACAATTGATCTGCGCCGTAAAGAATATGCCATATTAGAGTGTTTATTTAGAAATGCTCCTACTGCTGTTAGTCGCACTTATCTAGCCGAGTATGTCTGGGGTATTGGCCTTAAGCCCACCACTAATACCATAGATGTTCATATCAAAGGCCTGAGGGATAAAATCGACAAGGGTTTTGGTAGCGGTCTAATTCGTACTGTGCATGGCCTGGGGTATGCACTTGTCATAGATAAACCGGCGGTGAGGGCCGATTAGTTATCGGAGCCAGGACATGACAACGCTTGTTACCTGGCTCAAACAAGAAACTCGTCGCCTGGTTTTATCAACAAACAGCCAAAATGCACTTGATTTAGAGGAGCAACGCTTCGCTGAGTTCGGTCGGGTTGGTGCCAGTCTATTGCACGATTTAAGCACGCCGTTGACGGCAGCAACTATTACACTTAGCAATTTGCAGGCGGAACAATCCAACCGTCAATTAAAACGGGCTCTCGCAGATCTAAAAAGAATAGAAAACTATATTCAGTCTGCCAGGCAACAGCTGGGGCATGCGGCGATTTATCGGTCTTTTGCTCTTAATCATGTGTTGCGACAAGCCTGTTCAATACTTGAAGTTCACGCTACGCTTAATAATGTAGAAATTGTCACCGATCTGGCAGAGGACGTGCAATTGTATGGCGATCCGACCAAACTCCAGCGTGCCATATCCAACCTAATCGCCAATGCGGTTGAATCTTATGACAATTCAGATATTGCCGACAAAAAAGTTATTGTCAAAACAGAAAACACCAGCAATAGTGTCATCGTTACCATTGATGATTACGGTAAGGGAATTAAAAAGCTGGACAAGGAACATATATTTGATCCATTTTACAGCACGAAACAAACTGCCAGGAATAGTCTGGGCATAGGCCTAGTAATTGTCAAAACGACCATTGAAAATGACTTTGGCGGTCGGGTTTATGTTAAGTCTAGGTATTTGCACGGTTCCAGATTTTCGCTTTTGTTGCCACTAGTCAGAAAATCTTAAGC
>JAJYIP010000029.1 GCA_021790005.1 bacterium
AATATATTTTGGTAGTTTTTCCTCAATAATTGCTTTAAACATAGTTCTCTTCATAGTAAGAACTAGGGTAACCGAATTACTATCTAACCGATAGTCATTGGGTAACCTTCTTTTTTATCTAATGCGTTAGACTTGCCACACTAGAGTAAAACTGCTAGACTTGACTTTAGTTGCCTACAATCCTATTTAGATTGTAGGTTTTTAAATGTATGAAGGGTGAGATAAGAGCGCAATGGTAGACACTAGCAAACCTAAAAGACGTTTAAGACCACCGAAAACAGTCCGCGAGAAAGCCGCCGCATCAAAGCAGGCGTCAGTACCAAAACCCAAAAAACGCAACAAGATATTTAAAAAATTAACTTGGCCGCTTAAGAAAATCGTTAAACCAATCGTAAAAGCAGCTAAGTTCCTCAATAAATTCAGGGTTATAAGATGGCTAGTCAAGTTCATTAAACTACTAGCTAAGATATTGTTTATCTCATACCTTATAAGCAGCTGGCAGGAACTTAAAAACGTCACCTGGCCAAAGTGGCAGCAAAGTCGCCGCTTAACTTTTGCCGTGCTAGCATTTGCAATCTTTTTCGGCGCCGCCGTTGCTACACTTGACTACGGCTTAAGCCACTTGTTTAGAATTATTTTACTCAGTAAGAAAAATTAGGAGAATCAAGCTATGACACCAACAGCCACCAATAAACGCTATGACACCAGCAAACGCTGGTATGCAATCCATACCTACAGCGGGTACGAGGAAAAAGTTGCCGAAAGCATCCGTCAACGATCAGAAAGTCTAGATATGGGCGACAAGATTTTTCAGATCTTGGTACCGAAAGAAAAAATGATCGAAATCAAGAACGGAAAGCGTCGTGTAGTTGAAAAACGAATATTTCAGGGTTACGTTTTAGTGCAAATGAAACTAAGCGAAGACGCCTGGTATATCGTGCGCAACACACCCAGTGTGACCGGATTCGTTGGCAGCGGCACAGATCCAACTCCCATCGAACAGGATGAAATTGAAAAAATCCAAAAACGGATGGGCCTGGAACAACCAAAACACAAGATCGACTACAATCTCGGTGACGTCGTTAATATTACCGATGGGCCGTTCAAAGGCTTCGATGGCAGCATTAACGAGATCGATGTTCAGAAAGGCAAGCTAAAAGTTTTAGTCAACATGTTCGGCCGTGAAACACCAGTTGAACTGGATAGCCTGCAAGTTAAAAGAGTTTAATAATCTAAATCCTCACAGCTTGCTAAAAACCCCTTGTTTTGTTAATATGATAATCTGTTACGCAACTCTAGGGCTCGACTCGCAGCTTCAATAAAGTGAGAGCCAATTAAATATTCAGGAGACAGTCATGGCAGAGAAAGCCGTTAAAGCTAATCTAAAAATGAAAATTAAAGCCGGTCAGGCAAATCCTGCACCACCGGTCGGTAGCACACTAGGCCAATACGGTGTCAACATGATGGACTTTATTAATCCGTTCAACGAACAGACTAAAGATATGATGGGTGCTCAATTGACTGTTCACATCACCATTTATGAAGACCGTACTATGAAATTTAGAGTCGTCGGCACACCGACAGACGACCGCATTAGAGCCGCTCTTAAAATTGACAAGGGATCTGGCCGCCCGAACAGCGAAAAGATATCTAAAAAACTATCACAAGCCGATTTGACCAAAATCGCTGAGGACAAAGCCAAAGACATGAACACTGACGACATCACAGCCGTTAAGAAGATGGTCGCCGGTACGGCTCGCAGCATGGGTGTTGAAGTAGAGAGCTAATAAACTAATGTGGGAGGCGCGTGACAACGGCCGCTAGTACCACGTAAAGGAGATCTGTATGACAAAAGCTAAATCTGAAGTTGAGACAACCGAAACTATAGAAGACAACAATAAGGCAATCGTTGCAGCCAAGGCTGGTAAGCGTAGTACAAAAGCCGTCAAGGAAACCGAAGCTAAACTAGCCAAAAAAGAGCGTAAAGCTCAAAAAGACGCAAATGAAGACAACGCTAAGAATTCCCCTGAACAAATTGTCATTAAACCAACCAGAAGCCGTTTGGAGCGACATTCCAAGAGCTACCACGAGAAATATGCGCTGATAGACAAAACCAAGCGTTACGACCTTGATGAAGCCGTCAAGCTAATCGGCCAAACAAGCCCGGTTAAGTTTGATGCCACAGTCGAGTTACACATACGCTTAAATGTCGATCCGAGACAAGCTGACCAGAATATTCGCGACAGCGTCTTATTGCCAGCTGGCACTGGTAAGAGCGTGCTTGTAGCGGCATTTGTCGACGGCGACAATGAAGCTGCTGCCAAAGCGGCTGGTGCCGACCTGATTGGTGAAGATAAGATTATAAAAGTTATCGAATCCGGCAATTTGACTTTTGATGTCCTGATCGCCACTCCATCTCAAATGCCAAAGCTAGGTAAGTATGCCAGACTGCTTGGCCCGCGTGGCTTAATGCCTAATCCAAAAAGCGGAACAGTAACGACAGACGTAAATAAGGCCGTTACCGAGGCTAAAGCCGGCAAGGTTGAATATCGAGTCGACAGTACTGGCATTATCCATATCGGTATCGGTAAAATAAGCTTTAAACCAGCCCAGCTTAAGGATAACCTACAAGCTGTTTTAACTAGTATTCAGAACAACAAGCCAGCCAGTCTTAAAAGTACTTACATTATTAGCGCCTATTTGACATCTTCCATGGGTCCATCGCTCAGTCTAGGCCTGTAAAGCGTTGTTTGACCTTCATAGCCGTAAGAAGCGCGTTTAGTGTTCTACTGAAGCCAGCAACTCCACCTTTATAAGCTACGAACCGATCACTCCAGACCGGCTCATACTTATCCTTGAACCGATGCAGACCGCTAAACGAATAGATCCGGTCACCGTTTATATACGCAAACCTGAGCACGCTACTTATCAGACGACTATCCTCATCTGCCTCGTCCAGACCAACCAAAGGACATAGACCAAGATTGAATTTGGTATAACCCTCGTCCTTAAGTTTGTGCAGCAACTCATATAGCATGAAGTCATTGATGTTGGGTGGTGCGTCCTTCGTGCTACGTAGCATGTCGTAAGTCAACTCATGACGCGAGAATGAGGTTGACGGCACTAGATTCATAAACGACTGGATGGTTTGAGCGGCATCCCTCACGACGACAATACGGCATTGCTGGATGTACTCCTCACTATAGTAACCCATCACGAAACCGCGTTCCGTCCGTCCGGGCTTGTCCAGCCATTGCATGGAAATATCCTGCAACCGGTCAACGATCGCTTGATGATGCGGCGGATCAAGCACTTCGACGCTGTAGTTTTCACGGATAAAACGATTACGGATATTACGGAAATACTTGTTCCTAGCAGTTTCATTAACGAACTTCTCAATCGTCACAACCGCCTCCTGCCCAATCAACTGCATCTGAAAACCGTTATCACGGTAGAAATTAGCATAACTGTCATCAATATGAATCAAAGCCGGTTGCCAATCGTTAGACCAGCACATTTCATTAAATTCTCTAATCAGGCGGCTAAATGCAGCCTTATTGCCGATCGGGTCGGCCAGTATCAGAGCCACACCACGCCTAACCTGATAAGCCAGACCGGCCGAGTTACTGCTGTCAAAAAAATAATGTTTATCATGTGGCCAAAGTTTAAAAAAGTCCTCGCTGGACGCACCATACTCATCCATGAGACGTTTCATTTTTTCCCGTCCCGACACTTGGTCAATCAACAGAGTTCTCACCGGCATAAATAACGAAACGATGACATATACAATGGAGGTAAAACTAATGAAAGACAGAGAATCGACAAACAACCTGGCTCGGTTGGTGTAGGGAATTAACGGCGAATTAGTAGTTAATCCAAACTGGTCGATAGTATGATGAAGTGCGCTAATAAATCCGATCTCTTGATGAAAATCCGTCTTATCCATCAACATGAACCCTAAAATACCGTAAAACAATGTAACGATTAAAACTATTACCGCCAACTTCACTGAATTACGGAAGGCAGCCTGATCGCTTTTGACTTTGAATTCAGACCGGGTCAGCATCAAGACCAACAATGCCGCCAACGGAGCGATTATTAATCTAACAAGCAATAAGGCATTAAAGTGCTGAAAATGATGACCTTGCCGGATCAATTGCGCTAAGCCCGCACCAAGCATAAAGGCAACTATAATCAGGCTGACAATCAGAGCGTTACGTTTACGTCGCGCCAATAATATACTCAAATATATCAAGCCGATACCAAGCAATATCCTGGTATCAATCAGATATTTGGAGATTATATCTAAATGTCTAAGCACGAACTGGTCGTACAAAGTCGTTACAATATCATAAAAGCCATACAACCCTACCAGCCAGCTAACTAAAAGAACCAGCGGTTGATTTCCAGTTTTTAATTGTCTAGGTTTTAATAAATTTGTCATTACTACTTACGATTCAGATCTAATTGTAGCCGATTAGAAAGTTTTTAAGTAGTAGTTTTTACATTTGCGTAAATTGCAATTTGCTATGGTAAAATATGTGCATAACAGAGGGGTAGACTTTGTCGGTATATAGCAATCAGCAAATCCGCTTGGCAATTGAAGATGGTCATATTGTATGCACGCCTTTCAATCCTAAACATATTGCTCATGCCAGCCTGGATGTCACGCTTGGCTATTATTTTTACCGCATTGAACGCATGAACGAACGGACCATCTACAACCCCTTCGACAAGGACGATGTAGAACGATACTTCGACGGTCCGTATAAAGCTATGCCACATAGTGAGTGGTGCAAACAAAACGGTATTCTGCCACTCGCCAACATTCCCCCCAATCATCCAGTCATCAGCCTTAAGCCAGGCGAACGAATACTGGCTCATACTCATGAATTCTTCGGTATCAAGCCGCCTGGAGCATATGAGCTCAAATCTCGCTCCAGTTGGGGCAGAAATGGTGTAGCCGTATGTTTTGACGCCGGATGGGTAGATCCGGGGTATATCAACCGGCTAACACTTGAGATTTACAACCTCAATCAACGCGAAACCGTAGTATTGCCGGTGGGCGAAAGAATCGCTCAAGCCGTTTTCATGGAAACCGGCGAAGTTGAAGGTAATTATGGCGATGGACGAGATAACGGCTTCAGCGGCAAATACCAGCAGGGCAGTGACCTCGACACCATTATTAAAACCTGGGCACCGGACATGATGCTGCCAAAAGCCTATAAAGACGGACGCACTTTGCCAACACCAATCAGCGGTATGGCATATGACTAAAGGCAAGTATATTGTTCTGGAAGGCCCCGGAGGCGTCGGCAAGACGACCCAAATTCAAGAACTGGCCAGACGTTTGCAAGCCGCCGGACTACCAGTTAGAACCCTACGTGAACCGGATTCACAAAGCGATTTAACCGCCAGAGCGATCCGCAGTCTCACCCAAGATCCACGTTACCCGATGAATACCAATACCGAAGTATTGTTGTATAATGCCGCCCGGTCGCAATCACTGCAGGTAATAAAGCACAGCGTTGACAATGGTGTGTATTGCATCGTTGACCGCAATTATCTTACTACATTGGCCATCCAATATTACGGACACGGCGATGTGCCGGACTACGAAACTATCAACCGAATTATTAAATTCGCCGTCAATGGCGTTGAGCCTGACCTAACTATCCTCCTTGACGCACCGGTTCAAATTTTAATCGAACGCCTATCCAAACGTCGGGAAGGAGACCGTTACGACAATCCGGACGGAGCCTTTTTGGAACGCGTCCGGGCCGGTTATCTGTGGGAAGCCAACCAGAGACAGCTACCCATCGTTTTTGCCGACGGCACTAACGAAGAAGTCGCTAACCGCATATGGACAGAGGTAGCTAAAACTCTAAGTATCAGAAAAAGAAATCCAGTTTCTTCACCCCAATCCGTTGGGGAAATAATCAGTTCCGAACCACCTATCATTGGCCAATCACATGCCAGCGGCAATCAGGCCGCCTTAATCGAGAAAACGACCAAAGGCTTTAATATAACCGCTGCCGGCAAGGAATACCTAAGCCATGCTATATCGAACCAGGATGGTAATGTTTACGCCTTCACCGATCAACTGTCACCATTAACCATTTCTGCCGCTATGGCTCGCTTAAGCCGTCGTGGTGACGATATGCGCACTATCCTGCTTGAAGAATTTGCTAAAAACGACGGCAAGGATGAAGCTCTGCTCAAACGTGTCATAACTGCCTATGGCGACGACTCGGTACAACAGTTAACCGGCATCCACTTGGTAGTCGAAAACGCGTCCAACATTCTAACCAAGAAACTGGAATGGGGCAGACTAGCCGCTTATCTGGAGCAGTCAACCCGTTATATTTATTTTGATCAGAAGGACCAAAACGGCAATTACCGCTACACTACGCCGGATAATCTAAAACCAACTCAGGCTAAACACTATAAAAAAACCATGGATCAGATATTTGACATCTATTCGGATGTTGTGCACAAACTCACCGACTATATAACCGTCAACAGCAGTGTCCCGCCCAAACAGCGGGACGGAGCTTTTAAAGCCGCCGTTAGAGCCCAAGCCTGTGATTATGCCCGATCATTGCTACCAGTCGCAACAACCTCGACAGTAGGCATCTTTGCTTCCGCTCAATCCCTTGAAAGTTTAATAATGCACCTTTTAGGAGATGATCTTAGTGAGGCTAGGCAAGTAGGCCAACAAATCCTTGACGAAGCCCGTAAGGTTATCCCGACTTTTCTTGAGCGGGCAGACAAACCCGAAAGAGGCGGCGCTATGACCCTATACCAAAGCACCAATCGATCGGCCATGAAGCAACTAGCCAAGGAAAATCTGAACGATAAACTCCCAGCCGATAACCAAAACCCGGTTACACTGACCGATGTCTGGCCCCGGAATGAATTAGATCTGGTGGCAGACATGCTATATGAACACGCCAATTTATCCTTGCAACAAATAAGGGAAACTGTTAGCCAATGGAGCTACGACAAAAAACTAAACGTCGTCAAAACCTACATTGGCGATCGGCTTAACCGACGCCATCGACCAGGTAGAGCCTTGGAAAAAGCCCATTACAGCTGGGATATAGTCTGCGATTATGGCATCTTCAGAGATCTACAGCGACATCGCATGGTTGACGACCTAAACTGGCAACAACTGACTCCAAGGTTTGGTTACGAGGTACCCAAAATTATTGAAGAGGCCGGCTTAAGCAATGTTTATGAATCGGCGTTTGATCTAAGTCTTAAACTATTTAGCGACCTGCAGGCCGACGGACTAGATGCTACCGCCCAGTACGCCACACTACTTGGCCATCGAATGCGGTGGAAACTTACCTACAACGCCAGAGAAGCCTTTCATCTACATGAATTACGCACCAGCCCGCAAGGTCACCCAGGATACCGTGAACTTGTTAAACAAATGCACGACCAACTAGCCAATGTACACCCCATCCTGGCCGAAGCTATGATTTTCGTCAACAAGGATGAGGATCCCGAACTGACCAGACTTGCCGCTGAACGCTATACTAAAGCCAAACTCAAATCTATAAAATTATCGAAAACTTAGATACAACTACTTACCGCTCAACGTAAATAAATTTATCGGCTTGACAAACCGCGTAATTAAAACCAATTATATTTTTGCCGTAAGGATCATAAACGGGATCTTGCGTAACAACAACACGACAGGACCGTTCGGACACATCATCGATATCACTAAGACTGCTGGAAGCATCAAGGTGGTATTCGATTCGTTTGTTAACCATCATAAATAACGGATCAACTGCTGGAACGTGAAACTGAGAACCTGAACAATTTTCAGCTCCTTTAACAATGAAACCCATAAATGGGTTAAGTGCAACTATATCGGCTTTTTTGTCCAACTCATAGAT
>JAJYIP010000030.1 GCA_021790005.1 bacterium
TGTTTTATAAATAAACTAAGTCAATATTTTTTACTTTATTTGGTCGGGGTGACAGGGATTGAACCTGCGACCTCACGGCCCCCAGCCGTACGCGCTACCACTGCGCTACACCCCGATAAACTAAAATGACCGATTTTACATAATAGTCGGGCTCCGAGTTGATTAACCTGAGATATCCCAGGTGGGTGTCCGCATGCACAAACCACGGCTTATGCATTAAGAACTCCCTAATGATTAGTATTCAGATAATCATTACTCGGAAGTTTTCAAAAAGAAAACCTTTACCCGACCTAATGACTATTATAGCTAAGATTTTTTATATGCTAAGAAGAAATTTAATAATTGCGCCGTCCACGTAACCTATCAGCTGGGCAATAAATTGGAAAAATACGAATATAAAAAGCAAAATTACCATGAATCCCATTGATTCAATCCTCTCCATTACGCGCCTGACAGGGTCGGGCGCAAAAGCGTAGAGCACTCGTGATCCATCCAGAGGTGGAAAAGGTATCAAATTGAAAACCATAAGAGCCACATTAACCTCTACAAATATGACCAAGAAATTAAGTACCCCGCCACTAGACGTAAAAACTAGCAAATGAATCAAAACCGATCCAACTGCTGCCAATAACAAATTGGATAAAGGGCCGGCTAGGCCAACCATCGCCACGCCATACTCATCGTATTTTACGTTCTGGGGGTTAAAAGGTACCGGCTTGGCGGCAAATATGGGAGGTAGGCCGAACAAAACCAAAATCAGAGGCAAAAGCAGAGTCGTAGCTACGTCAATATGCTTAAACGGATTGAGAGTTAGCCTACCCATCTCGGCCGCCGTTCTATCGCCCAAATAGTAAGCGACCACTCCATGCATCACTTCATGAACTATCATTGCTATCAATAAAGATAGAAAAAAGTAAACAAGTTCGATGCCAGTTAGTCCGCTAAACATAAAATCTAGTATACCATTGACTATCTATCTGTTTGTCTGTAAAATTGACCCTTGAATTCAAAGGATTAAATCTTATGCAAAAGTGTGAATTAACCGGCAAAGGTAAACAGTTCGGAAATAACGTCAGCTTCTCGCAGCGTCATACTAAAAAAGTATGGAAGCCTAATCTACAGACTAAAACTATTGTTGTGGACGGCAAAAAAGTAAGCATGAAGTTAAGCACTCAAGCCATCCGCACTCTTAAGAAAAAGAACTTGCTAGAATCCTAAGGCAATCAACTAGGACACCTCTAGCTCTATTAGCTGAGTAACGTCCGTTAAGTCTGTGGCTTTAAGCTTTAGTTTGGCGACCTTTTCCTTAACTTCCATACCAAGCTCTTTAAGCGCATCCTCAAAACTGGCCTGAGGTACCGGATAGTTAACACCCTTGGCTGCATAGTTAGTTGGTATCACCAGCTTCGGCTCTAATTCTTTTATGATATTTAAAGCACCCTTGGCGTCGGTCGTATAGCCATTGCCGCCAATTGGTATAACGAGCACATCACACATGCCGATAGACTCAAGCTGCTGATCATTTAACTGCGGGTAGACGTGACCAGTGATCAATAAGTCTATATCACTAACCGTGATCTTAAACATCGTTCCTGTTTTTTTATCCGGCTCATCCGTATTCAAGCGAACCGGTATACCGACGATGGAAATGTCGTCAACCTCGTATTCACCGGGACAATCAATGACAATCTTTGAATCAACATTCAGATTGGAACCGCCCAAATCGGATGTCTTTAGTACAACATCTCCGGACTTAACAATACTTTTCTTACCTAGCTCAGACAAATTATCGTCAACGACTATCCTAGTATTCTTAAGACCTATAGTTAAACAATTGGCTCCGTAGAATTGTATGTCCATCACTTCCCCTTTAATTATTTTTCAATAAATCTTTGTGATCAATTAAAACCTGCTTCTTGGAATTAAGGATAGATGTAACAAAACGATCCTTAATCTGTTTACGATACGTGAAGTCATCGGTCTTAAGTACAGCATATCGAATTTCCCTGCCCTCTTCCGACTCAAGCCCGGCTACGTATTTATCAACGGCATTCTTGTTAACATCTCCGACGATTAGCACGTCAACATTTGAACTATCTTCACGCGTAAAAAATCCCGTGTATAGTATTAGATCAATATGACCCAGAGACTTTAATTCTTCATCAATCGCCTCGCTCACGTCGTCAGTCTTACTAGACTTAGCTTTTCTAGTGACCGTGCTGCCAAATATTTCCAACAGAGGGTCATAAAATTCGTACTTTTGGTTTACCTCATAATAGAGCTTATTGTTCGTGGTGTCTGACGTTATTATCCCTACGTTCAATAGATTAGACAGCTCACGTCTTACGGAATTTATCTGCTCATCTATCTTTCTTGTTATTTCTCGAACATAGAAAGACCTGTCCGGGTTACCATAAAACAGTCTTAGTAGCTTCACTCTTGTCTTCGATCCGAAGAGTTGTTCAATCATAGCTTCCATTGTAGCAGTAGTTTAATTTTTATTCACTGTTTTGTTCAAGAACGTTGTTATTAAATCTTCGACTAATGAATATCTAACTGGGGTATCAAACCAATGAATACTTTTGTTCCTTTTAAACCAAGTCATTTGTCTTTTAGCCAAGGCGAGTGTATCTTTTATTATCCTTGCCCTGGTATCTTCAAGTGATTGATTGCTTTGAAAGTATTCTTTCCATTCGTGGTAGCCTATACCTTTCAGCGCCTCACAATCCCAGCTATAACGCTCACTTAACTGCTTGACTTCTTTCTCCAGTCCATCTTCTAGCATCCTGTCCACCCTTGACTCAATCCTCTCAAGCAATTTATCTTTTTCAAGTCCAAGACCAATGACTAATGTGTCCTCTCTTAATGATTTCTTGTCAGGCACTGCTCCGTCGGTTTCAATAGCTCTTATGATCCGTCTTTTATTGCGCTGGTCTATTTTGGTCAAGTCTATCGAATTTTGATAGGCAATATCCAGCAGCTGCTTAATAGACATGGAGCTAAGCCTAGCTCTTTGCTCTATGCTTGGTGAAGGCAAGAAGCTGTAATCGTAGATTACAGAGTCTATATAAAGCCCCGTACCGCCTACCAGGACCGGGGTTTTGCCGCGCTCAAATATATCTTGAATAGCTTTGTTGGCGTCTTCCTTATATATAGCCGCTGAATAGTATTCACACGGCTTAATAATATTTATCATGTGATGAGGTAGTGCTTTTAAGTCGGACGGGCTCGGCTTGGCGGTTCCTATATTCACCTCCTGCCGAACGACCCAGGAATCCGCGCTAACGATCTCGCCGCTTATTTTTTTAGCCAGTCTTATTGAAAGATCGCTTTTGCCTGTCGCAGTCGGACCGACTATAACTATTAATGGTTTTCGTTGCTTGGCCACCATATTGCGTCCTTAACGTTAACTTTGTAATTTGTTGATACAATTACACCATCTTTTTCCAGAGCCATCTTATGAGCCGATCTTCCACCCGGATACCCAGAGGCTAGACCGCCCTGCTTATTAACAACCCGATGCCATGCTAAATCCGGATCACCGAAATGTGCAATACCGCCTACGATTCTGGCAGCGCCCGGGCTTCCAGCCAGTGACGCTATCTGCCCATAGGTCATTACGCGTCCCTTGGGTATACTCTTTACGATTGACTCAACCTCTTGTCTAAACTCGGGAGTGGTCATTTACTATAAAGACGACTTAGTAACCCTAGCTTTGGCCTCATTGGCAACGGTTTTAAGAAATTCATCAACCCCCAAACCGTCTTTTCTTTCCTGGGTTATCATATCTGACCTTATTCGAGGCACCACTAAACCGCTTTCGACTTCTTTTGGTCCGACTACAACTACATAGGGCACTTTCATTGTCTCGGCTTTTCTAACTTTTTTGCCTACCGATTCATTGTCATCATCAACGCCGATTCTTAGACCAAGGGCCTTGGCTTTTTGCACTACCGAACTTGAGTAGTCAAGCACCGCTTTTTCCTGGTTGAGTGAAATTATTCTTATCTGTTCCGGCGCCAACCAAACCGGGAATTTCCCGGCAGTATGTTCTATGTACACGCCAAGAAAACGCTCAATCGATCCGAGAATTGCTTTATGAATCATTGCCGGACGCTGCGGCTTTCCATCGGAGTCCGTATATGTAAGATCGAACCTCTCGGGCTGGACAAAATCAAGCTGCACGGTGGCGCATTGCCATTTCCTTCCCAAGGCATCCTTAACGTGAATGTCTATCTTGGGTCCGTAAAATGCAGCCTCTCCCCTCACCACCTGATAGTCCAGTTCTTCTTCTTTGGCAATTCGCTCGATGATACCCTCGGCTTCCTTCCAAAGTGACTTGTCACCAAAATAATTGTCACTATCATCGCGGAATGACAAATCAATGCTAAGCGGCATGTCCAGCACAAGATACATTTGCTTTATCATGCCCAAAATAGCCCTGAACTCAGCTTCAATTTGGTCGTGTCTGACAAAAGCATGCGAGTCGTCTTGAGTCAGCGACCTAACTCTGGACAAGCCGTGCAATTCTCCACTTTTCTCATCTCGATACATAGTAGTGGTTTCCATGTATCTTTGCGGTAGTTCACGATAACTTCTTGGCCTGGACGCATATATTTGCGCCACATGGGGGCAATTCATCGGCTTCAACATGAAAATATCATCCGATTCGGTACTTTTTACCTCAAATCTTTCGGGGTACTTGTCGTAATGACCGGACTTTTTGTATAACTCAATCCTGGTTATATGCGGTGCCCATACCGCCTCGTAGCCTTCTGCCACCTGTAACTCCTCAGAAAACTTGATTAGCTGCTGCCTGAGGACAGTTCCTCTTGGGGTAAACAAAGGCAATCCGGGACCTATTAAATCCGACAATACAAATAAATCTAACTCCTGCCCCAAACGCCTATGATCCCTTATTTTCGCCTCTTCAAGGTTGCGGAAATAAGCATCGAGCTCCTTCTGTGTACTAAACGCAACACCGTATATTCTTTGTAGTTGTTGGCGTTTTATGTCACCGCGCCAATATGCTCCACTAACTCTTAATAGTTTAAATGCGCCTACCTTGCCGGTCGAATCGACATGCGGTCCTCTACATAAGTCAACAAAGTCGCCGCACTTATAAAATGACACCTTTTCAACTTTGGAGGCACCATCCGCTATACTACCCATCTCTTCCGGGCTCAGGTCTTTAGCCAGCGTTGTTCCTGACCTCTTCAAATCATTCAAGAGCTCTACTTTAAAAGGCTGCCTTGATTGCTCGGCCCAAATTATAGCCTCGCCTATGGGCAAATCATAGCTACTAAACGGGTAATCTTTTTTAATCAACTCCCTCATGGTTGACTCAATTTTGCCGAAATCATCTTCTGACAACTTATAGTCGTCAATCAACAAATCATAGTAGAACCCGTCTTCGGTGGTTGGCCCAACCCCGAACTGGGCGTTTGGCCAGATTTCCTGAATGGCTGCAGCCATTATGTGCGCCAAACTGTGCCTCATAGGTAATAACTTAGACTCACTTGCCATCTCTGTTACTTTATCACTTTTATCCGATAAAACAAAAAGCGGTTGAATGATCTCGCAATTCATTCAACCGCCATACCCAATGTTTTGAGCGATAAAACAATCTCGTCAAAACTTCACCTGTGATGACTATCATAGCAAGGATAGTACTATTAGGCTAGCCTAAGTTTGCTGTATTTTGTACATTCCACTCTGTGGATAAATTAAAGTTCGCTATATCAGTTGTGATATATATGAAATCTTAAAGAATAAAAAACTCCCTGTAGGGGAGCTGGACATGGTGGGCGGTATAGGATTCGAACCTATCACCTTCGCAACGTCAATGCGACGCTCTAGCCAAATGAGCTAACCGCCCGGATTATTAAAACTTTGTTAACTATAACCTTACACATCTGTTAAATCAAGCCCCATTGCCCTACTCAAGACTTGACACATATATATGTATTCGGTAACATGTACAGGTTAAACGGGACAGAAGTGAGTTTTGAGTACCGCAACAATTAGCGTACTTGGATCTTTCGAGTTGTTTTACGAAGACTTGGGATCCAGACCATCAAATCGAGTACGACGCCCAAGAAGAAATTAGGGGCATAAATACCGGGGGAAACCCCGGTATTTAATTTTTCCCACAATTTCAGCTAACTTATGCACTAGTATTTACTATTCCGTTATGTCAATATATTGACATGGTTTGCATATATTGTGGTTACGATACCACCGTGGCTAACTCTAGGGTTCAGAAACTGTCCAACAACGTCTGGAGAAGAAGAAAATGTCGCAGCTGCGGTGCAATCTTTACCAGCATTGAAAAACCTCATTACCCCGCCAACATAGTTATTTTTTCTGAAGATGGATCATTAACGCCGTTTTTACCGGAAAAGCTGTTTTTAAGCGTCTACGGGTGCCTCAGGCACAGACAAAACCCGATCGAAGATGCCAAAAACATTTGCGATACGATTACTAGGAAAATATTCGCTAACGGAGTGGCAGACGGCAAGGTAAAGAAAGCAGAGCTAAGAAACATCATCAAAGTAACACTAAATAGATTTGATAAGACCGCTATGGTGCATTACCAGGCCTTTCACGCCAAATAAGCCCCCCCTGCAGCCGCTAACTAGAGCTTGAAGCTATATTGTTATCCGAACCTGAAACTACAGCTTTTTCGGTTACATCGAACTTACTGAGATATTTTTTAAATATTAATCTGGTTTGCGAGTTAAGTGCCGCCAATGAACCAAACGCAACCCCTGTCACTGGAGCAAGTAGCCACTGAAGTACCATCAGAATTGATTTATGCCTTCCATATCTTGCGGGTCTTGGCGGCAAGGTTACTAAACCGACATAAACTGTAGCCAATAGACCGATTAGCCCTATTTTCTGGATTTGACTAACAATTAGTGGTAGTTCGTTGGCGGCAAAACTCTGAGGGTGAATTAATGGCGGGATAAAGGCCGCTCCAAAGACCAATAATGTGCCCGTAGCCCAAGAAACGTGACCCTCCAATAGATTTAATAGCTTAGCTAACAAATCCCACTTTGATATTTTGTTCTTTTTAAAAAATCCTTTATCGGCCACATAGGCTATATCCGAAGCGCCGTAAGTCCAGCGTCTCAGTTGAATAAACTGGGCTTTTATAGTTCTAAGATAGCCGTCAGCTAAAACCGCATCCTGATAGACCGGAACGCTCAGAGGATATACCCTATAATCACCATCGAAATGAAAATAACTTCTCCAAAAATGATGTCCATCTTCAACGACCGTCCTAACACTCCAAAAGTCCATATCGATTAAAGCCCTCATAGATTGCGCGTGAGTCGAAAAATTACGGGCTCGGTGAGGTCTGGTAGTGCCTACCATATAGAAAAGAGTGTTACCGGTCGCGATTACGCGCATCATAGTCGGAACGTCCCAAATATTATTAGTAAACATGGGCAGGGGCTGATAGGAAGCGTTGATAGGGTCGGGTACGACACAATAAAGATAACTGACAGCTAGAAAGTATCTCTTATCCGGACGATTATCTGCGTCAAGGGTTGTTACGACTACGCGACCGGGGTCAATTTCTTTTGCCTCAAGATATTGAGCCAGTTGCCTACCCGCCCAAGTAATGTTGGCGCCCTTCCCTATGATCTCGTTCGGTAATTTAGCCGGGTGCTTATATGCCATAGCGTCATAGAAATAGTCACCGTAATCGTCGATCAAAGACTTAACTCTTTTCTCT
>JAJYIP010000002.1 GCA_021790005.1 bacterium
ACACCAAGGACACAGATACAGGGTAAACTAGTCAGCTATCTTCACTACTACAACTTTAAACGTGTACACTTGAGCTTACAGTACAGGGTGCCTGCTGACATGTTGCAAAGCTCCTGAGTTTTATACGTTGATTACGAACTCTTGTACTGTACGCTAAAGCTGGCGTTGTCGCTACCGATTGCGGAAGGCTGTGCTACGGTTGCGCCGGTTGAATTGACCATCATAATACTATTGGCGTTGAGTTGTGCGAGATTGTCGCTGGCACCGTTGGCGGTGGCAGATGTTTGAGAAAAGCTGACGGTACCGAAGTTATCCAGTGGGTAGAGCTGGCCGTTGGTTTTGCTCGGATCCTCTTCTATCCATTCGGCGGAGGATAGACTGGAGGTGTAATTGAGAGTTTTTGTAAATGTTTCTTTTTGTGTTGTGTCCTGAATCGTTATGGTCCACGAGTTAGTCGCTGATTCTATGATTGAGACAATGATCGTATCGCCTGGTAAAACTTTAAAACCGACTACGCTACTCGCCGGCGCCGGTAAGGCTTCATAAAAGACCTGAGTCGAGACTGTACCAGATGAAGTTACGCTATTGTTGACTCCTGCCTGGATTAGGTCGGTACCGGTAATACCACCTATGCCTATCCATGTGGCGTCATAGGAAGTTGTGCTGCCGCTGCTGGTTGGCGAGTTGGCAATCCAGGATCCATATACGGCAGTATATTTAACATTAGACGTCGCCGAAAAATAACCGGACCAGTTCGATGAGGTATATTGGGTAGTTGGCTGGCTGGTCTGAGTACTTGAGGTTGTTGTTGAGCTGGTAGAAGGACTGCTGGTCGTTGTCTGAGTACTCGAGGTTGTTGTTGAGCTGGTTGTTGAGGTTGAAGAGGTGCTACTGACGGGCTGAAGCGTCGGTACGCTACTATTTGGAGCCGGCGTAACCGGAGGGGCCGGAGCTGGAGCAGTGTTTGCGACAGGTGCTGTCGGTGGTTTAGGTGTCGCCGCTGGTTTAGGTATTGGCGCCGGAGCTGGAGCCGGCGTAACCGGAGCTGGGCTTGGCTTTATGGCTATCTGGGTTGTTGGCGGTTTGGGGGGAGTGGTTTTTGGTTTTGGTTGAAGGCTTGTCTTATGGCGTGTAGTAGTAGTTTTTATAACCGGATGAATATAAATAGCCGTAATCACAAAAATAGCCAAACACAACGTAGTAATTAGCATCAGGTGGTTAAATTTATGGATGCTTTTAATGTGTTTTACGAACTTGATGAGTAATTTTTCTAGTGATATTTTTTTGTTTTCGCTCAATAGTTTAATAATAAAATATTTCAGGCATAAACGCACGTGTATGATCTGACTTTAAAAAGCAAAAAAGCCCGTTGCCGGGCTAATTTGCTTGACGAATCATTGCTGATTACGTCATATCATCTTTCGATGACAACCACCTCAACGATGGTATTGTCTACTATAGCACTGCTACCAATCAGTGCAAGCACTAGCGTTTTAAAGTGTGCATAAAAAGTGGATAAGTGACTAGTTGTCATCTAGTGCAAGCTTATTAAGTAATGGTGCCCCGGGATGGATTCGAACCAACGACCTTAGGCTTAGAAGTCCTCTGCTCTATCCTGCTGAGCTACCGGGGCAATACTTTTGGTGCGGGTGGGGAGAGTCGAACTCCCGTCACCAACTTGGAAGGTTGGGATAATAGCCGTTATACCACACCCGCAGTATAAAACAGAGGCGATTATACCACTGTTTTGGTTTTTACTAAACCTCGCTCATGATTGTAATATCTGCACCCAGTTGATTAAGTCTTGTTGCTAAATCTTCATAGCCACGGTTAATGGTGTAGACGTTTCTGAGGATGGATATGCCAGGCGCGGCTAACATGCCAATTAGTAGCATAACTGCCGGCCGGATGCCGCTCGGACAAACCAGGTCGGCTGCCTTAAACCGGGTAGGACCAGTTATGAACACACGGTGCGGATCCGCCAATTCAAGATTGACTCCAATCTTTTTCATTTCCGTATACATGAGCGCCCGATCTTCGTATACCCAGTCATGTATAAGTGTGCGGCCGTGAGCGACGGCTGCTATCGGTACAAAGTAAGGCAAGTGATCAATATTGAGTCCGGGAAAGACATTCGGATGGATTTTATCGGTAGGCGCGACCAACTTACCATTATGTTTATGAATGGTTATGTCTACTAGGTCGGTTTTAGCGTTGTCGGCTTTGTACGTTTCGCTAGTATCATAGCTTAAACCCATCTTCTCCAATTTAAGTAGTTCAAGCTCAAGAAATTCGATTGGTGCCCGTTTGATGGTTATAGAAGAATTGGTCGTGACGGCGGCTGAAATGAAGGTCATGGCTTCAACCGGATCTTCGCTGGGCGAATAGCTCACGTTTCGGGTAATGGTTTCGACACCGTGGACGATAATAGTTGAAGTGCCGATACCTTCAATCCGTATTCCGAGCTTTTCAAGAAAGAAGCACAAATCTTGTATCATATAGTTCGCGCTGGCCATCTTAATAACAGTTTTTCCGGGTACTAGAGCGGCTGCCATAATGATATTTTCGGTGGTCGTATCACCAGATTCGTATAGTACGACATTTCGACTCGGCAGCCGAAGCTTTGATTTTATTAGATAGTGACCAGATTTGGTGTCGACATCCACACCAAATTCCTCAAGAGCGTATAGGTGAGGGAGGACTGTGCGTCGTCCTAAGTCGCAACCTCCGGTGTAAGGTATGACGAATTCTTTCGAACGATGGATAAGGGGGCCGATAAGCATGATGACGCTGCGAGTCTTTTTGGCAGCTTCATGATTAATGTTACTGAGCTCAAGCCGATCAGGCACTTTAATTACTAGATCATTATTGTTTTGCCATTTTACCTGTACGCCGATACTTACAAGGACTTCAATAATTCTATAAACCTCTTCAATCCGGGCTATGTTTTTTAAGGTCGTCGTACCTCTGTTCAGCAGACTGGCGCAAAGCAGTCCGACAGCAGCATTTTTACTGGTCTTGAGGGTAATTTCACCATGGAGTTCATGTCCACCCTCGATCCGCAGATTAACAGCTGTTCCGGTGACGCTGATAAGCTGTTTGTTTAAGACTTCGCTTATCCGGCCAAGAGTTTCTAGGCTCATGTTCTGTCGGCCGTGCTCCATACGATTCACGGCGGACTGTGAAGTTGCTAGTCGCTTAGCAAATTCATTTTGTGTAAGACCACGTTCTTGCCTTATTTGGGCGATAAGTTGGCCAATTTGCTCATTGGTTGTTAACATTGTCTACCTTTTATATCATAAATGATATTATTAACGCAATTGGTTTTTGTTTTGGAGGAGTGGCTTAATTTTAATACCAACTGTATCTTGTTACAATAGGTTTTATAAAGTATGGAGGGCCGACCAGAGATGAAAGACAAAGCTGTTGCTGACCTGATTGCAGCCGAAGAAAAGCGTCAGCGTGGCGGTCTTGAACTTATACCGAGTGAGAACTACGTCAGCCGGGATGTCCTGACAGCCCTAGGCAGTGTTTTTACTAATAAGTATTCTGAAGGCTATCCTGGTAAAAGATATTACGGTGGTCAGATTAATACCGATCAGCTTGAGCAATTAGCAATCGATCGGGCGAAAAGTCTTTTTAGGGCAGATCATGCTAATGTACAGCCTCATTCCGGCGCGCCGGCCAATGAAGCGGTTTATCATGCTTGGCTGGAACCCGGTGACACTATTATGGGTATGGAGTTGAGTCATGGAGGGCATTTAACGCACGGCCGACCCGGTACTATATCGGCCAAATTATTTAACTTCGTACGCTATGGCATTAAAGACTTAGAGACTGGTGAGCTTGACTATGATGCCATGCACGACCTAGCTATGAAGACAAAGCCGCGGATTATTCTAGCTGGTTTTTCGTCTTATCCCCGGGAACTTGATTATGCTAGATTTGCAGCTATCGCCAAAGATTGCGACGCCGTTTTGATGGCAGATATGGCGCATATTGCTGGTCTGATTGCGGGCGGCGTATTGGCGAACCCATTTGACTATGGCTTTAACGTTATAACTACGACCACGCATAAGACCTTACGCGGTCCACGTGGCGCTATGATTTTATCCAGAGGTATTGCCAGTAATCCGCTTAAAGAAGTTGAGAAAACGGTTGCTAATTTGCCGACACTTATAGATCGAACGGTATTCCCGGGACTGCAGGGTGGTCCGCACATGAATACGATTGCGGCTAAAGCTGTTGCTTTGGGCGAAGCGTCAACCGAGGAATTTCATAACTACTGCGTTCAGGTGTTAAGTAACGCTAAGGCCCTAAGTGAAAGCTTGATGAGGCGCGGGTTCAAATTAATCACCAACGGCACCGATAACCACATGATGGTTGCGGATGTACAGGCCAGTTTCGGATTTGACGGTCAATTTGCCGAGACCGTACTGGACAAGATTGGCTTGACGCTCAATAAAAATGTCATTCCGGATGATCCTCTGCCACCCTACAGACCTAGCGGTATCCGTCTTGGCACGCCCGCCATAACGACCAGGGGTCTTAAAGAAGAACACATGGATCAGATAGCGGAATGGATGCATCAGGCGTTAAAGACCAAGGGTGACGAGCAGGCCATCAGCCGGCTCGCGAATGAAGTTACGGCCTTTGCAAAGAGTTTTCCGTTGCCAAGTTGACCACTAGGGCAGGATTATAGGTTCTTGTTTTAGATCGATATTAAATTCTTGTTTGACCTTTGTTTTTACTTTTTCGACAAACTTAATCAGGTCGGCAGTGGATTTGGCAGATTTGTTAATAAAAATCAACGACTGTGTCGGCCAGGTGGCCATGCCGGTCTGTTCATCGTAGTAGTTTTGGAAACCAGCCCGGTCTAACAACCAGGCGGCCGGTATCTTAAACCTGTCATTTTCTACTGGCCAGCTCGGTACGCTGCCGTATTTATCTATTAGATTGGTTAAAATATTGCGCTCAACAATCGGATTAGCCAGAAAAGATCCGTTATTGGCGACTAATTTCGGATCGGGTAATTTATGCTGTCTTATGTCCACGACCGCGTTGCTAATAGATGCTGGGCTGTAATCTTTAATGTTATGTTCTTCAAGATAGCTAGTCAGGGAAGCATAAAATGGTGGCATAAGGTTAGTTTTTGACAGCATTAAAGTTATTCCGGTTATAAGATACCTGCCGGACATCGTGCTATTGAATACGCTGCTGCGATAGCCAAAGTTGCAATCCGCCGCCCCTAAAGTAACCAGTTTGTCTACCTGCACGTCATAAGCCGTCAGTGAAACTAGGGTTTGGGCTATCTCCTGGCCATATGCACCAACATTTTGAACCGGTGTAGCGCCGGCCGTTCCAGGGATCAGGCTCAGACATTCGATGCCGGACAAACCCATCTCGACAGTGCGCTTAACTACTGAATCCCAATTCTCTCCGGCACCGATTGAAATAAATGTCGAAGCATCGTCCTCGCTTATGACTTCGAAGCCCTTTATGCGGTTGACTATAACCAGTCCGCTAAAGCCTTCGTCCCGCCAGATTATATTGCTGCCCATACCGATGACAATAAAGGGTAATTGATGTTTTTTAGCACCTATGAGCGCGCTGATCAGGTCGTCACTTGAATCCACCACGATTAAATAAGAAGCTTTGCCGCCAAGTCGCATGGTTGAATAAAGCTTGAGATCGGCGTTCTTTACCATTTCCATTTATAGGTAGTATACAAACTTATAGCCAAATTAACTTGCATATATTCTTAATAAAGCGATACCATTAGTGCATGAGTCGACCGTCGATTGGCCCGAAGCCATACGAAAAGTTGGGTGAGGAACTAAGGCTGCTCCGGCAACGCCAAAAAGAAAGCCTGGCTGAGGTTTGTGGCGCCGTGGAAATTGACGAGCACATTCTTGAACGTTACGAAGCCGGCTTTGATCGTCCTGATGAAGAGGTATTGAACCTGCTCATAAACCATTATCAACTTCAGGGATCGGGAGCCAGCCGGCTGTGGGAATTGGCGGGATATGATACCGGTCGGATCTTAGAAGACGAGCAGTTTATTGACGAAGCTTTGGCGGCAGCCCATCAGCTCATCATGGTTTTGGCTAGCGATGGCCGGACAGTATATACCGACGGCGTTAGCATTGACTGCAACAAAAGCGGACTCCAAATTACCTTTACGCAATCGGCTTCTAATGCTAAACCTATCATTGTTTCAAAACTTGGTATGAGTTACGACCAGGCACAAGAAGTTATTAAAGCGCTCGGTGTTGCGTTGGCCTATGGCCGTTTTGGGTTAGATAAGCCGTTGTTGCCACCGAAAACGGATCTGTAAGATATCTTACTGCTATTGTTTGCCGTCAAGCAGTAAGATTTGACTTAATGTTTCCTCTAAAGCTTAATCTAGATCAAACAAACAGGACAATACTATGACAATCGAACAAATGCTGTCAGGATTGCATTCGATGGCTGAGAAAACTATGGTTACGAATGTAAAGCCAGTGCCGCCTAAATCCAAACACTAAACGTTGGCTAAGCTTTGAGTTTGCTATATCTTTGAGCGTGCAGCCGTCTTATGCCGTGTATGGCTAGTGTGAAGCTCATAATTGCCATTGGTAATTCACCGAAAAAGGCGGTTATGAGGGCTTCAGAAAAGCCGATTGAGCCAATATTGTAGCCTAAAATATCAAACCAGGCATCAGCTGCAAACAGGGTACCGGTAACGACTGCAGATATAACCATATAGATAGACTGAACTTTGGCTAATATGCCGGTTACCAGCAATGAAACAATCATGCCGATGTCTAATCCGACCCAGGTTATATCCCAGTTGCGCGATAGGTGCTCAGTCGGCAAGCGAAAGCCTAAGAATATGGTCCATGGAATCATGGCCAAGGATATTATAATGTACAGGCTGGCAGCCCAAAGCGGAATCGAAATCTTAACTTTTTTTAATTCTTCCATATACCAGTCAATAATAGCAAAATCTATGGCAGTATCATCATATTTTTATACTAAAACCCGGATTTAAAATCTGTAAAAACGAGTATACTAACGATGTATGTTCGGCAGGTCTGTAATAAAACGACTGACAAACAGTTTCGGCGTATTTTCTGTCGAGGAGCTTAAATACGAAAACCGCTTGGCCAGAGTGCTTTTTAGTGGGCCACAACACGCCGCACAATCTGGTATTCCGCTGGATGGTAATCCGCGTTTGTTGTTTGACTATAATCAGCTTTTATTGGAATTGTCGATTGATTTAAACCCTGCAACGATCCTGGTTCTTGGCGGAGGCACGCTAACCCTGCCGATGGCTTTAGTGACCAACTTGCAAAACGTTCATGTGACGGTAGTCGAACAAAATCCCGATTTGATTCAATTGGCAGAGGAGTACTTTGATTATCGACCCAATGATCGGCTTAAAATTGAAATCGGTGACGCTTTCCGTCTTTCCAAGCGGCTTAAAGCCCGTTATGACCTTATAATCACTGACGTTTTCGATAACTTTACAATACCACCGGCTTTTAGGACGCTTGGTTTTGCCCAATCGATTAAAAATTTACTGAATACCAACGGCCTAATTGCGACCAATTGTATTGCCGCTACAACTGGTTTTGCCGCCCAGCCGCTTCGGCAAATTGTAGCTGCGTATTCCCAGGCAATCGGACCAGTCAGGGCGGTTAAGGCGGACCGAGATTATGCCTATTGGACCCCTCAAAACATGATTGTCATGGCTTATGCTGACGGTATTGTAAATCAGGCTTTACTAACCGGTGTGGAG
The DNA here is from genome assembly GCA_021790005.1 of bacterium. Taxonomy (GTDB): domain Bacteria; phylum Patescibacteriota; class Saccharimonadia; order Saccharimonadales; family UBA4665; genus JAJZWH01. The sequence goes on from JAJYIP010000002.1 coordinate 7,784, forward strand.
TCGGTTGAATTGCCAGCTATTCAAGCCGAAGACCATCTGGCATAATACTGGAAAATGAAGTCATATTGCTTTATGATGCTATTAGTCTGAAGGAAAAATGAAAAAAAGAATTATTGAGAGAACGATTGAAGCGCCGGCTCAGATGTTGGAATACGGCGTTGAAAGCAGTCAAAAACTAGCCAAAAAAGTGCCTCTGGCCAGCTACCAGCCGTTAAAAAAGTCCAGGGATTATTGGAATACTTTGGGCCCGGGTTTGACAACGGGAGCATCCGATGATGATCCGTCCGGTATAGCTACCTACTCTCAAGCTGGTGCCCAAAATGGTTTCGGTTTGTTGTGGACCGCCGCCTTCACGTTTCCCTTAATGGCTGTCGTGCAAGAGATGTGTGCCCGTGTCGGCTTAGTAACCGGACGCGGATTGGCAGCTAATATACGTTTGCATTTTGGCAAGAAAATCCTTTATTTCAGTAGTTTGCTGCTGTTTGCCGCCAATACGTTTAATATCGGGGCGGATATCGGGGCAATGGCCAATGCCGTCCAATTACTGGTTCATATCAACACGGCGGTTTTAGTGGTCGCCTCAACTACCCTAATACTGTTAATGCAAATATTTACTCCGTACTCAAAGTATGCCCGGTACTTAAAGTGGCTGGCTCTGGTTCTGTTCGCATATATATTGTCAGCTATTTTGGCGCACCCTAACTGGGGAGATGTTGCCAGACATGCCATTATCCCGCACATCTATTGGAGTAAAGGCGAGTTTCTGTTATTAACTGCTGTGCTCGGAACAACTATAACGCCCTATTTGTTTTTCTGGCAAACATCTCAGGAGATAGATGAAGCTATTGCAAAGGGCAAGCTTACCATTGAATCACGCCGGGGGAGCAGCCCCGAGGAAATGCGCAATATGCGAATCGACGTATGGTCGGGCATGTTCTTATCCAATCTAGTCATGTTCTTTATAATCGCTGCCTGTGCCAGTGTTTTATATACGCATGGCATCACGGATATAGCAACTGCTGCCCAGGCCGCCCAGGCTTTGCGCCCATTTGCCGGCGCCGCCACTTATTATCTGTTTGCGCTTGGAATTATCGGAATGGGGTTATTGGCTATTCCGGTTCTGGCCGGTTCAAGCGCTTATGCAATAAGCGAAAGTCTGGGTAAGAGACAGGGGCTTAACTCCAAGCTAAAGCAGGGCTACGCCTTTTACGGTGTCATTATTATTTCCATGTTGGTAGGCCTTGCCTTGAACTTCATCGGTTTGAACCCGATCAAAGCACTGATCTACTCCGCGGTTGCTAATGGTATCGTCGCGCCGGTTATCTTGGTTCTTATCGTTCTGATCGCTAGAAATAAAAAAACCATGGGCGAGTGGCGCAATGGCAAGTTTAGCGGATTTTTTGGCTGGATTTTAGTGATGCTTATGGGTTTATCCGGCATAGCAGCGATCATAAGTTTGTTTTAGTAAAACTGATTAGGAAATGAATGAATCAGCCCGAAGATAAGATTAAACAAAGACTGGCAGATCTTAATACCGGTATTGACGGATTGAGTGGCGCAGAGGCAGCTAGCCGGCTTAAAGTTAATGGTTCGAATGTGCTGAGCGCCGATACCGGATTATCTGTCAGCAGATTAATATTCAAACAATTTAAGAGCTCACTAATATATTTATTGGTCGTGGCCTGTTTGCTTTCGATTTTGCTGCACGATATATCCGACGCGGGGGTAATTGCCGCAGTCTTGCTTATAAATACAGGTTTAGGATTCTTCCAGGAACTTAAATCTGAAAAGGCGATCGTTAATCTGCAAAAGCTGGTGTCCAAACAGGTGGTAGTGCTAAGAGATGGTCAAGCGACGCTTATTGACGAAAAGTTAATTGTGGTTGGTGATGTTATTATCCTGAAAGAAGGGGACATCGTAGCGGCAGATGCGCAAATCATAAAAGCTGAGAATTTTTCGGTCAATGAGTCAGTGTTAAGTGGCGAGTCGGTGGCCGTATTTAAAACCGAGAGCGATAAAGACAGTTTTATTTATGCTGGCAGTACGGTAGAGCGGGGCGAAGCTAGGGCAGTGGTTTGCGCAGTCGGTATTAATACAAAACTTGGTGGTATTGCTAAAATATCTAACTCTACCAAACGCGTTACTCAATATGAAAAATCACTCAATGAATTCAGTAGTTTTCTAATTAAAACCACGTTCGTTACCCTAATAATTATTTTTATTGCCAAATTGTTTATCAACGGTGGTGTGCACAATTTGCCGTCCCTGGCTTTATTTATGATTGCTTTATCGATTGCTGTGGTTCCGGAAGCGATGCCGGTCATTGCTACGATGACACTTTCAAGTGGAGCTTTAAAACTAACCAAGCGTCATGTCATAGCTAAAACATTAACTGCTGTTGAAGATCTTGGTAATATTAATCTTTTATGCAGCGACAAAACTGGCACTTTGACTGAAAATAAACAGTCAATCAAGCAAATAGTTGCCAAAGATGAAAAACTGTTCATGAAGTTGGCGATCGCCAGCCTGGAGTCACCTGATGTTAAACATCATCGTTATTTGACGTCCTTTGATCAGGCGTTTGTGGCTTATGTTCCGGAAGATATTCAGCAGGCAGCCATGGCGGTTGTTAGGCTTGATGAATTGCCGTTTGATCCACTGTCTCGTCGTCGTCGAGTGGTATTTAAAGATGGTACTAAGACTTATCTGGCTGAAGTTGGGTCAGTCGAGACTTTACTTGAGCTATGTAAAGAAGAAAACGCAGCCAAGTATAAAGAAAAGTTGATGGAGGATGGTAAACAGGGCTTGCGTCATCTGGGCATTGCCTACAAAGAGGTAAGTTATGATGACGCCCACTCATTCGATATCGTCAAGCATGAGGATGGCCTTATCTTTGCCGGCTTTGTAGCACTTGAGGACCCGCTTAAACCGTCGGCCAAGAAAGCCATTGCGACAGCTAAAAAGCTAGGTGTAGCAATCAAGATATTATCTGGTGACAGTCGTGAGGTGACTGGTTATGTGGCGAGTGAAGTAGGTTTGCTGGGTGGCGATCAACGGGTTTTTACCGGTGATGAAATAGATGAGATGTCTGACCTAAAACTAGCTGACGTGGTGGATAATAACAACGTTTTTGCGCGGCTTGCTCCTGAGCAGAAATACAGGATTATCAAACTATTAAAGATGAAGGGCTATGTTGTCGGTTATCAGGGCGATGGCATTAATGATGCACCGTCGCTGAAACTGGCTGACGTTGCGATTGCTGTTGATCATGCTACCGATGTTGCGAGAGAAAGCGCTGACATTTTGCTGCTTAGAAGCGATCTAAACGTTATTGTTAATGGTATTCGCTATGGTCGGGGTATTTTTACTAATATAAACAAGTACATTCGCTATACTATGATTAGTAATTTTGGTAACTTCTTTGCTTTGTCGGCGCTGTTTCTTTTAAATGCCCAGTTGCCACTTTTAACTATCCAGCTGCTTTTAACTAGTGTGTTGAGTGACGTGCCTCTGGTGGCTATCTCAACCGACAACGTTGACCCTAGTAGTCTGCAGCGCCCCAGTAAATATAGCATGCACTCTTTAGTGATTGTTTCCATGGTACTGGGTAGTTACACGGCCATATTTGAAGTTTTATTCTATGCCATAGTGAAACACGGATCACTGGTAGTTGCTCAAACCAGCCTGTATCTTTACCTGACAGTTATAAGTTTCGTGGTTATCTTGGCGGTCAGAAACCGTCAGCATTTTTGGCAGGCAACAAAGATGTCGGCTCCATTGCGACTGGCGTTTGGTGGAATCGCGCTGCTTTCCATGGTCCTAATATATTTTCATCCGACCCAGAAACTTTTTAATTTCGTGCCTCTATCCGTCGGTATGCTTAGCCTGACCTTGTTTATGACAGCCCTGTACTTCGTCTTTTTGGATATTATTAAAGTCTGGTTTTATCGTACGGGTTTTGCGGCTCAAGTCGAATAAATTACAACCTAAACCACCTCGTAGATGCCGCGTTAGATACTAAGTAAGTGTTACCGAAAGGACTGGTTTAAGCGTTAGCGATACTAGTAGTGGTAACCAAGCTCACGCTGCGTCCTTTCTAGCTTACTTGTTAATGCTTGAATTGTATCACGCAAAACCTTGGGATTAAGGGTTTCGTACTGGTCCGTTAACTTATCCTTAACCTCTTGGTGGATATCTACTCTAGCCAATACTCTTTTGTAGGGCGTTTTAACTCCGTCATAGACCCTACGGTAACTTTTCTTGACTTGTTTTTGTCCATCAACAGTAACGACTTTTTGTTTCTCGATGAGCTTAAAGGTTGGCTGGAAGAAATTAATGTATAGCCTTAAAACTTCATAGAGCTCATTCATGACTTTAACGGCTTCAAGGCAATCATATCTTTCGTAACCGACATATTTACGAACTACGACTAGATTACGCTGTTCCACATAGCGATTGTCGTTTTTCTTGTTGGGCCTGGAGCGGCTTGGTTTGATGCCGTTAACCTTAAACCAATCCAGGGCTAATGCGTTAATGAATTCGCTGCCGGAATCCGGATGAACACCTAGCCAGGGGAATGGCAGGCGTTCTTTAATGGTCTCCATGCTGGATAGGGTAGATCGCTCGGTCTTATTCAACTGAGATACCGGCTCCTGCCAGTAGGTAGCTACATCGACATAGTTAACAGTGTAAGCCATGGTACCCATGAGTTTTGGCCCAGAATGAACTACTGTATCTATTTGGCCGTTACCGGCCGCTTTGGCCGACCAACTACCAAAGAATACCGGTACAGACTTCAGCAGCTCACCAGACCTAGTAGTGCTTTGGCCACGAAGCAGGCCCCTCTTTTTAGCCATGGCTACTGTTCGCTTCTTCATGGCTCCCAAGCTCATAGTAGATAACTGCTCAGTAGCTTCAGGGCCATAGCCCCACATTTTATCCCTAACAAAGACCCTGATGGCCTCCTTGACCTCGTTATGCATCCGTTCGGCACACGGATAGTCGTATTGCTCCCATATCCAAGCTAAGGCTGCCTCTGATTCAGCTGAATACTTTTTAGGTCGGCCAAGTCTAGGTAGCGCCTTCCACTTGCTTCGCTTCTGCTCTCTGGAAAATGCCCGGATTAATGACTTCCTGGGCATTTTAGTTACCGCCATAACGTTAATTAATATTTGGCCTTTTTGTTTCTTGTCTGCCTTTAGGTAGACCGCAAGTTGGTCTCTAATGATGTCGTGTTTCATAGCTCTCTTCATAGTGAGAATTACGGTAACACTATTAGTATCTAACCGGCACTATTTCGGTAACAATACTTTCTATCTAATGCGAGATGCTTTATTCTTATGCTTGCTTTGCTATACTGGAATAGATAATGGATAGACAAAAACCGAGGGTTAATGGTAGTATTGACGGCTTTATGCGTGCCGATCATAAGCCGCGTTACTTTATTGACGGCGTTTCGCAGCAGTCACATAAACAACCGCTGAGACCAGCTGCTTACGACGGACCACTAACCAGTTCTTCTATCCGGCCTCAACCGATCGTCAGGCCCGGTATTAACCGTCCAGTACCTAATCGTCCTCCTATTGTTAATGATCTTAACGGGCAGACTCGTCCCGAAGTCCAACGGGCGCAATCACTCGTACCTAGACTGAATGACAGACAGCCCGCTTCCTTAATTGGGACTTCATTACCTACCAACGGCATTACGCGACGTCCGCTCAAAACCAGGAAATCCAAGTGGCGATCACCTAAACGGATTGCACTTAGTAGCACCCTGGTATTGGTCATAGGGTTAATTGGTTTTGGTCTATGGTTTGGTTCGTCTTTGTTGTCCAGTGTCAATAAGGTTTTTCATGGCAATGTTTTCAGTGATGCTAACGCCCTTATTAATGGTACTAACTTAAAGGAGTCAGGCGGTAGAATTAATATTTTACTGGCCGGCGATTCGGTCGGTGACCCTAATCACGGTGGCGCTACTCTTGCTGACTCCATAATGGTATTAAGTTTTGATCCGCAAACAAAAACCGGATTTATCCTAAGTGTGCCAAGAGACCTATGGGTATATATCCCATCAATGGGACATCAGAAAATAAATGCGACCAACGATGTAGTGAATTTTAGTCAGCCGGGCTATCCGAGTGGTGGTATGGGGCAGCTTGAACAGGTTCTTAACACTGATCTTGGCATACCGATAGATTATTACGCCCTGATTGATTATGCGGCCTTTAAAGATGCTGTTAATGCTGTTGGCGGTATTACGATAAACATCCAAAGTCCTGACCCCAGAGGCATATATGACGCCTACACGCATCTTAAGTTGCCAAACGGCTGGGTAACTTTAAGCGGGCAACAGGCACTTGATCTGGCGAGGGCTAGGGGTGATGGTGCGGCTGGTGATGTGTCTTATGGTTTACCGAACAGTGATTTTAGCCGTACGCAACACCAGCGTCAGATGTTGGTAGCGCTATTTAAGAAGGCGTCATCTATTGGTGTGTTATCCAACCCTCTTAAAGTAACCAGTTTATTTAACGCCTTCAGTAGTAATATTAGTACTGACATGACCATCGGTGATGTAATAGCCTTAGAGAAGGCCAGTAGTGGCGTTGATCTGACCAAGCTACAGTCTGTCACCTATAGTTATGGCGGCATCAATCCTTTACTTAAGGGTTATGTCGATCCCGTTAGCGGTCAAGATGCGTTAATACCGTCTTTGGGATTGAATAATTTTACGCAACTTAAAAACTATTACCAGCAACTTACGTCCAGTAATCCGGTTGTCCAAGAAGGTCCTACCGTAACGCTGCTCAATGCCAGTAATGTGTCCGGTTTGGCCAGTAAGGAAAAAATGGTACTGGAAAACAAGGGCTATACGGTAACGTCCATAGCTGATGCTTCAACCGAATATCCCTCAACCCTTATAGTTAATAATACTAACGGCCAAAAACCGGCGGCAACTACTGCAATCTCCAAGCTCATCAAGGGCAATGTCACAACCACGACCACCGGATCAAAAGAAGCTGCTGAGGCTGCCAACTATACGACAGACTATGTGATTGTCATGGGACAGGATTGGAATAATTCCAAACCTAATGCCACACCAGTTCAGAACTAGGCTAGCGCATAAATTTCAAGCACGTAATCTGAACAAGGTTATTTTAATCTAGTTCACTGCGGTAGTGAGCTTAAATCTATGAAATAAGTGAATTGTTAAACGTTTAAAAAGCTTAATCAGCCAAGACGCGTACCCTAAACTAGCACTCTTGACACTAGAGTGCCAATTATATATATTGAGATTGAGGCCTATTGGTCTAAATTAAGAAAGGAGATCTATGACATGAACAATCTAATACCATACGATCCATTTAATGAAATTAGAGATTTATTAAACGACAGTTTTTTTGCGCACGCTAAAATGCTGAAGATGCCAACCACCGATATCTGGACTGATGATGATAAGCAATTGGTAGTAGAGGCACACTTACCAAACTTTGACCAGCAAGATATAGACGTCCACGTAGATAACGGCTTTTTAGTCATAAGGGCAGAAAAACACGAAAGTGAAAAAGATAAAACTAAACGGTACGTGGTCAGGGAGAGCAGCAGCAGTTTTTACCGGCGTATACACTTACCGGAAATAGCTGACAAAGACTCAGTCAAAGCTTCTATGAAACAAGGCGTCTTAACCGTAAAAGTGGCCTTCAAAGAGTTGCCAAAGCCGAAAAAGATTAATATCGAACCGGGCAAATAGTCTAAATTATAAAAACGGCCTCATTATCTGGTCGTTTTTATACGTTAGCGTCTTGCCAAGACTGAGTTTTAGTCAGATAATTAGCTTATTAATCTAAGGAGAAGTTAATAATGTGGCAGCTCTATGTATATAGTTTTTTGGCAGGAATAATTGGTGCTAATGGCGTACCGCATTTCGTGAAAGGCATAAGTGGCGAAAAGTTTCAAACCCCTTTCGGCATGTCATCAACCGCTGTAGCTAACGTGGTCTGGGGCTGGCTTAATTTTGCTGTCGCTGGTTTATTGCTCTATTTTGGTAATGTGCATCAACATCTTCTTAGGGCGTTTACTTTAGTGTCAGTTGGCGCACTGGCTATTGCTTTGGTGTTGGCTTACACGTGGTCATCTAGTAGCAAAAAAAGTAATTAATACGAAGAAAAATTTTCTCTACTAAAAAAGTATCAGTTTATAAAGACCGCATAAGACTAGTCGCTAGTAGTTTATTTTAAAGCTCCGCAAGTGTCTAATAAACAATAATCCGCCAACAAAGCGGTATCTTATATATGACACAATCATGCAATCCAATTGCGTTTACGCGATCCAGGCCAACCAAACTATTACATTTACTTCATATCCACTCGACAACTTTAGTTGAATACATCAAAGAACTAAAGTAATTGGATAAATTATTTCGATTGTAGTGTAGATGCTATCTCATTAGTTAGTTGGCAAGCATTAAGGTCAACTTGGGTATGTTAAATGCTTTGTATAGCTAAGTAAGTTAATTACCAATTATGCATTATGGATCTATTAGTGGCCTACGCTTGGCGCAACAGTGATCATTCACACATATTATTAAGCTAAGTCTTAATCTTTTTATTCTGGAAGAACAGTAAATATGCAATCTCCAGAATACCGGCTGTATTAATTATTGCCATAGCAACAAACCAGATTATTTGATTATTGCGCCCCGCTCGCCATAACGCGATAAGTTTCCAAACAGCTTCCCAGGCCAATAGTATTCCTAGTAATATCAAGTCCGTCCTAGTGAAGGTTAAATGACTGTGCGAGCTTATATATAAATGCATGATCTTATTTTATCACTAGAAATTAAAAACTAAATTAAACAAGAATAGTTTATATATAAAAAACTAAGTTTTTATTTTCTCAGGAACTTTAGATAGATGCTGAGAGCTTCTTATTAAGATTAAGCCAAAAGCCAACTGGAATAACATTTGCCCTTGAATTAAGAGGCCTTGCTTCGGTGTAAGGTAGTATGCCGACATTAATCCGCCAAGTAATTCAAGCAGGATTAGTAAGTTGTTGACTCTGTCTCTATGTACAAATAAGACCACTTGAATGGTTAGTACGCCTTGCAGAATAAAGGTCAATGAACCAAAAAGTTCATGCATGTCGGAGAATAATTGACTATAGCTATAAGGAGTTAATACGATTCCAACGGTAAGCAGGAAAATTGCCAACATAATGATTCTTACATATTTAAAATCTGGATTTATAACAAATTTATTGACAGCATACAGGCCAACCATAGCTGATCCTGTCAGGGCTATAACATAGGGCAGAAGAGTTTGGTAATATGTGCCGTAATAACTAATACCATCATTAGCGTTTAGGCCCGCAGGCCGTATGATTACGCAGACAATAAGGCCTACAAAAAGTATCAACTGGCTAAGAATAAAAGTGTTGGGCATTGTCCTGAGCATTAATTTTATACTACGCCATTTAGCGAATGGCTTTAAAGGTCTTTTGTGGGGTAGCTAGGACCTAACCTGTGTGGTTTAATTTCAATTCGGTTATCTAAGCTAAACACCTTTCTAACAGCGTACTTACTTATAAGACCTTAAATGAATATTAGTCATGGAGATTTCATGTCATACTCAAATTCCGACTGTTGCGCATATTTTTTGAAGACCGCACTACTTAAAAATTAAGTATTAGCCAGGCAAATTAATAGTTAATAAAGCCAGATAATTGGTAGCTAGTAGTTAATAGATTAAATATTTGTTCTTAATAAGAAATTGGTCTTGATCGGCATGAAACGGTGTTGGTATTCTATCAAACCAGCCACTGTCAGCGGCTTCTTCGTTGGGTTGAAGTCTACCGGAATACTTCAGGATTTCAAAAACTAATCCAACAGGCATATCCAGTCCATTTTTGTAGTGGCTCGGATATTCTATAAAACCGTTATTAATTGTTTGCTTGACGTCTATTCCCAGTTCTCGTTTAGCAACTCGATTCACTGCCGCTGATATGGTTTCTGCAAAGTAGACCGTTCCCCCCGGAAGATGCCACTGGCCGGTGCAAGGCGGAATTGCTCGTTTTGTGAAAAATATCCTTCCGTTTGCATCTTTAACAATCAATTCAACCGTAAGGCGGGGAACTTTAGAGTAAATTTTATCGAACTCTTCTTTAGTAAATGGAAATTTGTCCATTGTTATCAATTGAATTAACCAAATCTGGTATTGTCCTTTGAGGATATATTAGCGCACAAATACTGAAAAGTCTTCGATTGTGTGGCATTACTATAAAACAGTCTTTTTTAAGGGGGTAAAATAGTACCGTTAAGACCTCGTGGACACCTCTAGAGGATGCGAACGGATCATAACTATAAGCAAGGAAAATTTGCGACAGGGTTAGAGCACAGATGGTACCAATAATGGGTAAACCGTAGTCCGAGAAGTCAGAAACTCTATAATAGTGAGTTATATTTTAACTAACTTAGAATTTGGAGCCTGATTGGCCAGTTTTTTATCAAAAGTCCATAAAGGTTCAGCATCATTGAGCTGTGCGTATACAGCTAGGCAACAATCCTCAAAAAATAAACCACTATGTTCGATATATAATGGCAGAGCTTTTTCAAAAAGAGCTCTATTGCAGTTTATTTCTTTTAAATTCATAAGGCCTTCTATTGCTTCGCTAGTCTGTAAACGACTAAATCCGTAGTATCGGTCAAGCACAAACACCAGCTCAATTATTGCTGTGTCAGCAACAGCAAACCGATTAGCAGTTTGGTTTAATAGTTTCTTTACAGCAGCATGCTGCTCGGTTATGTCATTAAGTAGTAGACGTAATAAGACATTAGTATCAAATGAGCCTGTATATTTCGCCATACCTTATTTAGACCTATTTGCCTGGTAAAATGCGTCTGCGTCGATAAGAGGACTTATTCCAGGCTTGATATACCCACTTAGCTTTTTGCTAAGTTCATCTATACTGGTGGGCTTTGATATTACAAGTTCGCCCTTAAGTTCGTTAAAGCTCATTTGCAACGTGCCACCACCTTTACTTAAGCCAAGTTTATGGCGCACTGGAGCTGGTATGGTAGTTTGACCCTTGCTAGTAATAGTAAGCGTAGTTTTCATATCTATTACTATAGTAAGTCTTATTACTAAATGCAATAGGTAATGTAAGTAACTTTTTCATTACTAAATGTAGTGACGAGATTAGAAACGATTTTAATCTGTTAGCATAAGTAAGACTTAAAAATTGCGAAAATATCAAAACTCTCTGAAAGGTGTATTAGAAACTAAATTCCTATGTGGTACGCCCGAAGGGATTCGAACCCCCGACCTTTGGTACCGGAAACCAACGCTCTATCCAGCTGAGCTACGGGCGCGCGCCAATCAAGTAAATTATATGCCATAGTCCCATTAGTCGGAACATTTTCCGGTTAAAAGCTTAACTATTATGGTTTGGCTAAGTAGAATCAATACATATGTCAGTAAAAGTAATACGTTTGATCATCGGTTGGCTTTGGGTATTGGACGGCTTATTGCAATTACAGCCAAAGATGTTTACTTCTGCTTTTGCCGATAAGGTTATACTTCCCATGGCGATTGGTCAACCTATGGTTGTTAGCTTGCCCATTCACTGGGTTGCCTCTCTGTTTCTGATTAATCCGTCGCTGTTTAATTCACTAATTGCCATAGTGCAACTAGCGATAGGCATATTGATTCTATTTAGAAAAACCTCGCAAAGTGGTCTATTGGCTGCTATAGTTTGGGGTCTTCTAGTATGGTCGCTTGGAGAAGCCTATGGTGGTATGTTGGCTGGAAATTTCAGTTTATTAATGGGGTCGCCCGGTGCCGGGTTAATCTATGCAATTATCTCACTGTCTATATATGCTAAACGAGATGATGAAGTGCCATCTTTTTGGCTAACATTAGTTTGGTTGGGCGTTTGGCTGCTTGGCAGTATGAGTTTCGTATTAAACTTCCATTCATTGGGCTTAGTCGACGCGATGCTAACAGGTAATTTCAGTAACATGCCCCACTGGCTAGCTTACATAAACAATTACTTCCACCTACTAATCGGATCATTAGCAAATCATAGAGTTGCTGTAACGAATAGCGGTATGGCAATGAAGATGGCTAAACCTATTAATTCTAGCTCGAGCTACTGGTTTATTATTGTATTTGCGCTGATTGAGTTATTGGTTGGTTTTGGTGTTTTGCTTAACAAAAACATAAGAAAGACGGCCGTAGTTTTAGGTTGTTTGATTCTGGTCATGTTTTGGCTTGTTGGTCAACGAGCTGGCGACTATTACACCGGTTTAATGACAGACCTAAACACCGCACCTTTATTAATAATAATTGGTGCAGTGTTATTTAAAAATGACTATAAACAGTCATTGGTTAAATTTGGACAAGCTGTAAAGGATAAAATTATATAAAGTAATAGTGGCTAGGTTTTTCGAGGCTAACTTTTATACAAACCTACCTCTGCTTTGGCAACACTACTCATTGGCGGGAGACTATCTATCGGCCACCATTTTGCCTCGGCAATTTCTTTATGATCCAGTCTAAGCTCCGGTAGGTTAAGCAGTTTAGTATAAAAACAAGTACTATTGACTGATCTAAAGTCCGCACTGGATTTTACGCTGCCAATTTCCACAAGCTTTACGGAAATCCCAAGCTCTTCTTTAATTTCTCTTTGTGCAGAAACGATAGCCGACTCGGAGCGTTTTTTTAGTCCACCTGGAAAATGCCAAACTTTACTATCTCCATACGTAAGACGGACCATTAAAAATTTATTATTATGTTCTAATATTACACCAACGCCATTAACTTCGGGTCTTGTGATGAACCAAAATAGCTTAGCCGGATAAAACAGTACCTTGTAAATAAGACCCACTATTTAGCTACTCATTTATCGATGTAAATTGATACCTTTTAATCATAGCCTGCATCACTAGAGCCATAGCTCCGGCTTGAATCTCGTTGAGCCCAATTAATCCGTGCTCGTCACCCGACCCTTCATTTAAAAAATCACTTTTAGTAAGATCAGCTACGTCTTGATTGCGTAAAAATTCGGTGCCGAAAATTGCATTTTTGGGAGCCGCGATAATTCTGGCAAAACAAAAGTGTCCAGATTTGTTGCCGTATATAGCCTCGCCATTTAATTCGAAGACCGATCTAATTTCTAACGTTTCTGAACCTAAAGTCTTATTGATGGCAAGTTTACCAAAATTAAATACTAGCTCCGTGGGGCTTGAGGTTAATGATGCGATTTCAGGTTGGCCCAATAAATTATCCAATAATTGTTGAGATGCTGTGTGGAGTAGCTCGTGTGCGTAGCGTGTTTGTTTAGCGTCTTTGGGTTTTGACCTGTTATTGTTCGGTATTCCTTCAACTAATATTCCAAAAGGAACTTCAACGGGTGTTTCTAAATTAATAACATTTCTCATTTAACGTATCCTTCGTTTATTTAGAAAAGTTCTTTACAGCTTTGATTTAATAATAAATAAAGCAAATAATCAATTAAGGACGATTTGCCACTATTGATCCTGTATGCTGGAAAATACTTACAAATTAATATAAGTAGTACTCCAATAGTTATAATCAATAAGCCTTCTTATACCATAGAAGATGCGAACAGGATGACGCATCAATTAATCAATATTTTCGATAGAGTTAGTTGTCCAATTGGTGCCCCCTGCAAGATTCGAACCTGCGACCTCCTGTTCCGAAGACAGGCGCTCTAATCCGCTGAGCTAAAGGGGCGTTTAATAATATTAACAGGACTAGGAGTGGCGACCAATATATTTACTGTTTAAAGATCAATATGAATGATATGCAGTATATAATTGTACGGGTGTAGCCTCGACTCTTAACGTGATTGCATATCGTTAGGAGGCGATGTTATCAGCAAGAATTAAACCCTAGTGCGTTATACTATTAAATTTGAATGATGAAAGCTAAGAAAACAGATCAACGCATGACTTTTGCGAGTCCTAATTTTGGTACTAAACTGGCCCACAAGAAGGCCAGATTGAGAAGTAGTGTCACTGCCAATGACGCAACTTCGCGCCAAGCCAAAATAAAAAGATGGATTAAGCGTACATTGTTCGCGCTTGTATCGCTAGTGGTTATTCTGGTTCTGGTATTCGGTTTTAATTTCTATAATGCCATCGCCAAGTTGACCGGTCAGCACAATCCTATTAGTCTGCTATCCACTCTTACGCCCCAGTCTCTGAAAGAAACCCATGGAAGAGTCAATATTTTATTGGCAGGATATTCGGTGGGTGATCCACACCACGGAGGCGCCATGCTCACTGACTCAATTATGATTATTTCAATTAACCCCAAAACTAAAGCCGGGGCTATTATAAGTGTTCCCAGAGATCTTTGGGTTAATATCCCGGGATACGGTCAATCTAAGATCAATGCTGCTTACGAATACGGACAAAGAGGTGGATTTAACAAAAAAGGTTATTTTCCGGGAGGTATGGGCTTGCTCGAAAAAGTTGTTGAACAGGATTTCGGGATTAATTTCGACTATTACGCATTGATTAACTATGCTGCTTTCAAAGACGCCGTTGATGCCGTTGGTGGCATTAAAATAGATATTCAGAGTCCCGACCCAAGAGGTATTTATGACGCCTACACTAATCTTAAATTGCCCAATGGTTGGGTGACACTAAACGGACAAGAGGCTCTTAATCTCGCCAGGGCTAGAGGTGATGGGCCTAGCTACGGTATTCTCAATAGTGACTTTACGAGGACGCAGCACCAACAGCAAATGTTAGTTGCGCTAAAAGACAAAGCCGCTAAAATGAGCTCGCTACTTGATCCGATAACTGTCATTAAGTTAGTTAATGCCGTGGGTAATAACGTTATTACTGACCTAAGTGTCGGCCAAATTGAGTCGCTTTACTATGACACTAAATCCATATCCAATAACAACATTAAACAGGTAACAATCAATAATTATAATGGTCAGAATCTGATCACTAACTACTATATAGATGGTCAGGATGCTCTAGTGCCGGCCGCCGGGACATTTAACTACAGTCAGATTCAATCAGCCGTAAAGAGTTTAACGAGCAGTAATTAATTTTTTTGATTTGCCTTAAACTAAAAGCTTGAGCATAATATTGCCTGATGGGCAGAAAGACAAAAAAAGAGGTGGGTGCGGTCGTTAAGTCGCGTGGTGTCAGTTTTAGAGTCTGGGCACCTTTCGCTAATGCGGTAGGTTTAAGCGGTACTTTTAACGAATGGGGTGAAACCCCGATGGAAAGCGAAGGCGATGGCTATTGGTTTGTCGAATTGCGTGAAGCTGCCGTGGGTCAAGAATATAAATACATTATCCATAATGGCGATAAGGTTATTAAGAAAAACGATCCTCGATCCTTAACCATTACCACCCTTGCCGGCAATTCAGTAATTGTAGAGACCTCATTTGATTGGCAAGACGACAAACATGTCTATTGGCCGCGCGAAAAACAAATAATCTACGAACTGCATATCGGTACGTTTAATCGGCTCGATCCGGCGACGTCTGGAACTTTTGAATCGGCCATACAGAAACTAGATTATTTACACGATCTCGGTGTTAATACTATTGAGTTAATGCCAATTGGCAACATGATGGTTGAGCGAGAGTGGTGGGGATATACTCCGGAATATATTTATTCAGTTGAAAATCTTTATGGTGGTCGCTACCAATTGCTTGAATTTATAAAAGCGGCTCATCAGAAGGGCATCATGGTTATACTTGATGTGGTTTATAATCATTTTGCTACCGACCAAGAGCTTAATATGTGGCAATTTGATGGTTGGAGCGAAAATGATAAGGGTGGCATTTATTTTTATAACGACTACCGTAGCTCCACTCCATGGGGAGATACTAGGCCAGATTACGGTAGGCCGGAAGTACGCCAATTTATATTAGATAACGTCCGGATGTGGTTGTGGGACTGTCACATTGATGGTCTTAGAGTAGATTCTACAATCTATATACGCAATTTAGCCGGTCAAAATGATGATCCTGCTAATGACATAGCCGATGGCTGGTATCTATTGCAGCGGATTAATACAGTAGCCAAGAAAATTAATCCGCAATCTTTTGTTGTGGCCGAGGATATAGGAATTAACGATTATTTATTAAAGCCTGTTAGAGAAGGCGGCGCCGCTTTTGATGCCCAGTGGGAGGTCAATTTTCCTGAAGGTATCCGGGCTGCCTTAAGAAGTAGTGAACCAGAAGACATCCATCTTGATACTTTAATTGATCAATTGAAGCGTCGTTTTGATGGTGATCCACTCCGCCGGGTAGTGTATATTGATTCACACGATAGTGCCGCCAATGGATCGGGCAGATTCAGTGAGTTAATAGCACCCAAACGCTCAGGCGGTTTATTTGCTCGCGAACAGTCGGTTATTGCGGCTGCCATTATCATGACTACGCCTGGAATACCGATGATACTGAACGGCCAGGAATTTATGCAGGGCGGGTCCTTTAATGACTGGCAGGGCCTTGATTGGAATAAGGTTGAAAAACATGCCGGTATCGTTGAAGCCTACAAGCACCTGATAGCTTTAAGACAGAATAGCTATGGTTTAAGTGCCGGTTTAACTGGTCCGAATATAGATATATTTCATGTCGATCAAGTTAACAAGGTCTTGGTCTACAGGCGTTGGTTGAATGGTGGGCCGGGGGATGACGTGGTGGTTATGATTAATTTCAGCAACATCGCAGTCGATAACTATGAGTTTTATGTGCCGGCCAATGGTATCTGGCGGGTCAGATTCAACAGTACCTGGAACGGTTATTCAGAAGACTTTAAAAACATAATCGTTAACGATATCCCGGCTAATAATAATAAAGCGTCGTTAAATTTGCCGGCCTCATGCGCGTTGATATTATCTCAAGATGCAGTTTAAGATTTTGCGTTTGCTAGCGTGGAGCGTCTTTTCAGGTACCACCATATGATCGCGGCTACAATCACGATGCCAAACAGGGCACTAATAATTGTTGAGGACTTTGAGATGCTTTGCCAATTACCGGCTAGCGCTTGACCTATAAAAGCTAGTGCAAAAGTCCAGGGAATACTGCCAAGAACTGTAAATATGGCGAATTTAACTTGCGGCATTTCAGCTACTCCAGCCGGAAAGCTAATAAAAGTTCTGACTACTGGTAGAATGCGGCCGATTAGTACTGCCAGATCGCCTTTTTTGTTGAAAAATAGCTCAGCTTTATCCAGGTCTTTATGACGCAGCAACAGGTACTTACCCCATTTTTCTACCAAAGTGCGACCACCGGTTCTGCCGACCCAATAAGCGATGAAAGCGCCAATCAGGTTACCTAAAGTACCCAACAGGCCAACTGTAAGAATGTTAAGATGGGCGTTGGTGCCGGCAATGGCAACCCCGGCGGTTAAAGCGCCGCCGAATACCATTACAACTTCACTCGGTACCGGAATGCACGCCGACTCCAGTATCATTAATAAAAATATTGCCAAATAACCGTGTCTAGCTATTTCGGATACTATCAGATTTTCCATACATTGCCTCCTTTAATCTTATATTTAATTGTCGGTACCGCTGCTATGACCATCGCTGCCTGACGAAGATGGTATATAGATTGGTGTATACACAGGCGTGTAGACTGGTTTGTATATGATTAGCGGCGTGGTGTCATTTGTTGACTTATCGACTACCTGAAAGTCCGCATAAGGAAGAGAGGTGTAGTTATTGGCATAAGCGACAATCCTGTAGATGCCGGGTTTATTAAATAGACTGGACCAAGCCGAGTAGTTTTTGGTGAGTGTCGCGTTCGGTGCTAGCTTGACTTGTTTTGGCTGGTTAGTACAAGCTGATGGCTTCGCTTTAGCAGTCATTGAAACCCACTGGTTATTAGTCCATTGATATACGTGAAAGGGCTGATTGGGGCAATCAAACAGTAATGTTATGGGTGTATTCAGTCCGTTTTTAATAGTATAAGTAACCGTGTCGCCAACAGTATATTTGGTTTTTGACGTTGTAAGCTGGATTTGACCGGCAGCAAATTCAAGTGTATTGACTTTATTGGCCTGCTGGTACATTAATAACAGGAAAGCTATAAACAGAATTACATAGAAAAGGATTGTTAAAATAATTCTTCTCGTCCGATGTTTTGCATAAACTGCTTGGGCCGAGCTCATGTTGTGCGGGTCTTCCTGCTTAACCTATAGATGATTGCGATTGCTACTACGATGCCGAAAATTATCCATAAAACTCTGAAGATGCCATGAGCCAGATCTGTTCCCAGATACAAAGCGTGGAAAAATACGAATATCATAACTAGATAGGCTAAGAAGTGAATGGCTTTCCAGGTGTAGGGTTTCTTATCGATCCACAACAGAGAACTGATAATAATAGCCAGTAGGATATAAAATGCGAATATGCCGAGTGCTACATAAAGTGATCCCAAGTGATGACCGGCAATCGTTAAGTTTCGGTAATTAGAGGCAAATGGTACCAATGCGGTTGCGATTGTAAATGGCACATACTTATCAAAAAGCAAGGCGGTAATGTGTACGATTACAGCAATGCCGAAGACTATAGCAATCGCCTTATGGGTAGCCCAAGCTGTTAATGGTTCAAGGATTCTGAAGGTATAGCCGGTGATTAAACCGACACCGGAAAGAATAAGGACTACTAAAGCAATTGCGGCCACAAAACCGGCTGCTCTGGTAATGTACCACGGCCAAGATGCTTTAGCCCGGCTTTCCAGTCTTTGTTTTACACTCGGACCCTGCACTGCCGGCACTAGAATATCCGGCGAATTTGCGGAGATCGCACCGTTACTTGACGCTGCTAAAGCCGGTGATGAGGTGAGCAAACCGGAAGTAATGACTATAGATAAAGTTATAGTCAGTATATAAAATATTTTTTTCATAAGCATTACTGAAATTATAGATTAGTATACAGACTTTCGTCTATATTAATATGCCTGCCTAATTTTATGGTGAATTCCTTATCTTTATCTGATTTGCATTGCAGTAAGGCATCGTTGATTCCTTGAGATTGTAGATAGTCGGCCGCTTTGGCCGATCCGGTGATGACGGCACAAGACGCTAAAACGTCTGCTTCAAGCGCTGATTTATCCGAACATACGGTCGCAAGCCTAATGTCCGTATCGGCCGGTCTGAGAGTGAGCGGGTTAATCAGGTGGTGCCAGACTTTATTGTGCTGTTTGCCGTGTCTTGCAGTCGTGCCAGATGTAGTAACGGCGTACTCATTTTGCGTCGGAACTAAAACCTTACCGATTATCTTGCTATCGTCATCGTTAAAACCGTCTTGAATATTAATGGACCAATTATCATGGTTGACGTCGGTGCCGCCGCAGATAATATCTCCACCCAACGAAAACCAATAGCCATCAACCCTACCGTTAACATCTTTAGACAACAAATCTGCTAAGTATCCCTTTCCGCAGCCGCCAAGATCAATTGCTGTCCGATAAGGAATCCTAATCCAGTCATAGTCAATTTCAAGTTCTACCGGACTTGCTACTGATTTATAAGAATGGTCGTCGACTTCATCGTCCTGGTGTCCTTTGACCATTGACTTGACGTAGCCCGAACTTTGCAAAGCCGGCAGTATGAACGGATTAAACAACCCCTGGCTTTTGATTGCTATGGCTTTAGCGGCCAGCAGGATGTCTCTCATGTCTTGAGAAACGTTAGTTTTAGAACCAGCCATCCGATTGATTTTGGATAATTCACTGGCTGGTAGAAATCGGCTGAATCGGCTTTCGAAACTGAATATCCTGTGCCAGAGTTGGGTATAAATTTTCAGAATAACCTTCTCGCTGTCATTTGAAACTATACTCAGTTGTATATTGCTGCCTAGAGCGACCTGTTCTTGGTAATACTGCATTCGCCTTGGAGTTATGGAATCTTTGAAGGCCTGGTGGTTGGTGCGGGTGCATATATTGGGGCGAATGTCGGTACTGGGGCGCTTTGCGTTTGCGTGACTGCTGTCGAGCCCCCAGACGACGATACGGGAGCCTGATTGGCAGTCGGAGCGGTAATTACAGTCGGCGAAGGTGGTATGGTATTGACCAGTTGGTCGAGCTGTTTTTGTCTAACATTAGTAAGTAAAAATGGAGCGTTTTTGGTTGGAGCATCAGCCGTGGTTGGTGGCAGGGTGCGTAAAAGATCGCTGACCATGACAACAAAACTGCCAAGGACTATTCCTACGGCACCAAGTGCATAGGCGTTGGATGGCCAGCTACGCAAAATACTGGTTTGCTTTGGTGATGATTGCGTAAAAGCTTCAGTCAGTATCCTCTGTCTAGGAACGCCTTTCTTTTGGATTGTGGCAGACATTGCCTTCATGAATCCGGGAGGTCCGCAGATGAAGAATTTTTGCTTACTATAATCGCCCCCTGTCACCTTGTCCAAGAGCTCTTCATTTAATGATCCGGTTGTGACAGTTGCCGCTGGGAACTTATCTGTTGGCCCGTTCTTGATGACAAAAAGTGGTTTCAGATTCGGGTGCTGCTCGTGGATCTTTAAAAGCTCATCAGAGAAAGCGACATCATCTTGACTTTGAGAAGTATACAGAAGATTGACCTTATTATCTGAATTGAGTTTTGCCATGTGCCGTATCATGCTTATAAAAGGAGTGATGCCGATGCCTCCTGCCAAAAAAACCACATCGGTATCTTTGGCGACATCGAGTACGAAGCCACCAAAAGGTCCAACCACGCTGACTATGTCATCCTTCTCTAGCTTGCTTAAAGCGTTGGTGAAGTGGCCCCGGACACGCATGCTGAACTGTAAAATATCTTGATCGGTTGGCGAGCTAACGATCGAGAAACACCTGGCTGCAGAACGTTTGTTCCTATGCATAAAGCTGATAGCGGCATATTGGCCGGGCTGAAAGGATAGCGGCCGCTCAATATCGTCGCGCTTTAAAGTCAACAATAAGGTTGAGGGCGTGATTTTGGTGCTTTCTTCTACTAAATAGTTGATCATTTGCTTCTAGAGATTATATCAACCAAGCTTATGATTAAAAATATATTTATTTAATTTTAACAGCTTAGGTTGGCATTTTTCTGATTAGACAACGAGAAGTTTAATCTATTGGCGGATAGACGATAGTAATGCTACCGATTCTGGAATGATTGCGCGACTTGTATTAGTAACTCTCTGATAAAGTTCGAATATTTTTTTGCCGGTATATGCATAGTCGGCAATTACTTTGTTTTTCGACAATTCAGGTTTGTCCGCACCATGTTCTATGGTAAGTCTGTAGGCATAATCACCTAAGCGTACAAGTTTAGAGTTGATAAGTTCAGCGTGACATACTTTTTGTACCTCAACGACAAAACGCCTGCCCGTGGCGGAGTAGGGAATTTGTTTATTTGCAAGTATAGCGTACAAGTCTTTGTAATCTTGTGTATTGTCTTCATAGCTGATTGGAAACATCCGCTGAGTTATGATGCCGAACTCACTCATGAGGTCGAGCTGGTGAGTGACGCTTTGGCGGTCGCCTGTCTCTAGTACTTGATTGATGAGGAGCGGGTCGTGATCACGAGGTTTAAATTTTTTGATTTTTATCCCGGCGAGTGTGGTTTCGTTGCCATCCATTACTCTGAGAAAATTGCCTCGCACTGGTACATAGCCATCACCGGGTTCTGCCTGGCAGTCTCGCAATAAATTATCCGTTTCAGAAATTAAAGCGCTATTGACTGGTTGTCGAGCTGGAGCTGTTTCTCTATTCATAAGATACTAAATATAAATAAAGTAAAATCGATGATTTGTCAAATAAAATCTTTTATTACTTTGTTAATTTATGCATAGCTACTAAAAGAAACAGTACAAGGGCGCATTGTTATGACAAGCGAAACTGATGTAAAACTTCCGTGCCTAATCATGGGAATGACTAACTGTTATGACAGCGCAAGCCATGCTTTAAATACATATTTGTAGCTGAACGAATCGCGACTAAACTAATAAAAACACCCTGTTTAAGTTGGTAGGCTTTCTAATGATGATGGCTATGAATGTTGCCCGGTTGGCGCATCATTTTAAGCATCATGGGGCCACCCGTTGTCATGAAGCGCCATACCAATACCCCAGCGATTGCGATAAACAAGACATTTAAGACGGCAGTGTAGTTCAAGCTTATATGTGGTGAGAGCACGGTTGCATTACGGGTTTCGGGTGTTATGTTAAGTAAAGCGAATAGCCCTTCGATTGCATAACCCGCTACTACCATAGCCAAGTAAAACGTAGCTAATAGAAAAGCGGACATTCTCAATCCGTAGTATTTTTTGTAGATGGCCAGAATGGGGATGATCAACAGATCTGCAAAAATAAAACTGATGACACCGCCAAAACTAATGCCGCTGTTCCAGAGTACTGCCGCTAGGGGAACATTACCGATTGAACATACGAAGCTAATGATTGCAATAATCGGTCCAACTAATGGACCCCAGATTGTGGCAAATAGGGGGTGATGAACAAAAAAGAAAGCTTGCCAAAAAGCAGTGGGAACCCAGGCTGTTAGGGCTCCAGCAATTAGCAAGCCTACCACTACGTCTGTCCAGATTGACGCCCAATCCATGACAAAGAAATGACTCGTAGCGGTTATGCCTTCAGAAGAAGCAAGTTTTTTAAATATGTTGGCCTTGCCCTGAATCGCCATGTCGTCCATAGCAGCGTGGCCTTCCATTCGCCCATTCAGCCCTTTGTTCGCCTGAATGCTGGCTTCGTTAACCAGGCGTTTTGTCAGAAAACGGTGAAAAAGAAAAGCTAGTACTGCTATCATGATCGGTCCACCTATAAACTCGGCGGCTGTAAACTGCCATCCCAGCAGTAGAAGCATAATAATACCTAGCTCCACCACTAGGTTAGTGCTCGCCATTTGAAATGTCATGGCGGCCGTAAAGTTGCCACCTTTACGGAAGATGGAACGGGCCAATGCTACTGCAGCATATGAACACGAACTGGAAGCCGCCCCTAAAAGGCCGGCTTTAATCAGTGTTTTCGGTGAGTCATCCGGCAATAGATTGCTCATCTGGCGATGAGATACCACTGCTTGTATGGCGGCAGATAAGCTAAAACCCAGTATTAGTGGCCAAAGTATTTCCCAACCCATCGCTCCAGAGATTCTCAACGCATGTAGAATAAACATAACTGACTTAAAGCTCCACAATTGTCATTAATTTCAACCTTGCCGTAGCTTTCCTTGATGATGTCCAGTAGGTAGCCTTGTCTGCCACCCTGAGGTTGAGTGATGCCGTGGACCCCAGGCCAAGAATGCCAATACGGCGGTTATGACTTACTTGACAAGCGTCGTATCTGTTCCGTGCTTTTTTGCTAAGGCTGCATACCATGATGGATATTATTATAATGGACGGGAAGAAAAAACGAGTCTAAACCGAAGCGTGATAGTCCTTGCATAATAGCTCGCAAACAACAGAATACCTACGTTTATTACTAGGATTCAGGCTAAGTCTTTAGCTATATGGAGTTTAGCTAAAGATACTCAGGAGCCTAATTGTTGTTTTGCACTGGAAAAATGATTGACTGCGTTTAGTAACGGAATCGCTTCTTTACCAAGACGAGTTAGATTATAAGTAACATCCGCCCGTGACTTTTCGGTTCTCGTGATAAGCTGACTTTCTTGCATTTCTCTAAGGCGCTTGGATAAAGTGGCGGTATTGACGCCATCAAGCCTGCGTTCTATCGTGTTGAATCTGAGCGAACTGCCGTCAGATAATTCATCAATTACGCGCAGAGTCCAGTAGTCGCTCAATATTTTAAGGCTTGGTAGGCAAATGGGTTGTTTTGTGTGGAGAGTGGGCATATTACTTGCTTTAATAATTATAGTACTTTAATATAGTAAGTACTGTATTAATTATAGCAAAAACCTTAAGGAGGAACAATATGAAAGTAACTATCATAGGTAATGGCAATATGGCAAAGGGTATTGCGACACGCCTGATTGGCGGTGGCCACGAAGTAATTATCCATGCCAAAGACGAAACTAAAGGCAACGAGCTTGCCGAACAACTGAAGCAGGTCAGCGGCGATGCAGCTGTTTCTGTAGCGCCTGTTGGGAGTAGTGCAAGTGATATCGTGATTGTTGCGACACCATACGGCGAAATTGCCAATGTCGCTCAAGCCTACAATGGATTCGAGGGTAAAGTGGTCGTCGATATTACTAATCCCGTCGACTTCAATACTTTTCAACTAATACCGGAGCCAGGTAAGTCTGGAGCCGAAGAAATTGCCAATCAACTGCCAGGTGCGAAAATTGTCAAAGCTTTCAATACTACGTTTGCTGGAACTTTAGTAAGCGGTACGGTAGAAGGTCAAGAGTTAGATGTGTTTGTCGCTTCCAATGACCAGGACGCAAAAGATAAGGTCATCGAACTTGTCAAGACAAGTGGCATGCGACCCATAGATGTCGGGCCATTATCTGAGTCTCGCCACTTAGAAGGGTTCGGTTTAATCCAAATGAAGATACAGGACCAGATTGGCACGAACTGGATGAGTGCTCTTAAGTTTATAGGTTAATAAAATAACCCGCTAGTAAAAGGACGCCTTATTGGAGTCCTTTTATTATATTTAGGCTTGGGACATGATAGTCTTTTCTCATTTGGAAATGAGGCTGAAGTAGGTGGCAGCGCATTGTTTAAAGTTTAATAGATTGCCACATGTTAGCCTTGGCTTCTTGCATGGCCTTGGCCCACTCTGTGTCACTCATAGCATAAGCCTGGAGATCCAATAACTCAAAGCTCAAGCCAGGCCTAAGCTGTTCCTCGGCACTGCCTAGGCTTTTTAGCTTCTCGTATGGTATTAAGTAGTTTTCTTTGGGGTATCTATGGGTTATTTTGCCTGTTTTATCATCTATTATCGTATCCCGGTAAGCTGAGGGTCTATGAAAGTTTAGATATGGTACGAGCCAAGCCTGGTACCAGCGGTTTATGGCTTCAACATTATCTGCCGTCCTGGGTATATGTAGATATCCCAAAGCTTTACGAACAATAGCTCCGTTTTTAGTCTCCACTAGTCCGTTATCCCCGCTATGCCTGGGCCTGCTTTTAGTTAGTCTAACCAACATGGCCTTCAGTAGCTCTGCCACCTTCTTGTTAATGTATTCCGAGCCGTTATCGGCGTGGAAGTTAATTAATGTAAACGGAAACAAATCCAGGGCCGCTTCCAGGGCCGGGATCATATACCTTTCAGATATACCCTCAACAGCTACCACCACTTCCCATTGGGTAACCTCATCAACCAGATTAACGTGGTAAACACCTTTCTCGCCATCCTTATCCCCCTGGTGGACACTGTCTACCCGTAGATAGCCAGGCTGACCGTTCGGTACTGGCTTAGTTCGCTCACCAATAGGCACACTAGCCGGCTTAGTTTTGTTGTAGTGGGTACGGACTTTACGGTAGGTGCTTGTACCCCTAAACCGGTACAGCTGAGCCACGGATAAGTTCTGTAACCGGATACAGTCAGTATTACCAAATAGCTTAAACTCACGACTTAAGATATTAACCATAGCTGGTCCGGACAAGCCTTCATGGGCATCGTCGATCCTAGCTAGCTCGGTAATATCTGTTTTGGCGTAAATACCTTGGAAGGTAGGCTGAGTACGCTTGGCAGGCACTATATGCCCAGTGGTTTTGTATTGGCCAATGAGCCTGTCCAGCTGGGCATCAGAGTAGCCAGTCACAGATATTAAGTAAGCTCTGACTGTCCCTTTATCTGGTTTGGCCAACAAAGCGTAACGGAGCCTAGTTAAAACCCGCCTGATGTAGCCGTAAGCTTCTTTACGATCAAGACAGCGAAGCCGTACACAGCTATTACCCCTGACATAATCTGCCATTTGTATTAAAGTTGGTATATGTGTGGTGTCCATGGTTGTAGTCATACCTCCATGCTGCCACACATACTAGTTTCAGCCTCATCTTGCGTGAGAAACCGAACCTCATTTCAGCCTCATCTTGCGTGAGAAGAGAGTATGATGTGCCTCTATTGCTACGCAATGCTATAATTAATTGTATAAATGCATTGTCCAATATGTAATTCAACTATGAAGAAGGTTCGCTGGGACATTAGTCACAACCAAGACGAACCGAAGACTGAATATAGTCGGACTGTCTACCAGTGCGTGATTGATGATGTTTGGATCTCGACAGAAATACCTGTCAGGACTACAAAAAACACAAAAGCCAAACTAGCATAAATCTGAGAGTAATGACTCGGACGTAACAGGCCTTGCAGTCGGCTAGCAAAAAAGGCCAATCGTCTATCGGGCGAGACTCGCTTTCTTTGGCTAGAGATTGACAAGGCTAGATAAAAACTTTGCAGAGACCTACGAAGATAGAATAAAGTTTACTGCCCTAAAACTCTTGGGTTTGAGCATAAGTGTATTGGAGGGCCATAGTAGACGTTAGCTCAACCATTATCTCTCTTAATATAGCTGACTATGTGTACCAATGAATCCAAAGAGTATAATTGTGTCGCCTTGCGTAGTATATAACGCCCGTACATCGCCCGTGATATCAATACTTCTATATCCAAGATATCTACCCTTGAGGCCGTGATTTCGTAAAGTTACATCAAACGGACTATTTTTAAATATAGTAACCCGTCTTTTGAAAGCAATTTTAACTTCAGCATTTAATTTCAAGTACTGTTTATCAAATGCTTTTGTTGTCTTGATAACCATGACTATAGACTATCTAGGTGATCGAACATCTCTTCAAGAGATTCAAAGGGTCCGCTTACTTCTCCAGCCGCAATTTCTTTTTCTGCCACGGCAATAAGTTCTTCCATCTTTTCTGTCATAGGTTCGGAGACAGTAAAGTGCACGCTGCCCGTACTCGCTAGTTCGTAGAGGTAGGCATTAAGTAAATTGCTTAGGGGTATACCAATCTGCTTCGCAGCGGCCTGAGCCTTTATCTTGGTAGCCTCATCGGTCTTAAAATTTACTACTGCTGTTTTCATATAATCTATTGTATATACATTAGATTATATTGTCAAGCGTTAATAAACAAAACTCCCCAAAACAGATGATTTAAAACGCTTAATCTTAGAGGGCCGTAAGTGGGGCAGTTGCAACTGAACGACGTCAGTTGTCTAGGTAAGAACTAGTTCTACGTGACTTGCATGCCCCGGTTATTTAATTATTTCTACAAGCTTATTAAAAAGCGTAGGGCTTTGGTGCTGTTCCGCTTCTCTAGTATGCTTATCAATGGAAGCGAGGTTATATGGACGTGCCCTTGATCTTATTTTTCGTAGCTAGTCATCATAAGTATCGTAACCCAAGTCTACCTTACTCTTTTATCTACTAGAGAAACCATACATTATCTTTAGACGCGGAGGCTTTAGCCGAAACCCGCATAGTTAAGTTACCAAAACCGCAAAATACTTTTTCTATGACGTTGGCATAAGAAATACAGTAATTAATAATTTCAATCCCATTGAGATTTGTGACGATACCGGTTCGCCGTGGGAGAACTTTATGATTGTTGAGCGACTCAAGATGCGTACGTATACAAAGCTATATGCGAATCAGTATTTTTGGCGTACTTGGAAACAAAGCGAAGTTGATCTAGTTGAAGAGCGTGAAGGTAAGTTATTTGGGTGCGAGTTTAAATGGAAAAGGAATGTTATTATGCCACCGAAAGAGTGGAATAAAGTATACGCTGATGAGGCTACATGGGTAGCGATTCATCCAACAATGCCTTAAAATTTTTAGGCTTAGAATAAGCTTGTTAAATTTGGAGGGCCATCGTAGACGCTAATCGCAACTCATATCAGAACTTAATGATTACTTTTGAGCATCAAGTGTGTGTAGGCCAGCAATAGTAGACTTTAAGATATTGGAATCGCTAGTTACTAATGTCATATGTTTGGCTACTGCTTGCGCGATAAGAGCGGCATCAAAAGGGTCCGTCCATGATAATTCAGGTAGTTTAATATAATGTTCTGCCGCCCATGCATCAAAAGCAATTTGTTGAATATTAGCATCTTCTAATAAAGCATCAACTTGTGAAAAATTCATAGAGAACTTAAGTTTGCCCGTTCGGATTTTAATAGCACACTCTAGTAGTGAGACACTAGAAACGTATACTTGATTAGCATTACTGCTAATGTCGGTCAGTGCACGCTTGCCTAATTTATCAGTATTGGCAAGAGACCAAATAAATGCATTAGTGTCCAGTAGTAAAATCATAGGTCACTTTTTATTAGCAACGGTATTCCAAAGATCAGTCATTGGCTCATCAAAATCATCACTTATCCAGACTTTACCTTTTAACATGCCAAGCTTTCGGGATTTATTAGCGGCATTGGGTAAGGCAACGATCTTAGCAACGGCCTTGCCGTGCTTACCGAGTAATATTTCTTTACCACCCATAACCTGCTCTAGATATTTAGAGTAATTTGTCTTTAAGTCATGGACGTTAATAACTGTATTCATAAAAAAATAATAGCAAAATAAGACTAAGTTAGTCAACTATATGTATCGGTCCATAACATATTGGACTCTGCTGGCATTAATTGTAGCGAGTCTAGCAAAGCTCGCATAGGACTTTTAAGTTTCAAGGTGAAGTGTGGCCGTTCTGTGTTGTACCATAACACCCAGTCC
>JAJYIP010000031.1 GCA_021790005.1 bacterium
GGCGGCAAAACCTTAAATGCACCAGTTGTAGGCATGACTGCCACTGCAGACGGCAAAGGCTACTGGTTAGTTGGCGCCGATGGTGGAGTGTTTTCTTTCGGTGACGCATCATTCTACGGCTCAATGGGCGGCAAAACCTTAAATGCACCAGTTGTAGGCATGACTGCCACTGCAGACGGCAAAGGCTACTGGTTAGTTGGCGCCGATGGTGGAGTGTTTTCTTTCGGTGACGCATCATTCTACGGCTCAATGGGCGGCAAAACCTTAAATGCACCAGTTGTAGGCATGACTGCCACTGCAGACGGCAAAGGCTACTGGTTAGTTGGCGCCGATGGTGGAGTGTTTTCTTTCGGTGACGCATCATTCTACGGCTCAATGGCCAATACAGTCTTGAACATGCCGGTTTCCGGTATCGCCTCAACACCCACCGGAGCAGGCTATGTGCTAGTAGCTCAAGATGGGGGCGTATTTACTTTTGGTAATGCGGTTTTTGTAGGCTCTACAGTCACTGCTAGTCCAACCGTAGCAGCCACCAGTACATCAAGCACAAGCACAGCACCCAGTACATCAAGCACAAGCACAGCACCCAGTACATCAAGCACAACTTATCCTGCAAACTTTGGTGATGGTTGTGGATGGAACGCGACTCACCTAAATTCAAATGGACAGCATGATACAAATCCAGCAGACGGTACAGGAAGCTGCTCATGTACATATCCAGCATCTATAAATTCTGCAAAAGCAGATCCAGCCTTTCCTAATCCACCATTAAGTAACGCTATGGTTAATCCAAATTGTCCAACTAGTCAGCCTACAATAAGTACATATACAGTGCCATTAGGTAAGCTAACTACAACTACGCCACAAGCAGCACAAAACGCTAGCCTACCAGTAACTAGTCAATACAGCCTGAATGGAGGCAATACTGGTTTTTGCGCCAATGCACTTTGCGTAAATGCATACAATAACTACCTTGCTAATAATTGTTCTGCTCTTGCTTTGAATAATAATGCAAGTAGTCAAATGATTCAGACCTGTACAAATGATGGAAATATAATTAATAACAATGTCGATACAAGCATAACGGTAACATGCCCATCATACAAACCAACTTGCGGCAATCAATATATTAACGATCTTCAAAACGCCATAAATATGGGAATGGGCAATCCAGTAGAAATACTTAACAACCTAAACACACTTAAGGCAACGGCAGCAGCACAGTCTACCGGCAATGCTATAAGTTGGAGTAATACTTAAAATGAACAAGCAAACTAAAAATAATAAACTAAAAATATTTTTGATAAGTATTTTGGTGCTAATAATTGTAGGTTTTGGCGGCTATGCTTTATATGCCTATGAAAACACTGCTCCACAAAGAGTCGTCGCATCATTTATTAATGATTTAGCACTTAAGGGCAATGCTCAAGCTGCTTATGCACAAACAACTCCTGAGTATAAACTTTTGATCAACTATAATAATTTTGTAGCTGACTTTAAGCCACTAACTAATTCAGGAACTAAATATTCAATAATAGGATCTAAAACAGTTGAAAAACAACAAGTACTGGCAGGTGGCGTCATATATGATTTAAATGGTGCTAACTTTTACTATTTAATGCATCTATCGCAAATTAATGGCAGGTGGTTCATTGCATCTGTAATCATTAACAAGCAATAGTCGATGCGACGAAGTAACGCACCTTTTGTTGGCCTACTAACACTGTTGACTCTGGGCTTTTACGGCATTCATTGGTTTGGTGAACAAAAGGAATTTATAGAAGGCAGGGGCGGCAAAGTGCCGTCGGCCTGGTTGTATGGAATAGTTGTCTTTTTGTTGCCGGTAGATATTATAGCCAGCTTGTGGGTGCAATCAACGTATATAGAACAGGCTCAGTCGCTAAGCCAGTACTTCTTGTGGGCAGGCATCGCTATAGCGGTTTTGAGCGCTTTGCTATACATACACTGGTCCGCAAAATATAATTCCAGCCTTGATCAGGCTACAGCCGGTAGCGTAACTTCAAAATTGACTATTCTTCCGTTTGGTCTCGGGTTTCTGGGTTTCTGGAACCTGCAATCAGCAGTTAACAATTACCACTTGGATACCATGACTGTCCCGGCTGCCCAGACTCCGGATAGTAACGCTTTTGCGGGCTTGGTAGCTGGAGACATGGACGGATCGGATTGGCAACAGGGCATATCCACTATTCAAACTTCCACCACTCCAGCACCAATACTCCAGACTAGTGGATCAATAGCTACAAATATCCCCCAGAAGGAACCAACATATACCACGGCAGCGCCACCACAATCCATGCCACCAACTCAAGTTGCCAATACTCCTGACACTCCCTCACTAACTGGTGCAGGCTGGCAACAGGGCTTAAACACTGTGAATGAGCCTCAAAACCAAATGCCAGAATTGCCGCCTGATCCAATGGATCAATCAGGGTATTCGCCGACAGCGCCACAAGCTCAGCCGGAACCAAATCAACCTGTTAATTCTAATGAGAACTCTAATCTTATGCCAGGCTCAGTCGTGCCTGCACAGCCGACCAATCCGCAAAATCCATATAATAATAACGGGGCTTAATTATAGATGCCCGAAACATTGAAAGAGCTTCGGATCATGCTTACGCCGTCATGGTTAAGCGGTCTGCTGTCTTTCGCCAGTGGCATTATTGTCATTGGAGTTGAGTCGTTAGTTGTCCACCTTAAAGGCAGCTCACTAGAGCAACTCATCCTAGCCATTCATAGTGTCAGCGGCGCAACAGCCGTGGGCTACCAATCAATTACCGCTAATCTGGACAACATTGCCGTCATTAATGATTTGCCTCTGTTTATTCTTTGGGCCGGTGTCGGTTCGATCGTGTACGTGTTTGCCGTAAAAGTATATCGCGGATTGACGTCAGTCGCAGATACGGAAGAGCGTATGCACTATGTCCACGCGAGTTCCAAGGCAGTCTTAAAAGAGGCTCTTACACATTTATTCATTCGTCTGTTCGCACTAGCTCTTTTAATAATCCTAGCCCTAGCCTTCCTGCATATAGCGCTACCATACAGCCTATTGCTGGCGATTAAGTTCGGTAAGAACCTAAATCTGCACAACGCGCTTTATGCTCTACTTGGCATATTCATCATTGCCGGCAGTCTGAGTCTGATGGTGTCAGATTTAAGGTTGCTGGTCTTGCGCTTGCGTCTAGTTGGCGAATCTGAAGAAGAACTAATCGAAAACTGATCTAGCTTGCTTACCTTTTAATTATTGAACGACTATCTGGCATTGTCCCGTTTACTTTAATTAATTCGTGTTTTGGAGAAAGTAAATTATTTGTTTATTGTTCTTAGACATCACATCCGGCACCAATATCCGAATCATTTTTTATATCTGTGCCACTTAATAATCAGGGTTATTTTTGCGCTTACAAACTTTAGCTTTAATATTTACGTCAGCAACAAGCTAAATCTGACAACATTAAAGCTTGTCTCCTTATTGAATTAGTGTATCCTGACTAAACAAACATGTCGCTGGGAACAAGCGATTCGCCGTACAGCTTTAGATCTTCGAGCAAAGACTGGGACTTAGCGTCGCCAGACCGTTCGCTAGCAACCCGGTTAAGCATTTGAAAATAAACCGCTAATCCGCTCTTTGAGTCACCGTCAAATAGGCATTTATTAACATGCCGGTCCCAAATTTTACGCTCGTCTTGAGTTAAGTAACGTTCAAAATTGCGGGCCAGATAAAGCGGACTCAAGAGACGTAACCGTTCGTCTTGGTATTTATTGGAGAACTCTCGTATTTTTTCCGGGGTCTCATTAATATGTAGTCGCTTTATGTATTGCCTGTCACTGTCCGTGTAAAAACCGTCATACATCTGAGCGTCAACCGGTCTTGAATCGTCCAGGTATTGTGCTTGTTGTTCCGTATTAAATATTGTGACCGCCTCAGTCAGCCTAGCGGCAAATTTATCCTGAGATGAACTTAATACTGCGTAGTTACGCTTAATCACGTCCAGACTCAAGGCTAATCTCGACAGGGTTGCTTGATCACTCGCGACACCTAATGGAGCGATTGCCGGGCAACGGTTAAGTCTGACCGTTTTAACAGGCAGTGGTGGATTGTCGGCTGGTCTTTCAGCAACATATCTCCAAGCTTCGGCCAACTGTTCAGCAGACTGATTGAGCCAAGGAGTAGGATCATAGCGCAAATCATAAACAATTACACAACCCGGATCGGGGTGATCTGCTGCCTTCACAACCACCGTCGTATGGTACTGGCTGGAGGGGTAGTGCGAAGACGTATAGACGAAAGGTTGGCCTGAGTTGACCAAAGCAGAAGCAGATTTTTTTTGCCTTAGCTCATACATAAACTCATACAAACGTGGCTGCTTTTGTTTAATTAAGTTGGCAACAGCTATGGTTGCCAGGACGTCACTTAATGCATCATGAGCCGCTTCATGAGATAAACTGTTAATTTTAGTCAGGTGTTCAAGCCGGTTGGAGTTGCTGCCGTCTTGATTACTGGGCCAGTTTATACCGTCAGGACGCAATGCTCTGGTCATGCGCACCACATCAAGAATATCCCAACGCGAACTGTCGTTCAGATAACTCCAGGCGTACGGATCGTAAAGATTACGGTAATTAAGATAACGCATAAATTCATCGTCAAAACGGATATTGTTAAATCCGACGAAAGTGGTTTCCGGAATCGCGATGTCGCTATAAAATTCTTTTAAAAAGTCAGCTTCACTCACCCCTTCAAGCAGTGTTTGCTGAGGAGTAATGCCGTGTATCATAATCGCCTGGGGATCCGGTAGCACGTCTTTGCTTAGCGTAATCAGGCGATTAATCGGTTCGCCGATCGGCTGCAGGTCTACATCAATACGCTGACCGGCAAATTGCATAATGCGCGACCGGTCAGGCTTAAGGCCGCTGGTTTCCAAGTCATAGAAGAAAAAACTGGCCGACATAGTTATTAATAAATTAGTGAGCCTTTGTCAGCAATGGTTATATGATCACCGGGTTTAAGACCCTGACGCTTTAACTCATGCAAAATACCTCTCTTATGCATGATATTAATTAATCTGGCGACTGCCTGATCGTTTTTAAAGTCGGTACGGATTGCAAAACGCTCAATCTGTTCACCGCTGACAACCAGCCTGCCGTCTGACTGGCGGTTAACTTGCCATGCCTTGCCGCTGTCCCCTAGCCGATATTCATACACCTCGTTAGCAGCCTTGACCGGGTGGGCTTTAACAAATTTATCCTTGGCGGCTTTAGCGGCAAAAACCAACTGTTTAAGACCCTGACCGCTGGCAGCAGATATCGTCAAAACCGGCGTAGTTTTGGGCTTCACTAACCGTTTAAGGCTAGCGACAAGATCGTTTATTATCTCCTCATCCATTCCTTCGGTCTTATTAATCACCACAACCTCGGGACGCTTAGCTAAGTCTTTTTGGTAAGATGCTAGTTCATGCCGGATAGTCGTATAGGCCTCGGCTAGATTATCCACATAAGCGTCTATGACATGGACTATGACCGATGTACGTTCAATATGGCGTAAAAAGTCATGGCCTAATCCCTTGCCCTCCGCTGCGCCTTCGATCAGACCGGGAATATCCGCAAATAATAGGCTTGTTGATCCGTCTACATCAACAACTCCAACTGAAGGATCAAGCGTTGTGAATGGATAGTCAGCAATCTTGGGACGGGCATTGCTGAGCGCTCTGAGTAGGGTTGACTTACCGGCGTTAGGCAGACCCACCAGTCCTATATCCGCCAGCATTTTAAGCTCAAAGGTTAGGGCTTTGGTCTCGCCCGGTTCACCTTTCTCGGCAAAATCCGGAGCTTGACGCACTGAGCTCACGAAGTGAGCATTGCCAAAACCACCCTTGCCACCTAAGGCTATGACCTCCATTTGCCCGTCTTCGGTTAAATCGGCCAGGACATTACCCAGCTCGTCTTTAGTCTCAGTACCAACCGGCACGTCAACGATCAGGTCTTTACCACTTTTACCATGCTTGCGATTAGTACTACCAGGCTGGCCAGCTTCAGCTTTAAGTTGTTTACTGTAACGGAAAACCGCCAGACTGTTCTGGTTATTACTTGCGCGCAAAATCACGTCACCGCCGTCACCGCCGTCACCGCCGTCAGTTCCGCCTTTGGAAATAAACTTTTCGCGACGGTAACTAACACGCCCATCACCGCCCCTACCGGCAACCACACTGACACTGGCCTGGTCAATAAAGTTCATGCTCCCTTGTTCCTTTGCTTAAACCTAGTCCTCTGAGCTAATCATTATGAGACGAAAGGTCGAATCCATCAATAGATATACTCTAGTCCGGCACCGGACACGATTCTGGTATCGACGACATCCCAATAAACATGGTTCATTTCGCTGATGGTAATTGTCCCGTCCGAATGCACCGCAGTCACGTAAGCAACGTGTCCATAACCGTAAGTCGACATCACCACCGCCGCACCTACGGCTGGAGTAGTACCGACCGGCAAACCGAATGCCGCTGCCCGTATACCCCAAGTCGCAGCATTACCAAGATCTTCCGGTAATGGCCGGCCGGCATCAATTCTTAATTTAGCAACCCACCAGGTACATTCACCGAAATCATAGCCGTTATAACCGTACAAAGCCGTCGAACCCCAACCGTATGTCGCCGCACTGGCAGTAAAATAGTTAAGCGGTTGCGGTTCAGTGCCGTTTGGAATAATTATCCGCTCGCCTGGATAAATACCTTTAATCTCAGCATCGTTATAGGCAACTATTAGACTAGCATTAGATTGATAAGTTTTAGCCAGGGAAGCCGGCGTATCACCAGCCTTAACCGTATAGACAATGCCGCTGACAGGCGGGATCAGCAACTTGACACCCGGGGTGATATTATTACCACTAATATTATTCGACCACAGAATACTGTTGGTGGAAATGTTAAATTTCTGAGCAATTGAAGTTACGGTGTCGCCTAACTGTACAACGTAGGTTTTAATATCCTTGTTGGAAACATAATTGGTTGCTACAACCTGCTGTTTGGTTACAACGCTGTTGTTGGTAGGTGCAACCGATAATAGCGCCGTTTCACTGTCGGCCTGGTTCATGATAGGTGTAACTTCCGGCAAGTTAGCCATCCTGGCTACTGTCAAAGCAATGTTAGCTGAGGCTAGTTGATCAAGCGGATTAATGGTTCCGGCTGGTTGGTTGCTAACGAGCGTTTGAGTTACCGCGCTGCTATTAGTGGTAGACAAAACAAAAAACATAACTGCAATCAACAAAACCAGATTACCGGCAACAATAGCAATACGGACAAGATAACGTTTAACGTAACGACGATGAAACAGAATTACATACCTTACAACCCGTCTTCGCTTGACGGGCCAATAACCAAGTTCTAGGCTGCGTGAGATTGTCTTATTAATTCCTAAGCTCTCCCGTAGTTTAGCCGGCCAATGCACTCAATTAACAACCGGTTGCTACATCTTAACTTTACCATAAACGGCAAACCGTATAAAGAAGCCCGCATTAGATAGAAAGTATTGTTACCGAAATAGTGCCGGTTAGATACTAATAGTGTTACCGTAATTCTCACTATGAAGAGAGCTATGAAACACGACATCATTAGAGACCAACTTGCGGTCT
>JAJYIP010000003.1 GCA_021790005.1 bacterium
GCGCAATTAGTAGTACAGTTATTCACCGATGGAGATATCGAGGAATTGGCATACATTAGTCCGTTACACGACTGCCAGGTTCCATCCACGCCGCACCTAAATGATCTGGTAGTCGCGTTATAATACATCGCCCCGTCAACTTCCGTCGGATCGTTCGAAGTTCCGGTTTCGCTATCCAAAACCAGTAGCGACGGTGTAGCTTCACCAGTTGCACCGGCGCCGATATCCACCCTCATATTAGCCGTATCCACAGCCAAAACATTTACACCGCCAGGTGTCTGAACCTGTACAGCAAAAGTAGACGTCGTGGAAGGCTTGACTAACAAATTACCAGTACTGCTAATACTGTCTACCAAGTTACCGGCTCCGTCTAATGCGTTAAAAATATTACCAGTCCCGGAGGGATTAGCCTGCAACACGCCAGCCACAGACCCCGCAGTGGCCGCTTGAATATTAAAGTTGGCATCTTGAGTAACGGTAGAGTTGGCAATCACCGATGAACTCGAATACGCCGCTATTAGAGCACCAATGGTCAGCGAAGATGTGGCAGAAGCCTGCGTTGCCGTCGGCTGAATAGTGGTACTGACGGAATTATTATATATAACCTGGTGGGAAGTTAGGCTGGTATTGGCGTATGTAAAGCCAGGCGTTGTACCAGCTGAAATAGCCGATCCAGCTGACGCATAACCAGCATAAAGGTCCTTGCTACTTTGCGGTGTTAGACTTGGGTAAGTAACCGTAGTACTGGTACTGTTATATAGCGTCGCGCTTGAGTCAACTACCCAGGAACCGCTAGTGCTACCAGTAGAAAACTCCATGGCAGATAAGTCATTTGGATTACCGGTCGTGCCGCCAAACGTAACAGTAATCGTACTGGCGCCAGTCGCCGTAACAGTACCTTTCCACATTTCAATCGTAGTCGTACCGGATCCGGATCCGCTTGAAGTACCGGTAACTTTAGTCCAAGAAGTTACACCACCGCCGCTAATACTGCTAATGGTACCATTACCATTTGCCGGATTTGAGAATAACACCATCAGATCATTTAAAGAAGCTGGGTCAACGGCTAGCGTAGTCACGCCATTACCGCTATTAGACCACCTATTAACGTAATTAATGGCCACGCTGGTCACCTGATTGGCGCAAGACGAGAAGACAAGCTGGTTGGCATTCGCGGCGCTAGTGGAAAGACATTCACCAGGGGCGGGAGTAGTCGTAGGGAGCGTAAGGGTATAGCTTGAACCGACAGCTGTCGGGGCGGCAATACCTATAGAGTTGTTGTTACCGCTGTCATTAAACAGCAATTGACCGCTGACTACATTAGACGCTCCAAGAGTCAGCCCACTGCTAGCATTAAATGCTGCGATGTTGTTACCGCTTGAATTTCTTAGGTCCAGTATATCGGCGGTGCCACTGCTGGCCGCTTGAATAACGCCGGCAACACTACCAGCCGTAGCAGCTTGGACATTAAAGTTAGCTTCCTGGGTCGAGGTCGTATTGACTATAACCGACGTACCAGTGTAGCCAGCAATATCTGCGGCAATATTTATATAGTAACCGGCCGTACTCTGGGTGGCCGTCGGATATGTAGGCGTGCCGCCAGTTACCGCAGTATTATAAGCCACCTGATCTCCGGCAGTAGTAGCTACGTACGAATAGCCAGGAGTGGTGCCAGCGCTCATTGTATACTGCGCCCAGCTGTAACCGGTGTATAGTTCGCTTGAGTTAGTAGGCGTTAAAGACGGGTAATTTATAGCTGTCGAGGTGGTTGTGTTGTAGTTAAAGCCGCTGTTATCTATTGCCCAAGTACTGTTAGCGCTGTGCATCGTAAATTCTTCGGTCACCAATTCATTGGTCCCAGGTGTCGCAGAGTAAGTTACCGTCACGCTAGAGGCGCCCACGGTTGTTACCACGCCGCGCCACATTTCAATCGTGCCACCGTTCGCTCCGTTAGCGCCACTGGTAACCTTGGTCCAGGTGTTTACACCGCCACCGCTGACTTGTGTGACGTTAACATTATTGGTCGCATGAGAATAAAAAATTAAAAGATCGCCAACGTTTACGGGAGATATGGATAGTGTCGTCACGGCAGCACCGGAAGTATTCCATTCGCCAACATAAGAAATAGATCCAGCCGACACCTGAGTCGCACATGAAGTATATATCAGCTGGTATGCATTACTGGGACTAGTACCAAGACATAATCCGGCCGTTGGAGCATTACTGGGTAAAGTTAGTGTGTAGCTAGCAGCAATAGCCGAAGGAGCAGATAAGGCGATTGAGTTAGCGTCCGTATTGTCGAAAAAGTTAATATTGCCAGCAATCGTACTAGCGGAACCAAGCGCAACCTGGTTAGTGGCCGTATTGACACTCAAAACAGACTTGGCGGTATTGTTTTGAACCTGGAAAGCACTGGCAACGTTGGCTGAGCTCTTAAACGTCGCTGCTCCGTTGTATCCGATACTGGCTACGTTATTACCATTCGAGTTCATGAGATCCAAAATATCTGCTGTACCACTACCAGCCGCTTGCAATACGCCGGCTACCGAATTAGCGGTAGCTGCCTGGACATAAAAATTAGCCTGCTGAACAGATGTAGAGTTGTTAATTGCCGTACTGGTGACAAAAGCCGTAAGTATCGCACCAAGGGTATTGGATTCGCCGGAACTAGTTTGGTTGGCCGTCGGCTGATAGGAAGTATTGGCATAAGTCGAGCTGTTATATGTTATGACGTTATGCTGGGTACTGGTAATAATGTAATTGAACCCGGTAGACGTGCCGGCTGTCGCCGGTGGATTTTGAACTTGTCCGTACCCAATATACAGTTCGTCACTTCCTATCGAGCTAAGACTGGGGAATGTAACTGCCGTAGAAGCGGAGTTAATTTGT
This sequence comes from bacterium, assembly GCA_021790005.1. GTDB lineage: Bacteria > Patescibacteriota > Saccharimonadia > Saccharimonadales > UBA4665 > JAJZWH01. Next base: position 2,890 of record JAJYIP010000003.1, read on the forward strand.
GCGCCAGCACTATCCAAACCCCAAGTCGTTGAAGCGTTAACACCAGCCGCCGTAAATTCGGTAGCAGTTATTTCCTCAGACCCTGGAGCGGCCGAATAAGTAACCGTTATAGTAGACGCGCCAGCTGCGGTTACAGTACCATACCACATCTCTACTCGATTGACAGTTCCGTTGCCGTTATTGACTATGGCTTTTGACCACGAGCTGACTCCGCCACCGCTAATCCCGGTTACAGTTACACCAGCCGTCGGAATTTGAGTAGTCAAAACAACTTCATCGCCAACCGAGGAGGGCGAAATGGTCAGCGTATTGGTAGCGTTAGCATCCCACTCCGCCACTTCCGTAATACTAGCGTTAGTATTGGAACAGCTGGCAAAAATAAGCTGGGACGCTGAAGAGCTGCTGGTTTCAATACATAGTCCAGGGTTTGGCGCCGAACTCGGCAATGTTAAAGTATAGTTTGCATTAGTAGCCGTACTGTTGAGTGTAATGGCGTTAGCGGTTAAGCTGTTATTGAAAGCTAGTGAGCCGTTAACCAGTCCTGATTGACCAAGCGCAACCTGGTTATTAGCAGTATCGACGCCCAGAACATGATTACCGCTACTGTTATTGACGTCTAAGGCCGAGGCTGAATTAACGCTAGTCTGCAAAACTGCCCCGGGAGCAGTCGTGCTACCGTTGAGCGAGGCTGTAATACCTTCAGCTTGAAGTGTAAGTGCTGTTGTTTTGCTACTATTACCAATCGCTACGGCGGACGCATTCTGAGCCCCGATATTGATCGTGCCATTAGTGCCCGTGCCATTAGCTAGACCAGCGTCGATGCTGACGTTACCGCCACTACCGTTGGTTCCGCCCCCGGTGCCGCCGGCTAAGTTCAAATTACCTCCCGCCAGAGCCACGGTACCGGTTCCGGCCGTACCGGCAGATATATTCAAAGTCACACCGGCAGTTGAGGCTGCAGCCGTAGCTACGGCTATATTGTGCGTGGTCGTATTGGCCCCAAACGTCAAATCCCCATTATTACCAACCAAAAAAGCGTCCGAGCCAGCAGCTTGCAGATCCAGCAAATCTCCCGTGCCGGTCTTGTTTATGTATATGCTGGCATTAGTCGAAGCGTCTGTCTGGACACCCTGTCCAATTTGAACGAATTGCGAGCTAGCTATGCCATTAAGCAGTTGAGAATTAAATGCATAAGGGGCACTCGTCATGGGTTGCATTGGCAACATCTCTCCGTCCGGGCTACAAGCACTAAATGTCGTACAAGTCGTAGATGTACCCGCGACATTCATTGACAGCCACAGTGTACTCTGGTTCCAGTCAACACCAGTACCAAACGGCGTGACCGACCCCAACTGCACCGAGAAGAAGCCATTGACAACCTTAACACCTTGGGTGTTATAGTTTAAATAATCTTCGGTCCAGAGCAGCGTTCCGGCCGGTGTTCCGGTCGTATCTCCGGCACTTTTTCCATCTCCATTAGCATAGATTTTAAACTCGATGTTGTAATAACCGTCCGGTACGGTAGCGCCCTGTGAATTAAGTAATCGACCCTGGAATTCAACCGTTTGGTTAATGCCTGTAGCCGCTACGGCGTGACCGGATAAAAACGCAACAAACAGCAGGGTTGCCAGCGCAACCAACTTTAAATACGGCAACCGGTGTCCTAACAGACGCTCTCCCAAACCTTTACCCCGATGTTTGTGCTTATTTTTCGCTGTACCCTTAAATTATCCTTACTGGATTTTCCCCTCACGAAGTACACTATTAACTATAAGCGTTTAGTGAATATATTCAACCTGTTTTAGCGGATTGGATGTGGACGAACACCAAGTGTCGGCGTCGTGCTAATTACTCTATCCATCAACTTCTTTTCACGAACTTCGCCCATCCAAAAACTTATGACCAGGGTCGCCGCTATGGCATACAGTGGCCACAAGACCAAAATTTTGCCCGTCAAAGAATTACTGCCACTACTTGATGAACTGCTGGCAGTGGCCGCACTTGGTTGACCATTAATAATTGCTGCAACCGTCAAAAAGGCAATATGCTGCTGGGCATCACTACCCTGAATTATAATTTTATAAACTCCCGGTTTAGCGTAAGCATGGCTAGCATTTATGGTCGTATTATTGCTTGATGGCAACACCTGGTCCTGGTTATCGCCCCATTGCACATTAATCGCGAACGGACCATTACCGCCAATTATATTAATTGGTACGTTCAGGGTCTGTCCCGGAAATACCCCGCGGTAGACCGCATCAGTTTCTAAGATTAGCTGGGTGTTAGTAAAATTAACGTTACTTAGTGAGGATATTAGTGGTGGCTGAGCGGTATAGGTAACATTTACGCCACCCGACGACGGACCAGCCTGGTTGAGGACGTCATAGTCTACCGCCGTCAGCTTATTTTGGCCGTACAAAAGATCGATTTGCACAGAGAAATTATTATTGTTGTCACAGGGAGTTGAGCCGGCGAAAATTCCATTCTTAAAAATTTCCACTAAAGTATTCTTTGGACAAGTCCCGCTCACAGTTATAGGGCTGGAATTAAACGAGGTAAGATTGCTTGGTGATGTAATCGTGGCGCCGGTTGTTGGTGGCTTTTCTGGCATTGTACCACTTAAACTGACCGACTCGGCCTGAGGCGGTGGCGTTGTTGCAAACGCAAATGACGATACGGTCATAGCAGCTAAAACAATGCCGACAAAAAATACCATTATGGCTAATGGCAAATAAGAGGTGTATTCATGCGGGCGAAGTCGTCCGCTATGATATCTGCTTTTTAATTTAGCTTTTACCGCCATTGGCGTTTAACCGTTGATTAAGTTTTATTTTGATCTGCTTTTTTGGGCTTTACTCAGTATGTAACGATTATACCGCCGTATACCATAGCGTAGCAAGAAAAATCCACCGATCAGCACGATAAGCCAAATACCTATGAGCTTGACTGGAATCACCCAAAAAACAACCGTCGCAACTATCGGTTTATTACCGTTGCCGTAGGATAGGCTCATGCTCGCCGTATAACGGCCAAACATTATGCGGTTGTTAATATTAACCGGTTGAAGATTTTCGCTGTATAGTCTTTGGCTTGACGGCAAAATATTGCCCTGTGGCCGATTAATGTTAGTAACATAAAGTTTTTTGTTGAACATGTCTGTAACGGTTAGAGTTCCGGTCGGTATGACATGAACATTACCGTTATTTTTTAGTAGCTCGTTAAATGTCAGGGGATCTGATTGAAAGAAGCTAGATGTGTGTTTATTTTGAGACACGTAGAACTGGGACAGGCTAAGATTTTCAATCAGTTTGCCGCTAACCGTCAAAAGTATGAGCGCGCCCAAGCTGGCAGATAAGGCCACGTGGTTTCCACCGCTGTTTGGTGGTGGTGTTGCCGTAAACCTAATCACCCCATAATGTCCGCCCGGATTAGCATCCTTAGGGATATTAATCGGGATATTTAAAATTTTCATTTGCTGAGGTTGCAAAAGCAAATTGGGTACATAGCCGATAAACGACTTCAATGAATACGGATTGGATGGATCGTTACCTAAAACTATCGCCGGCGTTCCACTGTCGCCTTTTGCAATAAAGTCATTAGCCGTACCGTTAACTATTAAGGGAGACTTTGAAATGTCTCTAATGTAGATCTTCGCTGTTATAGTTTCGCCAGGATTACCGCTGAGATTCAATAGCGGGGGCGCTATTTCCAGCGCCTCGCCACTACCCTTGTTGGACTGAGCGGTGGCAGCTGCGGCAATTACGGGCAATAGCTGGGTACTTAACAGTACACTGGCAAGCAATACTAATGTTATAGATCTGATTGATTTCATATTTTACTAATACGTTGCCGTACAAATGTAAGTCAAAGTCGTGGTATATGTACCAGCTGGCTGATTACCCGGAACGTTAACTATGTATGATACAGTATAAATCTGCGCATCGGTAGGACCATTTGTTCCTGTACTCGAGCTGTTAGCTACGGTGTCGCCAGTATTAAATTTAAATGTGTTAGCCGTATTATAGCCCGCTAAAGGCAAGCCGGTATAATTAGAACCAGCCGTAGTACCCGATGTTGGTGTTAGTGCCGTACCAACTGCTGGAGTGGTATTAACTTCTAAGTTCATGCCGAATTGCGGAGAACCAATAATCGAGGTTGTAGCTGTAGTCATAGCGGTAATTGAATTCGTACCCGAAGTTAGTGTTGTACCGTTCACCGTTATAGCGTAACCATGATTAGCATTGGTTGATGCCGCCATTTGCGACGTGGCCGTGGCGGTAGCGGTTGGCGAGAATAGTTGATTAAACGTCACATTACCAGCGGTAGCGGTCGTACAATCCGGAATACCACTAGTTGTACTAACAGTTGCGCCGGTACAGAAAATAAGCGATTCAGGCATGGTACCAGTTAACGTGATCGGATTAGCGGTTGAGGCTGCTACATTACCTGAATCAGTTACCGTACCGGTCGCATTAGCAGTCGCGTAAGTTGTAATTCTAACGTAGAAAGTAGTATTGGTTGCCGTCGGGTTAGTTACACTATCCAATTGAACTGTATATGGTGTTGCCGCCACTGGAGTTACAGCCGTAGCTGAGCTTATGTATGGCGAACCATTAGTAGTATTGGTGATGGTAAACCCAGAAAAAAACGAAGATGTGCCGGTACCTACCGTAGCGGCGGTAGTAACCAACCCGGTAGGTAGCGTGCAGGTACCGTCTGCAATCGTACAATATTGAAACATGACAGATTGGATAGCAGTAGTACTGGCAAGATCAAACGTAAACAAATGATCTACGACACCGCCCGGATCAGATCCACCAACAACACCAACAGACTGCAAAGTAAGGCTTCGGTTGGTTATCTGGGCAGCGTGTGCGACTGGAGTATGTGCAAAACTAAGTATCGACAGTCCGAAGACTAAGACTATAAACCCGGTAATAATTCTGTATAGGTATCGCTTCCTCACGAACATGTACAAATATTAGCATGAGCGCGATTACACTGTCAAAAATCTTACATTTATTTTTATACACAGTTTACTAAAAGGTTGGGGTACAGATGTAAGTAATTGTTGTCGTGTAAGTACCGGCCGGCTGATTACCCGGGACGTCAACGATATAGGTAGTTGTATAGATCTGGGCATCCGTACCACCGGCACCACCGTAAGCACTGTTGGCAACCGTATCACCGGTATTAAACAGGTATTTATCGGCTGTGGCATAATTAGTGGTCGGCTCGCCCTTATAGTTAACTCCGTCAGAAGCTGGCGTGATGGCAGCACCGGGGGCCGGAGTTGCCGTGGCGGTAGTATTAGCTACCAGATTAATGCCAAACTGAGACGTACCTAGTATTGGGGAGACTGGGGATGCACCGACAATCGCCGTAATCGTATTTGTACCCGAGGTAAGCGTGGCGCCGCTAGCGGTTATGACAAAGCCACTACCGGCATTGGTAGAAGCGGCCATCTGTGAAGTAGCCGTAGAAGTATAGGTTGGCGAGAATAATGTAGTAAAGGCAACCGTACCGGCTGTAGCGGTTGTACAATCCGGCACGCCACTGGTTTCACTGACAGTTGCACCGACACAGAACACCAGGGATTCGGGCATCGTTCCGCTCAGCTGTATTGGTGTAGCGGTTGAAGCCGCCACGTTTCCAGTATCGATGGCAGTTCCGGTTGGGGTAGCAGCCGAAAAGGTAGATATTCTGACGTAAAAAGTAGTATTCGTCGCCGTCGGGTTAGTTACACTATCGAGCTCAATCTTATATGGCGTTGCCGTGGTGGGAGTTACGGCCGTAGCTGATGAAATATACGGGGCTCCATTAGTAGTGTTGGTAATTGTAAAACCAGAGAAGAAGGTTGACGTATTGGTACCAACCGTGGCGGCCGTAGTCAAAAGACCAGTCGGAGTCGTACAGGTCCCATCAGCAGTAGTACAGTAAAGTAACTGGACGGACTGAATCGCACTAGCCGTGGCTAAATCAAACGTAAATAAATGGTTCACTACCCCGCCGGGATCAGAACCACCGACAGTAGCGGTATTTTCTAGAGTTAAGCTACGACTTGTAATCTGAGCGGCATGAACCGTTGCCGGCAGCATAGCCACAACCAAGCCCCAAATCATTAATAAGCTTGTCGCAACATAGAGTGATTTTATAAACTTTTTAACCATTTTTTTTGTTTTTAGCGTTTATGCTTACTAGGGTGATATTACCAGTAACATTAATAGAGTGTCAATAGTTTTTATCAGGCGAAGAGTTAATAAGTTGCGGTACAGATTATATTTTGTGTAGAAGTGTACTGTCCGCCCGGTGTGATATCCGTCACATTGACAATATAACTAATCGTATAAATGATATTCCCCGAACTCTGCGCACCCTGCGCAATAACATCGCCACTGACATACCTGTAACTGTTAGGTGTGTTGTAGTTCGTAGCCGCCGCGCCACCGGCGCCAAATTGACCAAAGTTAGGGTTGGCGCCAAAAGTAGTCGGAAGGGTGTTGGCAACTAAATTGATGCCGTACTGATTGGTACCGATCTGGGGACTGCCGTTGGTAGCCATTGGTGCTATTTTGAAGCCGCCCGAGTTAGTGGGTGGAGTACCGAACAGTTGGACAATATAACCGTAGCTTGTGTAGTCTGAGACTTCGAATTGGGATGTCGCCGTAGCTGTTGAGGTGGGCGAGAAGGTTGTAAAACTCGGGTTACCAGTCAAAATGCCAATTGATAGTGCCGGGTCGTTAGTGGTCTGGTGACCAGCTTGAATTTGTACGGCTGTCGGTGCCGATGAAGTACCAACACCAATAATGCCGCCGGATTCTTGAGCCTGATAATTAGCCGACTGACTCTGCAATAACCCCGTACCACCCAACGATGGCTCAATTAGTTGGTAGTTAGTTGAACTACTAGCAGCCGAGGCGGCTATACCGCCAAAGGCAACTACCGTCCATGCGCCCGCAAACAGCACATAAACCATCTTTTCTAGTCGTCTTCCCAATCTGCTCATGTTTTACTATTATATATATAAAGCTTGACTAATATAAATAAGGAAGTCATGGTGGCAAACGCGGGAAGCGCGGATCAAAATAAACAACTCGCACAGCCTGAGGCCGAGACACTTAAGCCCAGGGACGACAATGTCAATGTCGAAACGAAGCCAGTTGAACACGAAACCAGCCGCCAAAAAATCGACCAGACCGAGTCCAGACGACGTCGATTCACCTATCGGCCGAGCCATAAGGCAACATTTATAGGCCTGGGTGTCGTCATTGCTATTCTGGCTATTAATGCCATAATCTTGGGATTTGTTATAAAGGGGTCAGGATCAAGTTCTAAACCTATCAGCCAAGGAGTAGCTATTAGTCCCGGCGTACTGAGCAAGCTGGGCGTCAATGACACCCAGATCGGCAATGCCAATGAAACTCTAATCGTCGATCCGTCCGCCCAGTTCAATTCCAAACTCAGCGTGGCCGGCAATGTCAGTATTGGCGGCCAGCTCAACCTAAACTCAACGCTCAGCACCACAGCAGCTAGTTTAGGGCAGATTAAAGCGGGGAGTGAAACTGTTAATCAAATCAGCATTAATGGCAACGCTACGACGGCCAATTTAAGCGTTACAGGCAATCTGGGAGTTGGCGGTACTGCCCAATTCCAAAACAGCCTGGATGTTGCGCAGATTTTAAGTGTTGCCGGTAGCGCCGCAGTGGCCAACAATTTATCGGTCGGCAACAACCTGACGGCTAAAAACATTTCTACCAACAATCTGACACTAGCCGGCAACCTGGTATTTGGTAACCATCTTATCAGCTCCGGCGGCACACCGTCGGTTGGACCAGGCGGACCGGCCCTGGGCAATCAAGGTTCAGTCAGTATTAATGGTGACGACTCGGCCGGCACCATTAGTGTTAACGTAGGCGCCAACGCCAGTAGCGCAGGACCATTGATTAGTCTGGCTTTTACTTCTCAATACACATCCGTGCCCAGAGTTGTCATTACGGCCATTGGCAGTCCGGTTAACTTCTATCTATACTCTGTTTCAACTGGCGGCTTCACTGTTGCCACTAGCTCAGTTCTGTCTTATAGCCATTTCTATATCGACTATATTGTTGAACAGTAAATCAAATATTTAAAAACAGCAGGACTTGGTCTTCTTTAACTGTGACAATACCGTTACTGATAGGTATGTTTATTTCTTCACCGTCAGTCTCAATCACCACCGCTCCCGGGTTAATGATGGAAAAGAAATCGGCGTGGCCGGGCAAAATATCAAAACGGCCGACTTTATTGGTTGCCGAAACTGAGCTGGCGAGACCTTCGTAATAGAGTTCAAAGGGAGCTCTGGCCTGAACATGCAATACCGCCGTCTCATCCTTCATTATGCTGAATGGTTCTGGACTTTTGGTGGCACTTCAACAGACACCTTAGACCCATTATGGTTGACGATACCCAATATATCTTCAATCCCGGATAGAGTTTGCTCACGCGTAAAATATTGGCCGGGTTTACCGGTTAGATGTTCAGCAACCGAAAAATCCTGTGAAAAAAACTGGATCAGCTTTTTGGCATTCTGGTAATCGCGTCGGTCATCGGGAGAAAGCTCATTTTCACCAATAATGGCAATGATGTTTTTTAGCGAATCGTATTTTTGCATAACCGCCTGAACTTTAGTCACCAGATCATAGTGTCTTTGGCCGACAATGGTTGGATTTAATAGCGAGGATGTCGTCTTCAGTAAATCTACCGCCGGACGGATGCCCTGTTCGGCAATCGAACGATTTAAAACCAGAACCGAGTCCAACTGCTGGGAGATGGACTGTACAGCCGGATCGCTTAAATCGTCAGCTGGTATATATACGGCCTGTACAGATGTAATTGAACCGTTGTCGGTTGAACTGAGGCGGTCCTGGAGTCTTCTTAGCTCAGAAAAGACATTAGGAGCATAGCCGCCCTCCGAAGGAATTAAGCCAAAATTGGTAGAAATCTCTGTCAGAGCCTGAATATGACGATAGATATTGTCTATAAAAAACAGGATGTCTTTGCCTTCTTCATCACGAAAATACTCCGCAGCTGTCGCTGCCGCTGGTCCAACCATCGACCGGATTGCTGGCGTCGAGTCCATTTGACCAAAAAACATAACGGTATTGTTGAGTACGCCGGTTTCTTTCAGTGTTTCGTATAGCTCGTTACCTTCACGAATACGCTCACCGACACCACAATAAACCGATACGCTGTTTTTATCCTTGGTCACATTATGGATCATCTCCATGGTCAAGACAGTCTTACCAACGCCCGCACCACCTACGATGCCAATTTTACGACCCTTAACGAATGGTGTCAGAAAATCTATAACCTTAAGTCCGGTTTCAAGTAATTCAAACGACTGTTGCTTGCGGTACGATTTAATGCCGCTGGGGTCGCTAACGATCCGCCGGTGATCATCTAGTTTTGGTTTGCCGTCCAAGGGTTCGCCAAGTGCATTAAATACCCGTCCAAGTGTTTTTGGTCCGACCGGTACTGAAACTTTCGACTTACTGCGTCCGACTTTTTGTCCACACCGAAGCTCCATAGCGTTATCTATATTGACGCAGATTGCACCGCTACCGGTGTAGTGGGATACTTCCAGATTTACTTCAGGCAACCCTTCAACCATTAACAGCTCTTTAATTTCCGGCCTAGCGTTAACAATCTCAACTTCTACCATCAGGCCTTTAAGCGCAACTATATTGCCAACAAAATTATTGTCATCTATAGCGACCATCTTAGACATTGTTGCCCACCTTATGTTTACGCTTAATGCTAACCATGATCTCGCGCATACGACGGTCGCTTTCGGAACGTTTTGCCCGATGGTATTCCAACGTATAGCGATTGACTAGATCTAGTGCTCGTTTTTTGGCTACGGCCATAGCGTTAAACCGGCTGGCATCCTGCGCCAGGCCAGACTCCAAAATGACCTGAGAAAATACCAGTGTCATCATAGCTGTTTCCATAATGTCAGCTATCTCATCGAGAGAAGGTTCAAATATAGTATCCTGCTCGGTAATAATATCCTGGTTCAAATCAGCTTCTTCGCTTAAAGTCTTAATCGACTGCACCAGATCAATTGATTTAATACCCTGCACTCCTATCGAAACATACTCTTCATAATACACTTTGGCCTGTTTGTACGGCTTTATGGCGTTAATTACCGGACCGACGTCAATGTAGCTGTCGCTTTCAGGAACTTTGAAAAATTTAACAAAATGAATGCCTCGCTGGGTCAATTGCTGGGCGCCATGACTGCCAAGAACAATTATGTCTGTAGTTTTAGCATCAAAGTCTTTCAATACAGCCTCAATCAGACGCTCATCAATATCTCCCGACAAACCGGTTTCAGCAGATATGACTACATAAACATCCCGCTGAGTCTGATCTTGCTCGCGATGCGTGATTCTGGAATTCTGGTCAACCCTTATAGCACTGTATTTACCCCATAGTAGATTAAAAAACATCTTTGACATCTCAACTTTTCCCTTAACCTTGGCAATCTGCGTGGTTGCAAGCGATTCAAACACTCCGGTCAGATCCTCTACGGTCTGGATCTGCTCGGTGTCTTTCTCTATGACATTAGCGCGTCGCACTACTAGACTCCTTGACTTCATTTTTATCGGCGACAGCCTCGGCTTTGGGCTTTAGCGAATGCTTTTTAAGCAGTTCAGCTTCCAGACGGTCGAAGTCCTTGTCATCCTTAATTTCATGCGAACGTTTTTTAACCGACTCTTTTAGTCCCTTGATGTCCATATCTGTTTCGGCATTACCAAGCAAAACGGTTTCAAGGGCCAACTGTTGTTCGACTAAAGTGTAAAGCTCTTCCGGGCGCTGCTGTAAAATTGCATAGAGTTGTTGCCCAAGTTTAAGGTCGGTAGCCGATTCTTTGGAAAGATTGGAACCAAAGTGAGCAAATTCTTCCGCCCGGTGATAGGCTGCCAGCTTCTGAAACAAAGTACCGGATAAGCGCTTTTGCCGGACAGTCTGAGCTTGACCGCCAACACGGGAAACCGACAAACCGGCGTTAACGGCCGGACGAATACCTTGACGAAAAATATTAAGATCAAAAATAATCTGTCCGTCGGTAATCGACATAATGGCAGTCGACAGATAGGCTGTTATATCGTCATTCGGCGTAATTACTACCGGCAACGCTGTCAGTGTTTTCTTGCTATCGAGCAATTTACCAGCCCGCTCAAGCAGAGAGGAATGAGCATAGAACATATCCCCAGGATACGAATCCCGGCCCGGATCAACTTCTTGGATTAAAGACAGCTGACGATAAGCCTCGGCGTGACTGGACAGATCGTCGTAAACAATTACTACATCCTGCCCGCCGTACCAAAGGCTCTCTGCCATAGCGCAAGCCGTGTAGGGTGCCAAATAAGATAGTGTTAGTGAGTCAAAGATGTCCGCGACCACAACAATGGTATGCTTCATGGCTCCGGATCTCTCCAGATTGTTCAATAGCGACTCGACATCAACCTTACGTTTACCGATCATGGCATAAATCACTATCCGATCGCTACCAGATTGATTGGCGCTCAACTGGCTTAAAAAAGTACTTTTACCGGACTTACCATCTCCTAGGATGGCGATCCGTTGACCTAAGACAATCGGAAAGAACATATCTACAGCTGCCACGCCGCTGGCTAATTGTTCATTTAACATGCTTCTGGCCATAATACCGGGTGCCTGATTGAAAATGCCAGATTTGTCTTTGGCACGCAGCGGACCCTTGCCATCAATCGGCTCGCCCATCGGATTAAGCACCCGACCGATGAGTTCCTTGCCGACCGGTACCTGCACCGTATCGTCAGCCACTACTGCCAAAGTACCAGGCATGATACGTTCGGAATCCATATTGAACAAGATCACCTTGTCGTTATAGGCTTCACGCACCAAACCCCGTTGACCATCTTCAAACAAAACTAACGATCCCAGCCTAACGCCCTCAAGACCCTTGACCTCGATTAAGAAACTATTAGTGGCAACGACTTCACCGGTTAGATTATCCGCTTCGACCAGTTTCTGAAATTTATGGTTATCGAACACTGCTAAAAGCCTCCGCTAGCTTTTCCCGACTCTCCATCAGACGACTACGAAATGACCAGTCATAAGTTCGACTACCCAGATTAACTACCATACCGCCCAAAATAGAGGCGTTATATCTGAAATCTATTAAAAGCGTAGGCGAGATATTGTCCCGGCACCAGCCGGCCAGCTTGTGCTTAACCGCGCCGCTTGGCATGGCGGCCAGAGTAATCCTGACTCTTGGCATGGCCTTAAATTGCGCATTAAGTTCTTTTAAAAGCTCATCGATCATATTGGCCGTTAACTTACCCGGTTTGGCAGCCTGCTCGAGCATGTCCGCCGCTGCGTCGCTCAGCATAGGTCGACCGGTAGCTTGCTGGTTTGTTATATGCATTTTAATTTCATTATGCCTAAACCATTTTGCATATACGGCAATTTCGTTCATAAGGGCCTTGAGGTCTTCCGAAGAAACGATATCCGAGCTAAGTTTAAGCTTCATTATTAATGGCCTGTTTAAATTCATCATTATGCTCTTCTAATAGTGACACAAGGTAGTCGGACTGAGCGCCAAGGTCAACGTCATGCTGCAATGCCTCCATTAAAAACGACATGATTACGTCATACAACTTATTATCTATAACCGACACTAATTGCTGTTTTTCTGCCTCGACATCTTCGGCCACCTGACGCTTGAGATCTTCTCGGTATTGGTCCGTATCTTGACGGGTTTGACTAATCTCAGTCTCGGTTTGCTGCTTATAGTCTTTGAGCATATTTTGCATATCCTGCAGTTCTTTAGTAATTATGTCAGCTGCCAGTTTTTTGATTGTGACATTGATACGCTCGCCCGTCATAGACAATTCGTGCTCAAGCTGACCGGCTGACTTATCCAAAACCCGGCTAAACTGTTCACTCGATCTCTCAAGCAGTTTTTCCCGCATCGCTTCCGGCAATTTGTACTGACCATTAGCAGGCAGACTGCGTTTAGGATCTGGCTTGACCGGCCGAAAATGTGCATAAGCGTGTCGGACAGCCACTGCGGCAAGGACTCCAATTACGAAAACATCTACGTATAAAAAGATTTGCAGCGTCCAGTTCATTAGCTAACCCTCGTTAAAATTAAATACATGGCGACAATAGCCACCGAAACTATGATTACAACCAAAGAAGACAGTTGGATAACATTTCTATAAACTGCCGCTTGTGCCATCGGATTGCGTCCAACCGATATGATACTGCCATGGATAAGAGAATATATAATACTGACAACCGCTATTAGTGTCAGGACAAAAATGACTAGAGTGACAATGATCGGTAAGGTCTTAACCGGTTTGCCGGCAATGGCGTCAGCCAGATTTTGAATCGACTGCGGAATAAGGGTCTTAACCGGACGTTTGGTATAATAGCCAACACTCACGAGCACTGGTACGCTACCAATATTAACCGTTTGCTTGGCACCATTAACGCTAACGATCTGTTGGCTGGCAGTAGCGTTAGGAAAGCTGGACTGAGCTGATCCGATAACTTCACCGTTATCTGTCGCCAGCATGCCCACGCCCGTAATAGGCGAAGCGGCTATAGAGTCGCCGGCTGTTATCTTGCCATTAATGTCCGAAACCAGCACATTATCCAGACCCGATGTTGCCACCTGAACCTGACCGGATCCAGACGTTAAAGAAACCTGGGCGTTATTGCTGGCAATGACTACTCCGAGCAAACTGTTAGCATTACTGAGATCCGACATCACGACATTCGAATTGGATAGTTTAGATATGCTAACGATCGCCCCGGAAGGTATCGTCTGATTAGTGCTATAGCCCTGCGTAATGACCGGATCGGCATGAGCCGTCACAATAATAAGAAATGCTACTAACAGACCGGCAAGCAGTCCGGTTATAGGGTTGAAATAGTTTGATCTCTTTAAAATACCCACGCCTTTGTTTTTTTGACCATCTATTTAGCATGAATTGCTAATTAAGCCATATTATACAAAACGCTAGCGTTAAATCCCATAGAGAGAGTTGTTTATTCTCTTATGGTGCGCGGAGCGGGAATCGAACCCGCACGCCCTATTGGGCAACAGATTTTAAGTCTGTCTCGGCTACCAGTTACGACATCCGCGCTTAAAACAACGATCTTACTTGGAGGCGCCGACCAGAATTGAACTGGCATAAAAGGTTTTGCAGACCTCTGCGTAACCACTCCGCCACAGCGCCGACCTTAAGATCTAGATTAGTATAGCGTATTAACCCTGTTATATTCCAGTTAGGCTTGATGAATTCTTGTTCCCAGCCAGCGATAGGCAGATAATAGCGCCGCTATTACCATGACAATCGTTAGAGAATAGAAAGCTTTATGCAAACCATCAGTAAATACCTGGGCTAATTGGCCACTTAGGTTGGCTGAGCCGACAAAGATAGCAAAAGCCAGATGCTTAGATATTGCACTTGAAGCTATAACAATCGCGATAGAAAACGAAAATACCATCCCGATATTTGCAAAAGTCCTCAGCATGCCCGAGGCTAAACCAAACATTGACTGAGGTGCCGCTTTCATGACGGCTGCATTGTTAGCCGGGAAAAACGAGCTCGACCCGATTCCATTAATAACACTAGCTAATACCACGACCCAAAGCGCAGTGCTCATACCTAGATGGGCATAAATCAAAAGAGCGATTACTTGAATCGCCAAACCGGCGGTCGCGGGCAATACCGGGCCCTTTTTATCCGCCAACCGGCCGGCGAACGGCCCGATTACCGAACCTATGACGTATCCAGGTACAAGCAGTAATGAAGCATGGATCGGCGTTAAGCCACGCGGACCCTGTAAATACATGATCACTAAAAACAAAACCGCAAAATTAGCTAGTCCCTGAAACAGTGCCGCTAACAGTGTAGGAGTAAAGGTCGGTACCTTAAACAGTGAGAAATGCAGCATCGGCTCTTTTTGGTTTCTTTCGATAAAATAAAATGCTGCCAATAATACCAGGCCACCTATAAAATACGCCACGATGGAGGCACTTAGTGATTCGCTCGCAAGCCTAGTTACAGCCCAGAGCAAACTAAATATGCCAATGCCGAGCGTAACCATACCGAGCCAGTCGACTTTGTGCGGTATCTTAACCGAGCGTTGGTGTAAGGCCTTAAGCGCTAAACCGATAGCCGCTAAACCAATCGGTACGTTAATCCAGAATATCCAACGCCAGGAGAAATAAGTCACAATTAGTCCACCAAGAACAATACCAAGTACGGCGCCCATGCTCCAACCGATAGCATTGTAACCATAGGCCTTGCCGCGTTCTTGAGGAGGATACAGTCCGGCAACAATGGCGCCACTATTAGCAGACACAAAGGCTCCACCAACTCCCTGCAATAACCGGAAGACGATAATCGACAACTCATTCCACGACAAAGCACAAGCTATCGATCCGACCACAAACACCAAAAAGCCAGCTTCATACATTCTGACCCGACCAAACATGTCGCCCAATTTGCCAACCTGGGTAGCCAGTATGGTAATAACCAGCAAATAGCCGATGACAACCCAAATAACAGATGCCAGTCCGACTTTAAGACCTTTCTCTATTTCCGGCAGGGCCAAGACAACAATCGTCGTGTCGATAGCGGTAATCAACACTCCAGTCATAACAACAATCATAGCCAGGCCACGATGCTTGGCGATTTCTGAGTGATACTCATTCATATTATTGGACACACCTGTCATTTCAGTGATCAGTATAGCACCGACAAACACTAGTATTAATTATTTGTATGATCGAACTGAATCCTGAAGTTGGGCCAACAAAAGTCCGGACTGAACATTATTCACGACGTTAGCTCCGGCACTCACATTTGTTTTTAACAAAACGGGGTTATGACTGTTTAGACTGACGCTCATACCGTTACCGTTTGCCCGAAACGAGAGGTTTGAACTCATTAAAGATTGATCAGCTAATTGCCAAGCGAGCGAAAAACCACCACGCATCGCTACTGCAGTAAAGGACACGACCATAAAAAGCATGGCTATTCCCAAAAGCACCGGCATGACGGATAAGCGCACATTCTTTACTTCCATTGCCAATCCTGTTCCAGTGGCCCAAAACTGGGCACATGTATAGTCCTAATTGCCCGACCGACTATAAAGACGTTATCGTGAGCATAGGTTTGATGCAAAACCATCGCAAATATGCCCCGGGTATTTTGGACTGCGTTATTGGCATAGACTATATAAGCCTGGCTACCAGCAAAAGTACCAGGCTGACCAGACACGTAAGTACCGCCGGATTTAGGGATCGCTTGCGAGAAGACCTGCTGGGCTACGCTATTGAGATTGGCGCCAGAAATGTTAGGATTGTTAACTGCACTAACACTAAACTCTTCAATTCCCGAAGAGGCATCAAAATTACAGCTATTACTATTACCCGAAACACTATGCAATCCCGAATCAATCTTAACGTTATAGCACGGCGTACTAATACCAACCAGCTGGCTAGTTGAAGATATTCTGCCCTGAGCCAAACTCAACGATTGACTCTGAGACAAGGCATACCCCCAAATGGATATTCCGGCCAGCAGTCCAATGACGGAAATAATGACAGCAATAAGACTTAGGGAGTGTTTGTATTTTGATCGTCCTATGGTACTAAGCACTAGACCGGCGCTGGCCAGCGCTAGTGACACTATAGGCATAAATAATGCTGCAACCGTGGCGGCGACACCTAAAAAAAGTCCGATGATAGATAAAAGCTCACCTCTGCGGGCAGTATCGCTTAACGCCTCGCGAGCGTAAGCCGGCAAGACTCCAGCACTGGCCAATGCCAGACTACCGCTTAATAGCGGTGAACCAATCTGCGCCTGTCCACAATTGCCGCAAAAAGCTGCATCACTTTCTACTGGCAAGCCACAATTTATACAGTCACGCATCGATACTACTCATGTTAGATTAATTTAAGCATGAGCTCCGCAGTGAGTGCAAAATAAACCATGCTGGGAGTTAATGACGCCGCAGTGGCGACAGTAATTATTGTTACCCACAACCGCTAGACCATCTTGCCTGTCAAGTTGTTTGGCTCGAAAGAAGAATATAAACAATCCGACGGCCAGCATGACCGTGATCAAGACTGACATAAGTGTCAGGTATGGATTTAAAGAGAATAGGCCAAAGTCATAAAAGCCATGCAAGACTATAGCGGCCAATAAAGCTAGGCCGGTCTTAACTAGCGACTCATTATCAACTTTCGCTCGACTCAAAAAATATCCCACCATAACGGTAGTAGAAGCATGAAATATGGGATCAAGCAACAAGCGCTGCAGTCCGGTCGTGGCGCCAAACTCAATGCTATAAAGAATATTTTCTGGAATACCAAACGCTAGGCCGGCAATAGCAAAAAATATAATTCCATCAACATGGCTACGAAAAAATTTGCGCTTATATACCAACAAGGCTGTAGGCAGAAACTTGGCGCACTCCTCGATTGCACCAACCCCGAGACTGGCCCGCAAAATAACATAATATGGCTGATGCACTACCAGTGACAAGTCTTTGGCTGGAATCAACCAGCCTTCTAAAAAGACGGCTGCGATCATACCGGCAATACCAAGTCCAAATACCGCCCAAAGATAACCTACGGGCTCTTTCTTGCCCTGATCATACTTCAGTAAGTACCATGTTAAAGCTGCTCCCAGTAACAAAAAACTGCTAATAACGGCAACTAATACCATGCCGTCTATTTAATCATATGAAGCTTATGCTAGCTAAATCTGGCACCCTTGACAATAACCCCTAACCTCAACCTGGTGACTCTTAGGACGAAAGTTATTGGTTTTAGAAATAGCAGCAATATATTGCTCAAGCTTATTGGCGCTAATATCTGAAATACTGCCGCAGCTTATACAAACCAGATGATGATGATGGGCTATCAGGCTGTCACTTAATTCCAAACTATACTTAAATCCGTTAGTAAGCCGCTGCAACATGCCGATACTCTCAAACAATTTAACGTTACGGTAAACACTGGCGCGATCAAGCGTACCCTCTAATCCCATTAATAGATCATGCATCGTCAATGGCCCATGGCTGAGCAAATAGTCAAAAACTTGGATTCTAGACTTAGTCAGACTGAGTCTGTTAATTTTCAGCTGTTTAGTTAAATTGATATGACCACTATCCATATTGCAAATATAACATTTTTTGCGACTTTTTTGCAATAATACTAACCATGTAGCAATATATTTAGTAAGCTAATGTTTGCGTATACTTTCGCTCTTAACCTCTGGAATCCATCCCACGTCTTAGGCTGGGCTTCGATTGTTATTATGTCAATCGTACTTGGCATGGTGCATGGCATCACTCCCGACGAACATACCTGGCCAATAACTTTCAGCTATGCCGTTGGCAGCTATTCAACCAAAAAAGGTTTTCGTTCCGGCTTAATCTTTTCCCTGTCTTTCGCGGTGCAACGTGCCATTGCCAGCGAACTAGCCTTTCTTGGCCTCTACAAGCTATATGAAATTGGTTGGCTTAACTACGTTATTTACATTGTGGTCGGTGCATTAATGGCGGCTTCTGGTCTGTTTATTGTTAAACGGAGATCAATTCTGCATTTTGATCTTCCCTTTCTCAAACAACATCATCAAGAAGACAAGGATAACCAGGTCTGGCTCAATGATCCTAAGCCATGGATGCCGGCAGTACATGGTTTTGTTGCCGGTTGGGGATTTGGTGCATTTGCTTTAATACTCTATACCGTATTGGCACCAGCCACCCATTCACTAGCCTTCGCTTGGGTTCCGGGGGCACTATTCGGACTGGGGACTATGATAATGCAAATGATAGCCGGCGGACTTTTCGGATCCATGGCCCAACACTGGGGCCTTAATGAAGCGGCCATACGTCGCGTATCTCTCAAAACTGCCGGCAATACGCTAACCTGGGGAGGCTTGGCCTTTGTACTCGGCGGTAGCATCAGTCTTTTGGTGCCTTCGATTGATAATATCGGCATATCTACCGGCATTCACATCCACAATCTGCACAATATCGGGCTGCCTTTGATACTGGTTATTTTTAGCGTTCTAATCGTCGGACTAACTACCATGGTTGTTGAGATCAAAAAAGCGATAGCTCAAACTCACTACTAACGATTGTGCTTGCTATGACGGTAGCTTTTTTAGGAGTTCTTGGCTTTGGCAACAAGAGCAATGTACGCCAAATAGTTGATAAAGTCTGCGGGATTTATGCCGGCTTTTTCTAACTCTGACACTAATGCGTCCATACGGGCTATATAATCAGGGGCGTAGGCTTCGAGTCTCTTTTGTTTATTTTCGTACATTTTATTGTCCGCTAAAGCCAAAAGAGCATCAAAGGTCATTGCGTCTTCACGATTTGCGGCAGCCACCCCTAAAGAAATTCCGGTTTTGACATCATTAAAAACTATTCTGCCATCGTCGCTTGAGACAGACTCATTCACCGATGCCTTAATTCGTTCCGTAATAATAGCCATATCGCTTCGATCTTTAACTAAAGCCATGGCGGCAAATTCATCGCCCCCCAGTCGAACAACTATATCAGCATTTGAGCGCATTGAACCGGCGGCAATCTCAATAATTTTATCGCCGGCATAGTGACCAAGCTGATCATTGACTAATTTTAAGTGATCGACATCGCCAAATATTAGCCCGACAATATGTCCATCTTCGATAGCCCGGCTATATACATCAGCCCCGAACACCTGAAAGCGGGACGGTTCCATTCGGCCGGTTTGCAACTCAGAGCCATACTTATTCCATTCTTCTTCCGTTATAAATTGGGTTATAGAAGGAACTTCGCGTGGCTTTTCGACATTATTCATAAGTGTATATTCTAGTACAAATTGCAATTTTTTGTTTAAAATAGGTCCTCTATTATATTCATGACGGCAAAACTAATCTGATCTAATATAATCACACCATTGTGCACCACACCAGTCCATTGGTTTTCTTCAAGCCAGCTGGCACCAGCACGTCTAGCTCTATCAAGATTACTTGGAGCAAGCATATCCAAGCTCGACATCGTATCGTCGGCCCAATGAATCGCCATAAAATAAAGGTTCTGGTTTTTAGTTGCAATTAGATCAATTTCATATTTTGAGCGCTTGAAATTAGTTTCAAGTATTTGAAAACCTCGCATCTCCAAGTACTGGCGGGCAGATTTTTCTGCAGCCTGTCGTTTATGACCAGTCATCGTTTTTTGGATATTAAATTCTTATGAAGCGGTCTCGCGAGAGTAGCGATCGCAATACCAACTAAGACAACAATCGCCACCTCATTGGACTGCGCCGTTGTCCCAGGCGATTGATTTATATTAGTGGGCTGTAACTGCCAGATGGTTAGCGATACGAGCTTAGCATTCAAGCCATTTAAGGTTATGCCGACATCCACAATATGCTTGTTAGTTACGGCCAACACGATGGTCTGTCCAACCCGCAACGTCAATGGTATGCTGCCGTTATCAGTAGAA
Organism: bacterium; assembly: GCA_021790005.1. Classification (GTDB taxonomy): domain Bacteria; phylum Patescibacteriota; class Saccharimonadia; order Saccharimonadales; family UBA4665; genus JAJZWH01. The sequence goes on from JAJYIP010000003.1 coordinate 23,443, forward strand.
ACTACTATCTTAACGGTTGGGTTATGGTTTGAATCATTAATCGAGGTTACGGTTAGGGTATGGTATTCAGGCGTGTTATTAGAGTTACCTACACCTGTATCGACCGGAAAACTGTAGACTTCATTGACTTGCGCAACAATAATTGAGCTTTGCTCTACATTATAGCTGCCTATTGGAGTTAGGTTATTGGGCAGATCAATAATTGGTGGTAATGAGCCGACAGCGGGCAAAGTGTTGGGATTGGTACTAGCCTGACTACTGCCCAGCTGTTCGCCACTTATGATTTTTGGAGTTATAACAATATGTCTTGGTTGGCTGACAATTAATTGTACCTGGTTGGATTGCGGGCTAGCATTGGATGCATTGTTAGCGCCGGCTACTCTATGCGTACTTGAAGAATTTGTCTTCACCTGAACTGGCACACCACAGGCTTGCGGAGTCACATATACAATCTGATTCGTACCGTTATTTAAAAGCGTAAATATGCAATTCAACGGCAGAATCTGCTGCGTAAAAGTATCATTAATCCCGTCGGCTTGAACCACAGCAAAATTCAAACAAGATATTGCTATAGCTAATATCAATATTAGTTTTACTTTTCTCATAAAGCAGTTAGCGTAATGGTTAGAGCCAGACTATACGAACCGGCCGGCTGTAAAGATGGAACCGTCTGACTAAGCCCTATGTTGGTTATATCCCAGTAGCAGTAATAACTGGCTGCTGAGCTAGCAGCCGTTAAAGTCACCGGTGTCGTTCCGGTCATAGCCGTATTTGCACCCGCGCTAATGCCAGAAGTTGTGCAACCATACTCAGGACTAGACTCGGGAGTGATGATTTGCGCTGCTGGAGAAATGGTCAATTGCCCGGAGGTGCAACCGGCCGGACTACCAGCCGCATTGTTATAGGCGTAGGTTTGGCCACCACTATCCGACCAAGCCGAAGAAGAGGCGGCAATCGTCAGGTTCCAGCCGAGATTATCTGCTGGGGTAGTATTGGTCACTCTAACTTGTTCGGAACTAGTACCCAGAGTCCCGGTTGATGTCTGACATGCAAACGCCTGATTGAGCGATGTCATACCGACGGTCGGGGTGGCGACTGAAGCACCGGTTGCATCAACAATGTCGCCGCTAAATATTGGCGTAGGTGCAATTCTAAATGCCGCAATCTGCCCGAGCCAGCTTGAACCACTAGCTACGCTAGCTGACGTCGAATAACTGCTTGGACTGCTAACACTAAAATAAGCACTGCCGTACGCCATGCGGGCAGACGGCTTGCCACTAATGCTTGAAGATATGATTTGCGTAAAAGAGTTAGTCCAGCCGGTCGGCGCCGTCGTACCATCTGAGGTTACGCTGGCTAATAGAAGATCGTTATAGTTATTGTTAGTTAATGAACCGGAAGATGCGGTTGCCGTCGTACCAGAAGACGTGACCGAATTGACAACATCCAATGGCGTAACATTCTCAATGCCACTGAATTCAAATATTTGCACCGGCTGAGAGGTGCCGGCACTAAAAGTACACGCTATCGTCGTTTCGCCGCCGGCGGCTATTTTATAGAAAATACCTTGAGACGGATTGACCGATTCATTTTTAGCCGTTGAGAATCCGCTTGGTGACGATATCGTGGCGGTTACGTTTGTCGAACAAATTGCAACCAGTAGGTTGCCCGCGGTTGCTGCCGTGGAAAATGTTGCACTGCCAGCGGTACCAGAATTACTTTGCACCAAAGTCGTAGCGGCAAAAACTCTGTTCGGCATCATAAACGTGAGTAGCGACACTACCAACATAACAGCGGCGGCGGTCAGTGCGCTGCGGCGGAAACAACCCATATAGCTAGTCCTTATTGCTGGGCGGTATCTTAATTACTTGGTCTTCTTTTAGACTATACGGAGGCTTCATATGGTTAGCGGTAACGATTTTCTTCCAACTTATATTGCTATTTTTCGCAATTTTTTCAACCGTATCACCATGCTTCACGCTATATGATTGCCATTTTTTATTAACAGTACGCTTATGTTTGTTGCGTCTGGACAGCCAAACAATTAACCAAACAATAGCCACGATTACGACAGCTTCAATAAATGCAGCTAATGGCTGCGGGGTTGCAAAAAACATCTTAGAATTTAGCGAGATCTGGGCTAGATTAGAGTGAGGCTGCAAACCAAGTTCGGTGTTGGGGTCGCTATTGTATTTTACGATTGCTCGAGCCATATAGAGACCACCCCAAAAAGGATGCGCTACATTATAGCTGTCAGACATATCGCTGTTTGGCAAAACTGGCATTGTACCTTCTTTAACCGAAACTGGAGCAAACCCCAGGATTGAGACAAGCTGTAATCTCAGCGAAGCATCTAGGGAAACATTGCCTTGGTTTTCAATACTTGGCGTAACCTGGTATTCACCATTCTTAGTGGCGGTAACGGTCAGTGATTTTATACTGAGTTTTTTAACAAGCTTCCCGGGAATGGTCACTACCACTCTAATGGCCGATCTAAAGCTCAAAACAACGCCGTTTTGGCTAGATTGTGCGGCGGTTTGTGATTGGGCCTGTAAAGTTACGCACCCATCATGCTCACCCACACTTATCTGATTTGAATCTGGCACGGTAAGTGTAAAAGGAACTATCGTGCTTGTGTAGGCTTTTAGGGTTACCGAGGTGGTTTGCAATTTTATCCAAGCGCCAACATCAGTTTTTGCTTCAACCGCCTGTTTACAAGTAAACTGACCGCCAGTAGCCAATTCGGAATCAACCGCATCAAGCGTGATGACTTGCTGCTTGTTAGTATCATTTTCAACTTTTATGCCATTAGTTGCACTTTGTCCAGGTTTTAATTGAAAGATAAAAATTGATTGCGATCTAGGATTGGCCGGATTCGGATAAGCCGGACTGCCGCCGATGCCGCCATAGTTAATGGCATATGCTTCAGACAAAAGCAACAGACTTGCCGAGAATAGTATAGCTATAAATGTCCCTGCCAGCCTCTTCATATGTTCCAACTTTAGCTTATAAATGCGTTATTAGCTAGTTATTTATCTGGTTTTAGGTATGGCTTAAGGTAATGGTCATTGGCAGGGTATATGATCCGCTTGGCGTCAAGGACGGAACAGCTTGACTTAAGCTGATGCCTTCTACATAACCTTCCCAAGCCGTTCCAGCACTATCGCTCAGCAAGGTAACACTGGTAACTGTAGTCCCATTGTAAACAGCTGAAGCACCTAAGGTTACAGTTGCAGCGTTGGCCGTGCAAGCGCTATTACAATCGTTGGTAATCGTTCCGGCGGCGGGATTAACCGTTAGGTCCCCGGATGTGCAGCCAGAACCAGCAATATTGTTGTATGCATATGTATTGGTGCCGTTGGTCCAGGTTGCAGACGTGCCACCAGTAGCGGCAAGGGCAATATTCCAGGTAGCAATTCCAGACGCCAGATCAGTAACATTAATTAGATCATTGGCATCACCTAGCGTACCAGTACTGGTTTGACATGAAAAGCTATAGTTTACGGGTGAAAATGCTACTGTTGGCGCAGCGACTGGGGTAGTGTCACCAGTCTGGTTAATGCTGGCCGTTAGTGTACCGGCATTAATGGTCTGGTCAAAAGTTGGGGTCAAACTCGCGTATGTAATCGCACTGGGCGATAGCATCATTAGCAACATAATTAACATAGCCGATGCTAGTTTCAGTATCTTATTCACTCTACCCTCCACATGTTATAGCACTTGTATTATCTATGTGCTTATGCTAAATGATTGGTGCATAACAGTCAAGCTTATAATTGACTTAGAGGTCATGGTTTTTTGGTGACGCATTAAACTAAAGCTTTTTATTGAGCTGATTGATACTGTTATTTAATTGTTGTATGCCCTTGAGACTGTTATTTATTTCCGTCACCTGTGAACTCAAAGTGTTGTATTTGGAGTTTAGTGCGGTAGATAAGCTACGGATCGACATTGCTCCCCAGATAAAAATTGTTAATATAACGCCCAGCATTAGAACGGCTAACGTAACCATAACTGACATGTAACCGTGATAAAGTCTCGATTTGGCGCGTAGCCCTTCTTCGTTCATATGCTTAAGTCCTCCTGGGATTGATTACAATACCGCGCTACTGTTGTCTCTAATATAAGAATAAAGCTTGTTAATGGTCAGTTAGTTTAATTACGACTCAACGCCAAACAATAAATAAAGAGCCGCTTCAAACGCTGAGGCGACTCTTTATTAACAAAACCCTATCTAGAAACCGGAAGTTTGCGTACTTAGTTGACTACTGTCGGTTGCGTTGCCGCTTATACCGGCGCTATTGAGTGTCTGTAAGGCACTGCTAAGCTGTGACGTACTATTAACTTGCGGAGCCGTAAACGTGGTTGGTGTGCTCGAAGACGTGGTTGGTGTGCTCGAAGACGTGGTTGCCGTTTGACCGGAAGAGACGCGGTTACTGTAGACGTAATAGCCTACAGCCGCTACGCCGACTAGAAGCACTAATGCCACCAACAACTCGATGAGTGCAAATCCAGTTTGATGCTTCTTCATTACTGTTTACCCCCCTTTGTTGATGTAGTTTGGGTTGATCCCTGATTAGCTGATGTATTCTGAGTGGTACCAGACGACTGACTGCTGGACGATAGCTTAACCCCGTTGGCGGTTGCCACAGCCACGATCAGATTCTTAACTGACGTTCTAAATGCCTGTAGGTCCGATATCTCGGTCTTAAGATAGCTCTGGAAAGAAGCCACCATACCCTTTGGATTGCTGGCGCTACAGCTAAAGCTGCTATTGGTTTTGAGTGTACCGAAATCTGTTTCGGCTTGAGCTTTGGCAGTATTCATAGCCGCTACCAATTGGCTATAGTTAGCAACCGTTTTGCCCTGCTTAACATAAAGCGCTTCAACTCTACTCGCAATCGTAGCAAACAAGCTAATCTGATTTTGAGCTCTGGTATCAATACGGTTGATGATATTTTTAATCGCTACTTCTCTATTTTTACAAGCTAGAAGCTGGCCCTTAGCTAATCCAGCCTGCCCCTTTTGGCTTGCCTGTGATGGAGTAGTCGAGTGATTTGCTGCTGACTGATTTGGCTGCACTGGGGCAGTCGAACTAGTTGCTAAAGCGTGAGCGTTAGCTTGAGGCGGCAAGGCAAACACAGCACTACCACTTAGCATCACCAACGCCAAGGTTGAACTTACCAGCCCAATCTTGTTGATATGTTTTCGCATAGTATTCCTTATATTGCTTACGTTTATGTACTACTAATCATAAATTATATGGATAAACCTAGTCAATATATATCCGATTACGTAATCACCTCTCTATATCTTACGGCCTGGCTTTTATGATTAGGCCGATACGCTCAACATATTGTCACTTAAAAAACTTACGGCCTTTTCGACCGCAACTTTAGCAATTGCAGCATTGAGTAGTTCAATTTTATACGCGTTCTTTACCGTACTGCCGACAATGTCCAAATAACGCCCTTTTTCATTTTTACTCTTAGAGAGACGCTTAACTTGTCCGGTCAAAATGGCCGCATCGATCATCTCAATGGCTTTAATTGAAACCTGTAAACATTCCAGTAGTCCGGCTTCGTCCATGAACGTCGCCATTACATTTTCATCCGGTATGGCTACACCGTCATAGATCTGGTGAATCTTGACATGGTCGCTTTTAAGCAACCAAATGCTGTTAAAAGGATGCTCTCGAAAATTTCTGGCTAGCTCATTGTCCGCGTACAGTGACTTGGGCCAGTATAAATGATGTCGGTTGACGGTTTCAGAATTCTTAGGAGGAGCAAAGTAGCTTATTTTTTTGGTGTCGATTAGTTCGGGCAAGAGCACAAGTCCAAAACCATTGGTTTCGGGACTGTGCTCAAACCCCATCAGTTAAGCCTTTTGATTGTTAGTTTTTTATTTACACCCATATTAATTAATAAGTTAGTTTAATTTTGTTGTCCTGTAAAGTTAGTTTTAAATTTTATTCTATACCCTTAAGAAAACCGTCTCTATAGCCAGTGGCATAGGTTTCAGCTTCCTTGGCTAGATTCTGGCCGTCAATCATGTTACAAGCAAGCTCGATACCAGAGTGGTGCACACCAATACAATAAAGAACGAAAATAGCTAACTGATCAGGACTTATGTCTGGAAACAATGATCTAATGAATACTTCTGGCGCATGTTCCTCGGGAACTATCTGGGCGGAAATTCCAAGATAGGGAATGGATGAATTCTTGCCAAACATGTCACTTTCCATAATTATTTTAATATAGCGTAGCACAGACACGCTAAAATAGGCCGTTTAAACGTTACGATATCTTAGTTTATAATAATATTACATGTAATTGTCTTGATGGCATTTAAAGGACATGGAATGTATCATGTGAGACCTAATGATTTTTACTCCGAGACACCTCCTCCAAGGATTATCGGGACTGAGAGCGAATGCAGCATTCAAAATCCTAACAACACTCCGATTCATGATTATATATCCCGTAAGTCCTTAAGAAACAGTGGCCTTAATACAGTTGGCGGATTTTTAGACAACGGTTTTAAAGTTTATGTTGATGTGGGTTTTCTTGAGATCGATACCCCTGAATGTTTAGGACCCAAGCAAGCAGCCGCCGCAGACTATGCCGCTATTCTATTACTTGGAAAAATAGTTGAGCAGTCCGGTAAGCCCCATGACGGACTGTACCGATTTACCGGAACTATGATCGCCGAAGACATTAAAACCAATGGTTACCATGAAAACCTCATGATACCTAGATCGATAGCCGAAAATGAACAATTGGACACTGTTTTTGCCAGTCATCTCGCCAGCCGCGTTTGGTCTTTTGCCGGAGGGGTTCAGGACAACTTCTGCCTATCTCAAAAGATTAAAGGTATCATTGAACCATCAATAGAAAGGCATAATTTAAGTAGACGGACAGCCAATAAACCAATGGCTATGATACCGCCCAATGACGAAGACACCATTGGCAACACGAACGATTGGGCAAGACTTGAGATACGATTTGCCGATACCGGGTTTTCATTAACGGGGCGATACTTAAGTCTAGCGGCCAGTTCTTTGGTTGTAAGATTACTGGAGCATCAGGATTTAATTAATGCAGAACGTATTATTGATTATTCGTTTAAAAAACAGGTGGTTAGTGCTAATGTATTCAGTCGTGACCTTAGCTTTAAAAAGACTGTGCCCACTTTAGAGGGCAAAAGCATATCCGCGCTTGACTATCAGGAGGTATTGGCGTCTGAAGCTCAAGCTTTATCCTATAAAATAGAATTACCAGATGACGAAGTTGACGCTATCGGTCTCTGGATTGACGTCATTGACCGTCTTCGACAGGCCGATCTTTCAATTGGCGAATACGCAGGCTTATTGTCTGTGCTGGATTTTGCACCAAGGCACAAATATTTAACTACCCGCTTTCCGGAGGAATTAATTCATAGTGGCAACAACGACGTTATAACCGCTAATTTGCTGTGGGATCGAGTTTCACCTATAGGAGGAGGAATGAAATACTGGCGTGCAGTTGGGTCTAAATATGTCAGCGAGGATGATGTCGCACAAGTACTGACAACCCCGCCCAGAACCCGAGCCTCAATTCGAGCCAATATAATAAAATCAGATGGCTTATCTAAACTTGAAGCCGCAAACTGGTCGTGTATCTACAGAAACGGGTTTAAGATTAATTTCGACAGCCCGTATAATTCCTATTCACCACCTCTTTGCTGAAAATTTCTAACAAATTCTTCGGTATTTGTTTCTAAAAGTTCATCGATTTCATCTAATAGCTTGTCTATATCTGGATTGGCTTCAGTCTCATCTACGGTACCTTTATTGGCCTGAGTTTTATCGCGAATTGGCTCATCGTCGTCCTGTCTAGCAGGATAACTTTCGTTTCTTCTATCCCTAATTCGTTCGCGTTCCATATTCTGCCCTCGTTAGGTTTATTTACAAATTTTCTCACAGCAACATTTTAATAGCAAACTTGACCAGTCATATTAATTCACTCAGATTAGATAACTCAATACACAAAAGACTTTTAATTACTGTAACTCGTGATTCCAGCAATTTTACTCAAGGCGGAGTATATTATTCAAAGTGATCTTACTAGGCAAAATGTTTATGCATCTTGTAGAATGTAACTAGGTTGAAAAACGACAAACTATCTAACAGAATCTATGTATTGGCCGGTTTCGTCCTGGCGGCAGTTATTGCGGGTTTGATACTGATAATTATTCAACATTCAATTCAGAATACGGCCGTAAAAAACACCACCATTCCAAACCAAACTATAAGTACTAGTCCTTCTAACGCTAGCTCATACGCCATCCTCAGCCCGGCAACCGTTCCCCCTAAAGTAGCCGAGTGCTCGACAACTATTTCGTTTGCTAGCAATGGCACTTCAGGTCCAATAACATGCTCAAATGGAGATCTTAACACCAAAGAGTGGAAAGCACTGGCAACAGTCGAACCAACAGTCATGGCTCTTGGCTATACACCAAGTCTATCCCAGGTCGAATCTACAATTTGCACAGATGTTAGAAACACCCAAGCATACTCTAATATTAATAACTCTTACGCAGTAGAAACGATTGTATATAAAATATCCGCGCTGTATTACGGATGGAATTTTTCGTCCGATCCGACATCTATTTTATCTAGTGGCAACTGTTAGGTAGGACTGCGCGCTGGACTCGACTAATTGTTCCTCTGTCTTAAAAATATACCGATACTAAGAACACTGTCGATTAATAACAAATAGATCGGGAAGCCGGCTGACACTAATCCAATTTTGGGTACTGCCATAAGCGACATGCCCGAGCCGACCGCGCTAATCAAAAACGATAACCAGGCCTCTTCGTGCGGCTTTATCCAAGCATGATAAAAAGTTGGCACCCCACCCAATAAATCAGCGAATATATTGGCTAGGATTGCCCAGGACGGATTCATGGTAGACAACCAGAAGAATATACCAATTAGCGACATTAACTGACTAACTCCATCAATCCAGTTATAGTCAAAACGGCCGTGTCTAAGCGCCATGATTAAAATCAGTGCTTCTGGAATCGTAGCAACACCTGTCAATAAGGCACTGGTGTATGAGTGCTGGCTTAGTTCAGCGATCGTAGATATTCCCGTAACCAATGTCCAGGTAGACCATGACGCCACCCGCGGTCTAACCCCGCCTTTAATCGTCGAAGTCAGGTAAGGAATAAAACCTGAAGCTGCCAATAATGGTCCAACTATACGTAAAAATTCCGTCACTTCAAACTACCGAATAAATAATCGCAACTTCATGACTTCATGATACCGCAATCGCAAATTGATCGACCACACCAGCTTGACACCTTAATGCGCCTGCTGATATTTAATTCTGTAAATTAAACTACTAGCATTATGATTTTAACGAGACCGTAAGCTCATTGACGGCTATTGTTATTTAGTTTCTATTTGTCCATGCTTATGTTTATAATACCGATGGATGCGTAAACCTAGGAAATTTATACAAGATGCATGATCTTATAATACTTGCAATTGCGGTGCACAACATTAGCATTCCCTTATCTCGCTTAATGGCATTTATTGTAGGTAGTTTTGTGTTGGGGCTACTGATTGGCTTACTTTTTTAGCACATGGTCAACATGCACCATACTAGCTCGATAATAAGGCCTCTAATGCCGGCTGAATCTAGTTAAATTGTAGTAAGTTCATTTTAACCAAACAAAAGCTATAATTTGACTTCCGTATCCGATCTAACGATGACCTTTATTATATTAATATTCCGAATGGAATCTTATAGATCATTTGTAAATATATCTAAAGAATTAGGTTTAAATAGAAATATGCTAGGGGAGTATTTTTAGGGCGTGGTTACCCTGGACTAATCATTCACGTCAAAAGATTGTATATTGTTGACGCCATAACGTCATAGCGCTATACTATTTATATGAGTAATCTAAGCGATAAAACTACTATCTATCTAAATCCTAGTGTTAAGAGATTTTTACAGCATAAAGCGGTTACTGAAAGACGCTCCGTATCAGAGATAATTAATGAAGAGTTCGCTGATATGCTAGACGATCTAGACGACTTAAAGGAAATTGATAATCGCAGAAACGAAGATGTTGTTCCCTTTGAAGCCGTGTTAAATGAACTTGGTCTTACCTATGACGACCTACAAAATTGAGTTTGCTAAAAGTGCACAAAAAGAACTGAAAAAACTCGAACCTACCATAAGACTACGTATTTCTAAATCAATCTATAACCTCAGTCATGACCCAAGAAAAGGTAATGTTCGTCCTATGGTGGGCACTAAAAGTTGGAGATTAAGAGTTGCCGAATACAAAATCATCTATGATATTTTCGACAAAAAACTGACAATTTTAATTATTAAAGTTGGGCATCGAAAAGATATTTATAGATAAATTACACAAGTGTTACTGTGGTGCCGATTATTAGACGCATTCCGAATGGAATGTGATAAAAGTATTGTCGGTTTTTCTGGAGATATAGGTATAGTCAGGATTATGCTAGGGTAGTATTTTTGGGGTAAGCTAATTATCAACTCAAAAGAGATTTAGATTGATAATTTATAGCCAATTTTATCTGCAACTTCATGCACCCAACGATCAAGTCTTTCAAGTTGATGTCCCATAACTAAACGCTCGTCATCATCTATTTCTTGTTGCTTGGCTATTTTATCCATAAAATTAAGCAGTCGATTTATGTCTTTTTTGTTAGCTTTTTTTTCCAATTCTTTATCAACTCTATCAAAACCATTTATGACAATGGTGGTTATTTTATCCAACTGCTTATTCATTGCTACAAGCTGGGCGTCTACTTTATCAAAACGATCATCATAAATAACTGTAGTTTTACCGCTCATAGTATTAACTATACTAGCATAAAATACTCATTCGTTCTGGCAGATTAAATATCAATTAAGAAAAATTTAATCTAATGCGTTTGCTATTTACATCAGCTCCTTTGCTATCGATTTTGGAATTGGAAATCCCAATTCTTCCTCCAACCATCCGTACTGACCATTGGGATTACACTCTAAAAAGATAATCTCGCCATCTTTTGTCTCAATTAGATCAAATGCCCCGAATTGGAGACCAAGTTCCCCTAATTATCGCAAGCATTTTTCTCCTATTTAGGTAGATAACTTTTCAGCATTAAATTTCACTTTAGAATTGACCTTCATGTATATACTCAATTATACATTTGTGCTGTTTGAGTCAAGTATCTTGGATATTATTAAACGCTCATAAGAACCTAATGGGTTACTGAGGGGTGAGCCGAAGCAAAAACAAAAATAAGATCAAACTTGACCCCAATATCTGATCAAGTGGTGCAACAAACTATGCAAGCTTCTTATCCACAAGCACCGAGTTAGTATCTAGGATAAATGACAATAACTTATTCTTGGTGGGGATATCGACTTGGTTAACTATTAACAGACATAATCCCAGAAACTATATCTATTAGTTCATCAGCACCTTCTTCACTAAATGCACCATTTGATTTTTCTTGTCCAAGTCGAGGTAACACTGGATTCAAATCAACACTTATTAGTGGTTTCATAGGCTCATAGGGCATAGATTCTGGTCTCCCGGCTATACTTAGTTCAAATACTCCATTATAAGTGAATACTGAGGCTGCGACTATAGCACCCGCCTTTGTCTTACCTATTTGTACACTTTTAAATACAGCTCCTAACTCTTTGCCAACTAGAGCTAACCGACCAACAAAGTGCATAAGAACTTCGTCACATCTTCTACCTTCACCAATATTTTCAGCAAATATCTTACCAGCTTGTAGTCGATTTAAGATCTCCCTATCATGTTTTTGTTGACGACCAAGCCTAATTAGAGCTAATTTTAAAGGAGCGGAATTCGGGAATGGAGACCGGCTAGGGTCAGGGTAGGCAAAGAATGTGTCAAGTTGTCGTCGAACCTGAGACTCAATTTTTATTATTGGGATCCATGGATAATCATCTCTGGAACGATGCTTTTCATATTCGCCCAACATATCTTCATCACATAGATACTGTGCAATTTGGCGGTCTATATCTTTTAGATTAGGGCTCTCATATGCGAATTCTAAGACTTCTATATCTTTTATGGGTTTACGAGCTATAATTTGAAAAACTAAATCCCTAATGATTCTTTCCCTATCGTCTGGCGATACATCTATAACTTCACTTAACTCGAACTGCATGGACTGCGAAGACATACTTGCAAGTTCAGCCGCAACCACATTGCGTGTTACAGCAAATAGGCTAATCCTATCGCCAGTCCATTTATCGTCTCGGACAGCTGGTCTAGCAAGTAATAGGCTAACTAATCTACCGTCGTCAAGAATACAAGGTGGGATAAGTGTGCTTGTGTCATAAAGCTCTGAAGATTTAGCTTCGCCAATGGTTGTCAATAAAACAGTTTTGGTGGTATGCTCGTCGAAACGCTGAATACTTTTACGAATAAGCTGTTGTTCGTATGCCTGCGCTAAAGAAGATTTTTGGACTTCAGATTGTGTATCAATAAAATGCTGAATTATACCAGTGCGTTGTGCACTAGCTTTTAATCTGTGTTTTGAGCCTGAGTCCACTTGTTCACGAAGCGCTTCAATTAAAGCATGTCGTACTGTTTCGTCGTCTGCGGTAGTAACATAAAAATTATCATCATACATTTCTTGCCCAAGCTGTACATAACTACACTGTCCGCCATCACGTCGAGCAAAACTTGCTATTGGTAGTATGGTGTCACCCCCGACCGTAACGGCTAAAAAAGGTATGTCTGTTAGCTCTTCTGAACGCTCAG
>JAJYIP010000004.1 GCA_021790005.1 bacterium
CTTGTTGATGGTGTGATTGAGCTGTCCAACGTAATGATTGTCGCCGTTCGGACGGGCATGGCTAACGTTAACCCGTGGCAAAGCTTGATTAGTCTAACGGATAAGTCGGCCTCGCTTGGCTTGCCTGCACTACTAATCTTCATTGTCTTTATTGTCTTGAGTGTTATTTTGTTAGTCTACTATCTAGCCAGAATTGTCATTCTCTATCTTGGTGCTATTCTCTCACCGCTGGTAATTTTGCTGTGGCTTTTGCCATCCTTTAAAGATTATGCCGAAAATGCTCTTAAGGCTTATTTGACTAGTGTATTTGTGCTATTTGTGCACGTTATTATTCTTTTGCTGGCCGGTTCGTTATTTGCTGTCATCGGTGAGTCTGGAGGGGTGAAGGATCCGGTTATGTCACTCTTACTTGGCCTGAGTGCTCTAATTGCTTTAATTAAGACGCAGGGTGTACTGATGCAGCTTAACTATGCCAGTCTGGGTCCAAGATCTGCCAGACGCTTGGGTGGCAGCATGTTAAATGCGGCTATGTTCCTGGGTGCGTCCGCCAGGTATCTCGCCGCTGATGTCGTGACACCGGCTGCCGGTTTGGTATCCAATGCCAGACAGGCGCTTGCCGACAGCGGACCGAAGTTTGACACTAAGTCGCAATCAAAATCGGGCAGGGGAAAATCATGAAAACGGCAATTGTGCCAGCGCAAATTACATCAGTCGAGGATACGATTGCCGGTAGCTTGACTCTAACGCAATTAATCCTATTAATCGTACCGGTTTTTTTGGCCGCCCTACTACTGGCAGTCTTGCCACCCATGCTAAAGGTCGATACGTATAAGCTGGTCGTTGTTTTGGTGCTAGGTTTGCCGTTCGTGATCCTAGCGTTACGTATTAATGATCAGGTATTGTTTCATGCGCTCAAAGACTTTGTGGCTTTCACTAGCCGTCCCCGACTGTATTTGGCGACTAAGTTTAGTGAGACGTGTCAGATGTGCGCGGCTAAGCCCTTAGTCGATACGGCCGCTGGGCAAGACCTTAGCCCTGAAGATCAGCCGGCCAATATCATATTGCCACTAAGCCTGGCGGAACGTAGCCAACTCAGCCAAGGTCTGACTACCCATCGACTAACTTTTATAAGTGATAAAAACGGTAATATTGATGCGGTTATTGAATAAGACAAGCGGCTCAGCCGCTCAGCAGATTGGTATTAAGGCGGTAGTCGATGACATATTGGTATTAGATGACTCTCATTACCGGTTAATTCTGGAAACCTCGACGGTTAATTTAGAACTAAAGAGCGAAGTTGAACAAGACGCGATTATAGATACGTTCCAGTCCTTCTTGAACGGCCTTAATGGGCCCCTGCAAGTACTGGTTAGAACCAGAGAGGTGGAAGCTGACAGTTTTCTGGAAGCGATTGACCTAAGACTTAAAGATGAAGATCAGCCGGCTTACCGCGATCAACTACATGGCTACGCTAAATTTGTTAAGGGCCTGATCAGTGTGAATCGCATTCTCAGTCGCAACTTTTATGTTGTCATCGAATATAACAGTGCAACTAAAACTGATCCGGAATCGATCAAGGAACAATTGGGCCTGCAGGCAGATATTGTTGCTAAAGGTTTAGCCCGGCTTGGCATGCGCTGCCGGCAGTTAAATAGTCTGGAAATATTGAATCTTTTTTATAGTTTCTATAATCCATTGGCTTCTAAAATGATGCCGTTGTCTGAAAAAGCCATGCGTTTAATGCACACGGCGATTATGAAGGAGGAGGTTTAACGGATGGCTCGCATTGCAGATCATCGCTTTTGTCGCGGCAGTCAGGACCACCTCCGGCTAATAAGCTATGAAGGGCTTGAAGAACAGCCTGACTATCTGTTGATCGACGGTCAATACGTTCGTCTGTTATACGTATCCGGCTATCCTTTCGTGGCCACCTCCGGGTGGCTGGACAACCTCATTAATTTTAATCGTAATATTGATGTCAGCTACCACATTAGCGAAATTGATGCGGCGTCGGCTTTACCGAAACTGCGTCGCAAAATTACTGAACTGGAGTCGACGAAACGCTCCATGGTTCAGGCCGGAAAAATTGTCGGCACGGATATTACCGATCCACTTGATTCGGCTATAACCATCAAAGACAAGATTCAACGCGGTCAAGAGAAACTATTCCAGGTATCGATCGATATTGCCTTGCGTGCTCTCAGTCTCAAAGAGCTAGATAAGCTAACGAGTTTGCTTGAATCAGCCATGGCAGCGCGTCTGTTTTTTGTTAAAGTTGCGCGTTATGCCCAGCTTGACGGCCTGCAGACGGTTTTACCAAGAAGTGAAGATAAGCTTGCACAAAAACGTAACATGGATAGTAGTACTGCCGCGCTATGTTTCCCGTTTACATCATCCGAGCTGGTGCAGGAATCGGGCATCTTATATGGAGTCAACAAATCTAGTAATTCACTGGTCATTCTAGATAGGTTCAGCTTAAATAACGCCAATAGTATTACTTTTGCCCAGTCAGGCAGTGGTAAGAGTTATGCTGCTAAGGTTGAGATATTGCGTCAATTGGCTCAAGGTACGGATGTGATTGTACTTGATCCCGAGAACGAGTATCGCAGTCTGGCCGAATCCGTTAACGGCATGGTGATTAAAATGTCAGTTGACGCCGATGAGCATATTAATCCCTTTGACCTGGGTTTTTATGGTAATGACAAAGAGTCGATGGCGGAACATGTCCAGGACCTGATCGAGATCATATCTTTAATGGCGGACGGACTTAATGCTCGGGAAAAAGCTCAGGTAGACCGGGCTATCATGGAAACCTACAAATTGAAGAAAGATAAGCCGCCC
The DNA here is from genome assembly GCA_021790005.1 of bacterium. Classification (GTDB taxonomy): domain Bacteria; phylum Patescibacteriota; class Saccharimonadia; order Saccharimonadales; family UBA4665; genus JAJZWH01. Next base: position 2,842 of record JAJYIP010000004.1, read on the forward strand.
ACCCTCGAAGAGTTCAACGCTGTTCTGGTTAAGAACAAAGTTAACTCAATAGCTGAGCGTTTAGAGAAATTTGTCAGTGGTTCGTTAGCCAACTGCTTTAATTGTCAAACCAACATTAACCTGACTAATCGTTTAGTGGTTTTTGACATCAAAGATCTTGGCGAAAGTTTACGCCAGATTATGATGGTAATCATATCCAAATACGTCGAAGGAGTGGTTAAAGCGCACATTAAAAAGCGTTTACTGGTTATAGACGAGGGCTGGCTGCTGCTTGAGCATGATCAGAGTGCGCGTTTCGTATCCGGTCTGGTTAGGCGAGCTAGGAAGTACTGGCTCGGAGTAGCCATTATTTCGCAACAAGCAAACGATTTTCTGTCTAGCAGTTATGGCCGGGCGATTGCGTCTCAGAGCGCACTGAGAATATTGATGCGCCAAGATACGACTACAATCCAAAACGTTGTCGAGGAATTCCAGCTCAGCGAGTATGAGACTAATTTTCTGCTCGGTTGTGAAAAAGGCGAGGCGTTAATCATTGCCGACCAAAACCATGTCGCCTTAAGTATTGTTGCTTCTGCCAGCGAACATCCTCTCATTACGACTGATCCGAATGAAATTTACAGCCAGGCCTTATGAAGCACTTGACCCTAACGATTACTGCAGTTCTACTGCCGCTTGTAATTTTACCGGTTATTAGCGTGTTTGCATCAACTAACATTACTGCGTTGGCATCAGCCGCAGTAACGATGTTTACCCAGCCGGCCATTCCTTCGGATCGATACGATTACGGTAACTGTACGTATTGGGTGGCATTGCGGCGCATGCAAGTTGGTTTGCCTATTCCGAATACTTGGGGCAATGCCATTACTTGGGCTAGCCGGGCAGCGCGCTATGGTGGCTATACGATCAACCATACGCCTGCTAGGTTCGCTATTATGCAGGACCCTAATGCTCTTGGCGGGTTAGGGCATGTTGCATTTGTAGAGAGCGTTAATAGCTTAACCGGTCAGTGGACTATATCCGAGATGAACCGGGTTGGTTGGGACGAGGTGGATTACCGTACGTTGAGCGCTGCTGCCGCCAGTCAATACAACTTCATCCACTAATATTTGGACAGTTATTCTTTTCAAGTTGCAACGCGCTACATGAGCGACAACCATTGAGTATTCGCCGGTGCATACGATGCAGTAATTGAATGCTGATAAATATAATGATTAAATAGAGGCTCTTTAAACAAGCTTCCAAGTTATTTTTGCTTTTATTTTTATCCTTAGACCAATATACTAGTTATGATTATGGTGGGAATAAATAAACATAGTAATAAAAAACCGCTCAAAGAGTGGACGCGAACTAAAATTATAGCTACTGTCGGTCCTTCGACGGACAGTTTTGAAGCCATACGTAATTTAATAGCCGCCGGCGCTAATGGCATTAGGCTCAATTTCTCACATGGCACACATGACGAACGGACCAGACAAATCGGGTGGATACGTCAAGCTGCCGATGAATTGGGTCGGGAAGTAGCCATAATCCAGGACTTACAGGGTCCTAAAATTCGCCTAGGCGATTTCGATGGCGTAATAGAAGTTAAAAAAGGCCAAAGTCTGACACTTAAGTATAACGTCGACTATAAAACCAGCGGCCATGTGCCGACCCAGTATGATTTAAGCGAAAAAGTTAAGCGTGGTGAACGCATCATGATATTTGACGGGAGAATTAAAACCGTTGTTACGGCCGTACGAGAAGGCGTTGTGTATCTTGAGGTGCTTAATGACGGCATATTGATCCAGCGCAAAGGCCTTAACGTGCCGGATACGGATTTTGGTGGCGATGTCATAACGGCCAAAGACCGGGCCGATCTGGTGTATGGGTCTAATCAGGATATCGATTACGTGGCTCTTAGTTTTGTGCAGTCGGTTGAGGACATTCTGAGCCTTAGAAAATTATTGGCTGGCATGAACTATAAGGCAAGGATTATTGCCAAGATTGAGACCAAGGCGGCGGCGGATAACATAGAAGCGATTGTTGCCGAATCGGATGTAGTGATGGTTGCCAGGGGCGATCTAGCGGTTGAGACTCCGGCCGAAAGTATCCCAATCGTACAGCGTAAGATTATCGGGTTGGGACAAAAATATGCCACTCCTACGATCGTGGCTACCCAAATGCTGATCAGTATGACTCAGGAACTTGAGCCGTCCCGGGCTGAAGTTTCAGATGTTGCAACGGCGGTTTTGGTGGGTGCCGATTGTCTAATGCTAAGCGATGAAACTGCTAGTGGTAATTACCCGATCGAATCAGTTAAGACCATGCAGCGAATTATCCGTTACACCGAATCCAATTCTCCCCTCAGTGTCACGTTTAATCAACCGGCAGCCGCTACTGTACAGGTTGCCATATCTGAAGCTGTCATGACTTTAGCCAAGGCGGTCGATGCCCGGGCGATTATAGCTGAGACTAGGTCTGGCGCGACGGCAATTAACATATCTTCCATGCGTATGAATGTGCCACTAATAGCTGTAACTAACGATGTTAAGACTGCGCATCGGCTGGCGATTGTTTATGGAGTAGCCGCTTACGTACGTCCGGCTGACAAATCGGCCGCCACAAAACTGACCGATTGGCTTAGGGAGGAGCATTTCCTAGATAAGGGCGATATCGTTGTGACTGCATCGGGCCAGCAGCCTGGCGTGGTTGGCACTACGGATACCATTAAGGTCAGGATGCTTGATTAACATGTTTACCAAAAAAACTATCAAAGACGTGGCTCTTGCCGGTAAAACGGTGCTGGTGCGCGTCGATTATAACGTGCCGATGCAAGACGGTAAAATTACTGACACCTACCGGATCAGCCAATCATTGCCAACCATTAATTACTTGATCGAAAAGCGCGCTAAGCTAGTATTAATATCTCACCTGGGTCGTCCCGACGGTAAGCCCGAGCCAAAGTATTCCATGAAACCGGTTGTCAATGAGCTGTCCAGGTTGCTAGATAAAGCAGTATTCTTTGTTCCTGACTGCATTGGTGAAGAGGTTACAGCCAAGATCAAGAGCCTTAAGCCGGGTGACGTATTGCTGTGCGAAAACTTGAGATTTCATCCCGAAGAGGAAAAAAACGATCCAGATTTTGCGAAAGCCTTGGCTCAAAATTGTGATTTGTTTGTCCAAGATGGTTTTGGTGTGGTCCACCGGGCACACGCTTCAACTGATGCGATCACCAGATTTTTGCCCAGTGTCGCCGGTTTTTTACTTGAAAAAGAAGTCGACACTATCACTAAGGTCATGCTAAAACCGGAACGACCCTTGATGGCTATTATTGGTGGCGCCAAAATAGCGGGTAAGCTTGAACTTATCCGTAAATTTATCGCCTTGTCGGACATAGTGGCAGTCGGTGGGGCGATGGCCAATACCTTTCTTGAGGCTCAAAATTTTAATATCGGGGATAGTTTAGCGGATCCGAATGAAATCCCGCTGGCTAAAGATATTTTAAGATTGGCCGAAGAGGAAGCTAAGAAGCGTCGTTTTGTTTTTGTTTTACCAAAAGATGCGGTGGTAGCTTTGAGTGTTGAATCGCAAACTAAAACCCGGATAGTCGATTGGGATACACAGGTCGTGGCCGATATAGAGAATTACCCTAAGCGGGTTCCTAGGCAAGCTTCCAGATTGGAAAAACATGAAAAAATCCTGGATATCGGGCCATTCAGTGGTTCGTTTATTGCCGGATCGGTCCAGCTCTGCAATACGGTTGTCTGGAACGGTACTATGGGGGTGACGGAAGTTGCTTCACTGCAAGGTCCAGTTGGCCCGTTTGCACATGGCAGTGAACTGGTGATCGATAGTTTGCTTGGAGAATTTGGTCACCGTCCGTTCAGTCTGGTGGGTGGTGGTGATACTGTCGGCTATGTACAGGAGCGCGGGCTGGTTGATAAATTTGACCATGTTTCAACCGGCGGCGGAGCCAGTTTGGAACTAATGGCCGGCAAAAAATTGCCTGGAGTCGAAGCCTTAGAGAATAAGGAATAGGGTACAATAAGTATAAGCAATATGAAGAAGCCAAAACTTGTCGTTGCTAATTGGAAAATGCACCTGAATGTTCATCAGGCAAGCTTGCTAGTGAATAAATTAGATAAGAAAGTGTCGTTGCATCGTGGTGTCGAGGTGGTTATAGCGCCCAATTACTTAGATCTACAGCCAATCAGCTTGGAGATCGATCGTCGTAAATTTAAGTTGGCTGCTCAAGATGGCTATCCGATTGATGAGGGTTCATATACTGGAGCGGTGTCATTTGCTCAGCTAAGAGAAATGGTTAATTATGCCATCATCGGACATTCGGAAAGACGGCGCTACTTCAGCGAATCACTTGAACTGATCAGGGATAAGATGGCGGCGGCGATCAGAAATGATATCACTCCTATTTTATGCGTCGGTGAAACCAAGGAAGAAAAACAAGACAAGGAAACCAAACAGGTTCTACATGATCAGATAACCACCGCTTTAAGCGATCTGACGAGTGAGGACATTGAATCGGTTGTAATTGCTTACGAGCCGGTTTGGGCGATCGGCGGTCATAATCCTGCCAAGCCTAAGGATATAGAGCAGGCCGTCAGTTGGATTCGCTATCAGGTTGGTGAGTTGTACGGTAAGTTGGCCGCAGACAGCATCAGGGTCTTATATGGCGGCAGTGACGAGCCTGAGTTTGTTACTGGTATTATGGAGGTTGATGGTGTTGACGGTCTATTGGTCGGTCACGCTAGCCTTGACGCCCAACAGTTTGCGGACATTATTCAAGCTGTTTATCTAGTGTCGTTAAGCGACCCAAAGGGATGACGGGTGGATATGTATGAGTGACGACGACGAGACCAACGCGGAAAATAAAAAAGTCTTCGATATCGCCAAGCCGTCAACTACACCGGCCGATGCAACCTCAAAACATATAATTGTTAATCATGGCCCTATGATGCATGACAACACGCTGGTTAATCAGGGCAACGGCAGTGACATGGAAGAAGCTAAAGACTCTGACCGCGAAAATAACCCATCGGCTTCTACGCACGCACCGGAAATCAAGCCGATTGAACATATAGATACGCCGCCGCCACCGCAACCACAGAAAACGCCTGAACCCGCGGTGGCACCGCTTCCCGTGCCACTACCGCCCAAAACAATGACCCAATCCGTAACTAGGCAAGAAGGCAATGGTGTCAAGAATTCGGAAGATAACAGCTCGACAACCAAAGATCAAGAGAAAGTTGACGGTGCTGCGGCTGAAAAAGAAGCTAGTATCAACGCGCTCGTGCAAAGCGGTCAATACTTTTTGACTATCAATCAAGTCGAGGAACGTAAGAATCGGAGACTGGTAGTTTTTGGTCTGCTCATAGCTGTACTGCTGGCGCTTGTCTGGCTGGATGTGGCTATGGATGCTGGTCTCATTCGCAACACTTATCATTTACCGCACACTAACTTCTTTGCACTGAAGTCCTGAACTCGTACAATTAACTAGATAGGAGAGAAAATGCCCGAAGAGGTAGGTTACGATTTGTTTTTAGATACGGATAAATTGCTAACAGGTTTGAATGATGAGCAACGTCGGGCCGTTACAACGACTGAAGGGCCACTGTTGATTCAAGCCGGTGCCGGTAGTGGTAAGACTAAAACATTAACGCATCGTATTGCCTACATCCTAGCTCAGCATAAAGCTTCGCCGGCAGAGATTTTAGCTGTAACTTTTACCAATAAGGCTGCTCAAGAAATGCGTGGCCGGGTGGCTAAACTGCTTGGATTTAACAGTGAAAATCGCAGCTTTATGCCCTACATGGGTACTTTCCATTCGATTTGCGTGCGTCTTCTTAGGCAAGATGCCGATGCGATTAATTTGCCGACAGCGTTCGTTATATTCGATGAAGCCGACCGTCTGGCGGCAGTCAAGCGGGTCTGCCGGCAGTTATTGGTAGACGAGAAGGCTTTTCCACCCAGAACACTGGCTAATCTTATATCTAGCGCCAAAAACGAATTAATGAGTCCTGAAGAGTATGCATCGATCGCCAATCAGCCTACAGCCCAGATGGCGGCTAAAGTATTTCCTTTGTATCAAAAGGAGTTAAGGCAAGCCAATGGTTTGGATTTCGACGATCTGATCAATGAGACCGTTCGGCTACTAGAAACCAGCCCGGAAGTTCGGCGCCGGTGGCAGGAGCAGTTCAAGTACGTGATGGTTGACGAGTACCAGGATACTAACGCGGCTCAGTATAGACTGATCAAGCTGTTAACCAACGATAAACATAATTTAGCCGTAATCGGTGATGACTGGCAAACCATATTTTCTTGGCGCGGTGCGGACTATCGCAATATCCTTAATTTTGAAAGAGATTATCACCAAAGTACCGTCATTAAGCTTGAACAGAATTATCGTTCAACCAAGAATATCCTAGCTGCCGGCCAGGCCATTATTACCAAGAATATGGACCGCAGCGACAAACAGCTTTGGACGGCTGAAAGTGATGGCTTGCCGGTTCAAGTTATTGTTTTAAGGGACGAAAGAGCTGAAAGTGAAGCTATTGCTCTGCGTATCCAAGGCGCCGTTAATGGTCGTCGCCGTGATTATGGTGACTTTGCGGTCTTGTATCGGACTAACGCTCAAAGTCGTGTTATCGAGGAGGCTTTAATGCGCTTCGGTTTGCCGTATCGGGTCGTAGGTGGTCAAAAGTTTTATGACCGTAAGGAAATCCGAGACATTATTGCCTATTTGCGGCTGGTGTTTCAACCGGAGGATCGTATCAGTTTTGAGCGGATCGTTAATGTGCCGACTAGGGGTATCGGGGCGACCAGCTTGGCCAGGTTTATGTCCTGGCATGCTGGCAGCGGCAAAACCTTGCTTGAAGCGCTGCAAAGCAGTGCCGACTGTCCGGGTCTAACAGCTAAAGCTGTTAATGGTTTTAGAGATCTAGCCGATTTAATGCTTAGTTTTTCTCGGCAAGTTAATTCATCTAGTCCGATTGATTTAATTAACGCCTTAGTTAATAGGTTGAATTATCTTGACTATCTAGCCGATGGAACTCCTCAGGGTGAGGCGCGCCAAGAGAACGTCCGTGAACTTTTGAGCGTCGCCAAAGAGTATCAGGATTTTGTTTTGGCGGATTTCCTAGAAGAGGTTAGTCTCGTCAGTGACATTGACTCTGTTGAGCTTAACGGTAATGCCGTGACCCTTATGACCTTGCATTCAGCCAAAGGTTTGGAATTTCCTGTCGTGTTCATAACCGGTATGGAAGAAACAATTTTTCCCCACTCCCGGGCACTATATGACCAGAAGGCTATGGAAGAGGAGCGCCGACTCTGTTATGTCGGTATTACTAGAGCGCGCCAAGAGCTTTACCTGACCTCGGCATCCTCTAGATTATTATATGGTGGCATCCAACATAATCCGCCTAGTCGGTTCCTGAGTGAAATTGATGCTCAAACGGTGTCTGATTGGGGCGAAGGTATGTCGAGTGTTTTCTCCAAAGCGCCGGCAGTAGCTGACGAGCCTCGCTATGTACCAGATCTTAGCGAAGGGGATAGTGTCAGGCATAAATTGTTCGGTGTTGGAACGGTGCTTGATGTTGAAGGGGATGTTGCCACCGTCTATTTCAAGGGTAAGGGTACCAGAAAGCTTGATGTTGGCTATGCGCCTATCGAGAAGCTCTGAGCTATCTGTTACAATATATACTAAGTAGGTTTCGAATTGTTGTCATGCGCATATCAAACCTGCTCTTTATATGCAAAGAAAGTTCAGCGTCTATAAAAGACGTCTCATCAGACTTCATAAGCTTCAAGCTAGGAATGTCAAACGAGCCAGCCGTCATCCCTATGCGGTGCCGGTGTTTGTGTTTGTTGGGCTTTTAATTCTGACCGGTGCTGTAGTCTTTGCCTATTCTCTGATCAACAAGAATCAACAGGCACCTCCTGCACCAAAAGTCGTCATTATTAATCATGATCATGTTGAGCAGATCGTGCCTTCAATTGAGCCTACGGTGGGCAAGCTATTAGCCAAACTGCATATAACTTTGCACCAAGGAGATGTTGTCGAGCCTAGTCTAGCGACTTCCATTAACCAGGATGACTTCCGTATTAATATTTACCGGGCCGTACCGGTTGAGATTGTCGACGGTTCCCAAAAGACATTTACCTATAGCGCCGCCACTACGGCCCGTGCTATTGCCACCCAGACGGGCAACAAGCTTTATCCTGAAGATTATGTCACTACTGTGCCGGTTAATAATTTTGTGACGCACTTAGCCATCGGCGAACAAGTCGTGATCAACCGGGCTACACCGGTTAACTTGAATCTGTATGGCACGATGGTACAAATCAGGACGCACGCCAGTACGGTGGCGGCCTTAATACAAGACAAGCATATTCAGATACAGGCTAACGATCAGGTCATTCCAGCCCCCAATACGCCGATTACTGCTAATATGCCGATCTTTATAGTCCGAAAAGGCGAGAAGCTGGCATCTGTTACTCAGGCTATTGCCATGCCGGTAAGCACTGTTTATGACAATAGCTTGGCGTATGGTACGAGCGCTGTTCGCCAGCAAGGTTCGGCCGGACAAGAGATTATAACCTACCAAGATCAACTACAAAACGGGATTGTTGTTAGTAGTACGCCTATTCAAACTGTCGTTACTGTTCCGCCGGTTACCGAGATTGTTGTCGAGGGCACCAACTTGTCTGGTATCAAGGGAGATATGGCATTGGCCGGGATTGCCCCGAGCGATTATTTCTATGCTGATTATATTATCTCGCATGAATCCGGCTGGTGTCCGACTAAAGCCCAGGGTGAGCACTATTGTCCAGCCATTCCAGATAACCCGATGACCCCCTACGGCTACGGCTTATGTCAAGCGACGCCAGGCTATAAGATGGCTTCGGCTGGGAGCGATTGGGCAACCAACCCGATCACCCAACTAAGCTGGTGTAACGGCTATGCCGTCAGTCGTTACGGCGGCTGGTACAATGCTTATGAGCACTGGTTGCATAACGGTTGGTGGTAATGCGATGGATGACGATCAAATAACCGCCAAGAAATCACTTGGTCAGCACTGGCTTAACGATCAATCAACGCTTGAAGATATTGCTAATCTGGCCGATTTAAAGCCTCAGGATAGCGTACTGGAAATCGGGCCTGGTTTGGGCAGTTTAACAGCGACATTGCTTAAGAAAACCAAAAACATTGTGGCTGTTGAGTTTGATACGAACTTGCAAGTGCAGTTGCAAACAAGATTTAAAAATGAGCCGACGCTCCAGTTTTACTTTGAGGATATCCGGCGCTTTAATCTTAATCTTTTGCCGGCTAATTATAAGTTGGTAGCCAACATACCCTATTACATTACAAACTATCTGATTCGCTTAATTAGCGAATCGGCCAATCCGCCAGCCGTCGCTGTCTTACTGATTCAAAAAGAAGTGGCCGATCGCTTAGTGGCAAAGCCGGGAGCGTTATCCGTGCTTGGCGTTATTGCTCAGGCATATTGGCAGATCGAACCGGGTCCGATCGTTGGTCCTGAACAATTCACTCCGCCCCCCAAAGTGAACTCTCAGATTATCAAGCTCACCAGATTAGGCCAACCAAGGCTACCGCAAGGTAGAGAGAAAGAGTTTATTCATTTGGTTCGTATCGGTTTTGGTCAAAAACGCAAGACCTTGCTAAACAGTCTGAGTGGTGGCTTGCATATAGCTAAGCCAGACGTTCAAGCCGCGCTTGTATCGGCCGCAATAGCGCCTAATGCCCGGCCCCAGGAGCTCAGCCATGAAGATTGGCGACGGTTGACCGACGTGATTTTAAAGTGATATATGCATATTCTCCGCAGTGCAATCAATTGGATTAATGTTTAATAAGATGATATAATTACAGGCAGTGTGGCTTTGTTATATAGGCTCACATGTATTAACGGGGCTGAAATTATGCTCGACGTTGGATTTATAGGTTAGATCAGCAGGTCGCTTGTCAGCGATATAGGCAAACCAGAATAAATGCAAACGCATTTAACCGCGTAAGTTCTGTAGTGAAGAGCATTTTTGCTCCTAACTATGCTTACGCACCAGTCGCAGCTTAAGTTCTGCGACAACGCCAGGTCTGACATCAGATAGGACCACTCGCGTTTTATATTATCTGGTTGCAGCAAGCTATTGCTACCCGGATACTTGCTTAAGACTTACGTAGGGTTGCGGGTACGGAATGTTTGGCCGTTTATATAGCCGTTCCCTAAGACACCAAAACGACCTAAGCCTGTAGAAGACTAACCAGAATAAACTGACGGACCCGGTTGCGATTACCGGCAGCTCCACCAAAGAATGACCACGCTTATCAAGGGGTCTTTTATTATAAAAAGCCAAAAAGACGATCCCTTAATATCTTAAATTGACAACTCAGGAGCTTGGCTTATGGGTAATACGCCCGATAGATTTGAGTCGGCGAGTGGTGAATTCAATTTTGATTTGTTGCCGGATTTTTCATGGCAAACATTTTTGTTTAGCGAAGTGATAGCTAATAGCCGTCGCGCCGAAAAAATTAACGATACTAGTTTTGCGGTAATGTCTAGCTTGAGCCCAAGTGAGGCAGCGAATCTTTTTGATCGAACCATGCAAGACGTCGGCGTTAATGCCCCAACGCTCCAGGCGCACGACTACTGGTTCAGATCGTTGGCCGAACTGGCGATGAACGGACAGACCGTATCGACGAGTGAAGGCGCGGAAATGATTCAAGATGAAAATTATTGGCAAGCCAGAACCGCCCATCTAATAAGCACGGACCTCATCCATAACCCGTTATTAAGCGAAAAGACTATTTTTAAAAGGGAAGTGGCATTGCAATTACGTCAAACCGGTAATTCAAACGGCCTTAAAATTGAAAGAAGTCTAAAGTACGGAATTGTGTTTGAGGAGATGGGCCATAAACGATTAATCAAGCTTAACAGATTGGAAAAGGGTTTTGATTTAATTCATCACGGCACAGAAAATGGCAGCCTAAAACTTGCCCCAAGCCAACTGTCTGCTTTGGTCGCGACTTTGAAAAAAATCGGTGGCATTGACTCTTAGGTAAATAATCCCTAGGGCTTAAATAATTGGCCTTCATGCGCATATATCTGTTAGCATGGTGGCTAGGTATTCAATGCATCGAGCTAAATTATTTACTCTTGGCAATAAAGAGACTGACCGTTTCGTGAAATACATGGCTGGCGGGGGGTTATATTTTTGGTTGGGTTATGCTGTTTTCGCAGTCGGTTACAGTTTACTGCACTGGGGCTGGCTACCGGCGAAGATCCTGGCTGATGTTATCGGCTGGAGCTGCAACTATATAGTACAGCGGTTCTGGGCCTTTTCTGATCGAGTGACTTTAGGCGAGATGGTCCACGCTGGTCGTTACATATTTATCGAATCGATTGGTTTTGTCATAGATTATCTGATTATCTGGGGACTGACATCCGTCGGTATAACGCCGTACATCGGCTTTTTTATTTCCGCCGGCTTTTTTACAATCTGGAGTTATTTATGGTACAAGTACTGGGTGTTTCCGGAACAGAAAAAACCCAAAGTCGATTAGTATTGTTAACTTAAGCTTGACCATTACTTAGGTATGGGCTTAGGCTAGTAATAGGGTAGAGATGTGACGGCATTCAAAAAAGCAAAAACTTTTGTTTCAGATATCATGCAGCATAAAGAGCGGCCTCTAATGCCGCGAGATGTGACTGTGGCCAGAGAGTTTATTGCGTCGTACTGGCCGCATTTAATCCGTTTCCATGCCAAAGACAACGGCAGCCTGATCGGTCTTCCTTATCCGTATCTGGTACCTTCTTATGCCGAAGACCATGCGTTTGATTATGACGAGTTGTTTTATTGGGACAGTTATTTCATGGTTCAGGCTTTGTGGGATGACGAGCATAAGGCCTTAATCATTGGCATACTTGATGATCTCATCTATCTGTTTAAGAGATTTAAGATCATTCCCAATTCCTCACAATATTACATGACGGGACGCTCCCAGCCTCCTTTCCTAACGTCCTTAATCTTAGACGTTGCCAATCATTACCATATGAGTAACGCTTGGACGGCAGAACGACTTGACGTCGCAAAAGAAGAATACGATATGGTCTGGATGGGTGAACGTAAGCCTAATGACCGGAGCGTGTACCGCGGTTTAAGCCGCTACTTTGATTATAATTACCTCGACGATATAGCCGAGACGGAAAGTGGCTGGGATATGACGCCCAGATTCAGTCACCATGCACTTAATTATTTGCCGGTTGATCTCAACGCTCTTTTGTATAAATACGAGACCGATTTTGCCAGGTTTGCCCATGCTTCCGGTGATGCTAATGAAGCGGCTAAGTGGTTTGCACTAGCCGACAAACGCAAGGACACGATGAACGAGTTGATGTGGGATAAGTCAAAGGGACTATATTTCGACTATGACTACGTGCGCGGCAAGCGGGGAGGAGTTATTAGCCTAGCCAGTTATTATCCTATGTGGGTAGGCATGGTGAGTGATGTTCAGGCCGAACAGCTGGTCAGGTCACTCGGACGATTTTTAAATGTCGGCGGTTTGTCTACGACTGACAGTTTGCCGGTCAGTCAGATAGTGCTTGGCTCCGGTCCTACCCAGTGGGCCTATCCAAACGGTTGGGCACCGCTACATTTCCTGGTCGTGGAGGCGCTTGAACGTTATGGCTACCAGAAAGAAGCCAGAATGATAGCTACCCGTTGGCTGAAAACCAATCTGTACTGGTTTAATAAGCATCACGTTTTTCTTGAAAAGTACAATGTGGTCTCTCCCCAAAAACCTCCCCAAAAGGGTCTTTATCCTTCCCAGATTGGTTTCGGTTGGACGAATGCCGTATTTGAGCGTTTTTGTCAGGACTATATCGACCAGCCACTCTAGGCTATAATAACTTAGAGTGGGCGATAAGAGGGGCTGTAGCTCAGTTGGCTAGAGCGCAGCATTCACATTGCTGAGGTCCATGGTTCGAGCCCATGTAGCCCCACCAGCTGAGATCTTACATATTTTAAAGGGTAAAAGTATGACACGAAATCTGAACTGTCCGTTTTGTAGTCTTAACGACCGGGTATTAAAGGAAAATAATCTGGCCCAGGCGTTTTTAAGTAATCCGCATAAAGTAACGGGTCATTTTTTGGTTATTCCCAAAAGACATATCGAGCAGCCCTGGGAGTTAACCAAAGATGAGTTGAGCGATATTTTCGAGCTAATTTTCTTTATTGAGCAGCGACTTGTCAATAAGCTTGGCGAGGGAGCGGATATTAGACAGAACTACCGCCCGTTTCTAAAACAAGGCAAGCTTAAAGTCGATCATGTTCATTTCCATATCTATCCCAGATATAATGAGGATTATCTATACAAGGTTGCCGAAAAGTATGAAGCCGATCTTTTTACGGAGCTAGATCCGTCAGAAGTGACGGAGTTTGCTAAGCTACTCAAGGACTAGCCACATAATCCAAACGTCATTTAAGTTAAAACTTGTTAATATATAAACTAAACACGGCTTAATTATTGCCGATAGAGATCATATTTATGAGCAAATACTACGTAACTACTTCAATTCCCTATGTCAATGCCGAGCCGCATATCGGTTTCGCTATGGAGTTACTCTACGGTGACGTGCTGGCCCGTGCTGCCCGCAGGCACGGACAGGAGGTTATCTTTTCGACTGGTACGGACGAGCATGGCGGCAAGATTGAAGAGAAAGCTAAAGAACAGGGAAAATCTACTGAGAAATACGCCGATGAAATTTCCGCTAGATTCTTGGAACTAACCAAAACCCTAATGATCAGCAATAACCGGTTTATTCGCACTACCGACAGTGGGCATGTCCAGCGCGCCGGCGTTATCTGGAAACAGTTGTCCAAAGATATCTATAAAAGCAAGTACGAAGGCTGGTACTGTATCGGTGATGAGGCTTTTTTCACGGATACAGAAGTCAAGGCGAACGGCGGGATATGCCCGGCACATAACCGGCCTTATGAGAAGTTGGTCGAAGAGAATTATTTCTTCCGCCTAAGCAAATATACCGACAAAATCAGAGAGGCGATTGAATCTAAGAGTTTCATTATTACGCCGGACACCAGACGCAATGAAATCCTGTCGATTTTAAACCAGGGCTTGGATGACATATCTATCAGCCGTCCGAAAGATAAGATTTCCTGGGGCATACCGGTACCGGGTGACTCCACTCAGGTTATGTATGTCTGGTTTGAAGCTCTGATGAACTACATTACTGTGCTTGGTTTTCCTGAACACGACGATTTTAAGGAATACTGGCCGGCCGATGTCCAGATTATTGGCAAAGACATTTTGAGGTTTCATGCCGCCATCTGGCCGGCAATGCTTTTGTCACTTGATATCGATTTACCCAAGCGACTTTATGTACACGGCTTCGTAACCGCCGACGGCAAGAAAATGAGCAAATCTCTCGGCAATGTTATTAATCCTTTTGATGTTGTTGAGTCATACGGCGTTGATCCTTTCAGATACTATATGTTGCGCCACATTCCCAGTTATGACGATGGCGATTTCAGCTGGCAGAAATTTAATGACGCCTATAACTCAGAACTGGCTAACGAGCTTGGAAACCTGGTGCAACGCAGTATTGCGATGGCTATCAAATACTTTGGCGGCAAGGTTAAAAACATACCCCCGTCTGAGCATGACACCAAGGCGTATGAAACGGCTGTTGAAGCTTGCCGATTTGATAGGGCGTTAGACGATGTCTGGGAACAGATCCGTTCGCTTAACCAGTATATTGATGAGGAAAAACCTTGGGAAGTCGCCAAATCCGGTGACGATGACCACCTTAACGAAGTGATTGCTTATTTAATCAGTAGTGTGCGCGAGATTGCTGAGCTGCTTTTGCCATTTTTGCCAAACGCTGCCGCTAGAATCCAGGAAGCTGTAGGTGACGATGAAATTAAGCCGATTGACGGTATGCTTTTTCCTAGACGAGATTAGCTAACATGGAATTGATCGATACTCACTGTCACATTCAATCTATCGGACAAACCACAGGCGAAGACAATACGATAAAACTTTGGCAGCGCCTTGGTTCCAGTCCTGAAGAAGTTATAAGCGCAGCCAATAATGCTCATGTTAAGCAAATGGTATGCGTCGGATGTGACGTTACGGATAGCGCACTGGCAATTGCTTTTGCGAATCGGTACGACCCTTGCTACGCTGCGATCGGCATACACCCCCATGAGGCCAAACGCTATTTTAATAACTCGACCGCCCAACTGGAGTTTAAGCAATTGGCCACAAGCTCTAAAGTTGTTGCTATTGGCGAATGTGGTCTAGATTATTTCTATAATCATTCTGATCCGTCCGAACAGTTGGATATGCTTAAATTTCAACTGGATTTGGCTATAGATACCGGCTTGCCGGTTATATTCCATGTCCGACAGGCATTTGACGATTTCTGGCCGCTATTTGATACTTACGCCGGCAAGCTTAAGGGCGTGCTTCATAGTTTCACGGACAATAAGCTCAATCTTGAGGCGGCTATCGAGCGCGGTTTATTTATAGGTGTTAACGGCATAGCGACGTTTGCAAAAGAGCCCGCCCAACTGGAGGTTTACAAGGCTATCCCGACTAATCATTTACTACTTGAAACCGACTCGCCTTACTTGACGCCAATACCTTATCGTGGTATTATAAATGAGCCTAAACATGTTTTAACGGTAGCCGAATTTATGGCACGACTTAGAGGGGAAGCACTTAATGAACTGGCTGAACGCACAACGGCCAACGCCCGCTTGCTTTTTGGGTTATAATTAAAGCTTGTGATCTTATGAGGATAGTAAATACCACCAATATTGTTAGCAAGGAAAAACTTCAAGAAAGCTTGGAGTTGATTCCTTACCGTCTCAAAGAGGTTCAGTTAGCGGTCGACAGGGTTATTAATGCCTATCAGGCCGAACAGAGTCGCCGCAATCCCGAGCCTGTCGCTAAAATTATTAAAGAACCAGTCGAGGCAACGCGAGCCTATGTAGCCACCACTAGTCTTGAAATAAGCAATCAAACAAAAAGTAATGGTCAGCTTAATGAAGAGCTAATCCGTGCCAGCATTGGTGTAATTTATGAAGACCAGCAGAAAGTGGCCTAAGCCATGTTCAATTATCTTAAAAAAGTCTTAAATCCCACCGATGCCACTCAAGAGCACTATCGCCGAATTATAAACTTCGAAGCGAAAATCGGCGGCGGGTTATTTGGTAAGGTCGAATCGACTCGACAACGCCGTTTTTTCTGTTTGGACGAACGAACCTGGGTTTGGCATGAAGAATGGTATGACGATCATAAGAAGCTGCATCGTTCGACTGTGCGCTATGACGTGCATCCAGACGGTATCTATAAGGTTGGTCATGATCGATCCAGACACGCCTTGAACGATCAGGAGCTTGAGAATTTTTATATGGCAGTGCGGCTTTACGGCCATAAAATTGACAAAGAACTACATCAGCTGGTCGAGCAGTCATAAAGCGAGTCAATTCAACATGGCAAAGATTGTCTATCTAGATTATGCCGCCGCCACGCCGTTAGACAAAGAGGTCCTGTCTTTAATGCAACCTTTCTTTAGCGTAGATTTTTTTAATCCCTCAGCGGACTACTCAGCCGCCCGTCACGTTCGTCAAGCCTTGGATATGGCGCGCTCAAAAATTGCTTATTGGCTTGGTGCTCAAGCTAACGAGATTATTTTCACGGCAGGTGGCACCGAGGCTAATAACTTAGCCATTCATGGCGTGATGGCCGCTTATCCATCCGCTAAGCTTTTACTTAGCGCCATCGAACACGAGTCGGTGCGCCAACCGGCCGCTCGTTATAACCACCAGGTGATCCCGGTCGATAATGAGGGCCGGATTAGTCTTAGTGCCGTTGAAAAATTAATTGACGATCAGGTTGTACTCGTTAGTGTGATGTACGCTAATAACGAAATCGGTAGCGTCCAGCCCATCCGTGAAGTCGGTAAAGTGATCGAAAAAGTTCGTGACTCTCGGCGCAACCGTGGTATTGAACTACCATTGTTGTTGCATGTAGACGCCTGTCAAGCAGTCAACTATTTGGATTTGCATGTCAATCGTCTCGGTGTCGATTTGATGACTATTAACGGTGGCAAAATATATGGACCAAAACAGAGTGGGGCGCTTTATGTTTCCAGAAACGCTAAGCTTACGCCGGTAATTAGCGGCGGTGGTCAAGAGCGTAACCTGCGTTCCGGTACTGAGAATGTGCCTGCGGATATAGGTTTGGCGGCAGCACTGGACTCCTCCCAGTCAAGTCGCCGCGAGCAAACACTTAAAACTGAGGAACTGAGAGACTATTTCATAGCCAAACTGGAGAAGACTTTTAAGCAGGTGATTATTAACGGTTCGCGTCGGTTCCGGTTGGCCAACAATGTGCACGTGACTTTCCCCGGTCAGGACAATGAAAGTTTACTGATTGGACTGGACCATAACGGCGTAATGGCCGCTGCCGGCTCGGCCTGCAATGCTTCAAAAGAAGAATCGTCTCATGTATTGTTGGCGCTGGGCTTAAGTGATGCGCACGCCCGTGCATCACTACGTTTTTCTTTGGGGCGTGCCACAACCAAAGCCGATATTGATTATACAATTAAAATCCTCAGTTCACTCGTATCTTAAAAACTGGTTTGGTTAGTAATATGAGTTTTGCCATATTCGTCGGCTTACGCTATATTATTTCTTAAGCAGTAGCGCTATATATTCAAGAAATGGTGGGTCAATAATGACAATCTGGTGGTTAGCGGCGATTATAATCGGGGCAGTGTGGGCTTGTATCGGTTTTATCTGGCAGGTTATGAAATTAAATCGGATCGAGACCGCCAACAATAAACAGGGGTTTGATCAATTAACAGACGGTGCCAGTAAAGATGTCGAGCATATTTTTAATGAGGAGTTCAGAGAAGAGTTACGTAATCGCGGCCGACTGCATTTCGAAAAGATCATAGGTGAAAACGCAATGTTTTTACAGCAGGATCTACGCCTGACTACCTCGCAGCTTAATGATTACATGAAGCAGGAGCTGTCGAGCAAGTTGCATGAAGAGTTTGCCAAGTATGAGGAGTCGATCACCGACGCCAAGCAACTGGCAATTGAATCGATCGAAAAGACCAAACAGACTATCGAGGAAGAACGGGTCAAGCTAAGCGACCAGCTGCAAACTGAAGTTGAGAACGAGAAAACCCGTTTAATCAATCGTTTCGAAGAAAATATGGCGGACATCGTAAATCATTATGTGTTAGCGGCTATCGGTAAGCAGATCGATTTAAGTGATCAGCTGGAATATATCCTAAGCGAGCTGGAGGCTAATAAACAGGCTATATCCGAGGATATAAAGCATGGCGCTTGACAATCTTAAACTTCCTATCCAGCTAATATCTCAAGGTGATGTAGGACGAGTGCGGCGCGAACTCAAAGATCTGGATGACTTTATCTGTCAGGCCAATCTGCGGCAACCTGGTACTCCGCTTAAAACCTTGCCTAAAACTTCGCGTGGGCTAAGCGACTTTGCGGCCATTAATAAAATTAATTTATTGAACGAAGGAGATAGAGAGTCTGCCACAGCATCCTTGAACGACCTGATTGTACGCGCCCCAGTTGTGCATATAAGTTTCGCGGTCGACCCGTCGGCAGCTTTCATGGCCAAGATTGCTATCTGGTTTAGGGATAAAATTGATCCACTAACTCTTATTAACGTCGGCTTGGAACCAAATATAGCGGCCGGCTGTACGTTACAGACGGATAATCATTACCATGACTTCAGTTTGCGTCAGCATTTTTACGATCAGCATCAATTACTGATGACCATGATTAAGGGGGAGGCGGCTCGATGAGCGACAACCGTCACTTTGATCATTTGGTTGAAAAAGGCAATCCGATTGGTGAAATCATCGCCATTGAGAATTTTTTAGTTAAAGTTCGTGGCATGCAGCCAGTTAATAATCGAGCCTTAGTTATGTTCGAGGATGGTACCAAGGGTTATGTCCACGATATTCGTGACGATTATGTCACCGTGCTGTATCTAGGTGGTAGTCAGTTGTTTGTTGGCATGAAAGTCGTTATGCAACACGATAAACTGGTGACGAAAGTCGGACGAGACTTTATTGGGCGGGTAATTAATGTTTTTGGTGAGCCGTTGGACGGCAAGGGTCCGATTGCGGCTGATGCTGTCTGGCCGGTTTTTAACGATGCGCCGATGCTTTATCAGCGTGAGGGGCTAAGCGACCTGCTGGCTACCGGAGTGACCGTTCTTGACAGTATGTTACCGATTGTTAGAGGCCAGCGTCTGGCTGTTTTAGGTGACAGTAAGTCCGGTAAAACAAGTCTAGCTTTACAGATTGCCACTAACCAAGCTAAGGACGATGTTGTCGTCATCTACGTGCTGATAGCTAAGCGCCGCACCGATATCAGCGCGCTCTTGGCTAGGCTGGAAGCCAGTCAATCGTTGGATAACTGTATCATAATCGTGTCGACCATATTTGAGTCGTTAATTGTCAGCTATCTGGCGCCTTACATTGGTTGTGCTATGGGTGAATATCTCTGGCAAAAGACCGACCAGGATGTGATGATTATCTATGATGATTTAACTAGCCATGCCCATATATATAGGGAAATATCCCTGTTGAGCCGGACGAGTCCGGGGCGCGATTCCTATCCGGGCGATATGTTTTACGCCCATTCCTCGCTGCTTGAGCGGGCTGGCAAACTAGTTAGCAATCATAAAACTTTTACCAGTCTGCCGATTGTTCTGGCTGACGGTGGTGACATTACAGCCTTCCTCCCAACCAATATCATGTCCATTACCGACGGACAATGGATATTGGATATGAAAATTTTTAAAGATACAATGCGACCAGCGATTAATATTGGGCTAAGTGTTACCCGTGTCGGAGGAGTTGGGCATAATGATCGCCAGAAGGCACTTAACGCTGAGGCCATGAAACTATTAGCGGATTACGAAGAAGCTCAGGAATACGCTCATTTCGGATCCGAACTGGCACTGGCTTCTCAAAATGCTTTAATGCGTGGCCGGCAGTTGTATCAGCTTATGAATCAGCCAAGTCAAGCGCATTTCTCGACTACGGCCCAGATGTTACTGTTGGATATAGTGCTGCACGCTCCACAGGATTCGCCCTTGAACGTCGAGGCCTTGAAAGCTAACGTCGAGACCGCTGCCGCCAAGATCAAAAACGAGTCCGATTATAACTCAGTCAGAGACGACTTGCAAAAATCTAGTCTAGTGGAGCTGAAAAAATGAAAGGCCTGATTGAAATTGCTGAAGAGCAGGCCGCTAT
Organism: bacterium; assembly: GCA_021790005.1. Lineage (GTDB taxonomy): Bacteria > Patescibacteriota > Saccharimonadia > Saccharimonadales > UBA4665 > JAJZWH01. The sequence continues at coordinate 23,184 of JAJYIP010000004.1, forward strand.
GCAGGCGGTTTACGGATTAACTAATGTTTTTGAAGGATTGGCCAGTATGCGGATTGCTCAGATCAAGGATCAGGTATTAAGCTCGCAGCGCTTCTTTGCTGAGCTGTGGAATATCTATTCACAAATCCGGGTCAACAAACAGTTCAAGTACGGTCGTGAACATGAGGATAAGGTGATCGACAAAGATCTTTACGTTGCAATTACGGCCGAGGGTGGCTTTAGTGGCGATATCGACCAGAAGCTGATCGACTGGATGTTGCAAAGCTATGACGCTAATAAAAACGACCTAATCATAGTCGGACACCACGGTGCTCTCCAGCTGACTCAGGCCGGCATCGGCTTTAAGCGCTACTTTAAGTTACCCATGCACGATAGTAACATTAAAGTTACGCCCCTGGTTGAGCAGGTTAAGCAGTACCGCACCACAACCGTTTTTTATCAGACATACGTGACTTTAATGGTGCAGGATATTAAGAAAATAGAACTTCATAATGCCATTGAGTCCGAAAGCAAAAAGTCCAAGCTGGATAGCTCGGTCATTAGTGAAGAGACCTACATATTCGAACCCAGCGTGGCCGCGGTCGTTAGTCACATGGAAAGCGTTATGCTAAATATTACCTTGACCCAGACAATCCTTGATTCCAAACTGGCTCAATACGCCAGCCGTTTCCGTTCCATGAAAAGTGCCAACGAAAAAGCCGAGGAGACCAACCGCAATCTAAAACTGGACTATAATCGCACAAAACGTTTTATTGCTGATGAGCGTCTCAAAGAAGTTATTAACGGGTTGAGGAAAGCGGGGCAAGCGGCATGAGCAGGGGTACAGTAGCTTCCATCCGCGGGCTGGTGATAGAAGTGGAATTTGAAGAAGAGACACCAATGTTAAGAGAGGTTTTGACAGTAGATAATCCTAAAAAAGCACCTCTCATTGTTGACAGTTTAACCATGGGTCATCGCGCCGTCTGTTTGAATATTAATGCCGACGATACTATTCAAAAAGGTATGGTAGTGGAAGGCAGTGGCCACAGTCTTGAGATACCGGTAGGAGATAATATGATCGGCCGGGTAGTCGACGCGTTGTGTCGCCCGATTGACGGTCAGATGCCGATTGACGATAGTCAGATGGATAAGCGCAATATCTTTATTGCCCCAAAGCACGCTAATAATTTTGCCGCCTCACAAGCTGAAATACTTGAGACCGGCATCAAGGTCATCGATTTCTTCACGCCGTTCGTCAAAGGACGCAAGATTGGCGTGATTGGCGGTGCCGGTGTCGGCAAAACAGTTTTGATCATGGAGCTGATGCATAACATTGCCAAAAGCGGCAGCGGCATGTCGTTCTTTGCCGGCATTGGTGAGCGTATCCGTGAGGGTCAGGAACTTTATGAAACCTTAAAATCCAGTGAACTGCTCAATAACACCTGTATGTTTTTCGGTCAGATGGATCAGAACCCAATTCAGCGTATGTTAGTCGGTTTGTCGGCTGTTACTGAAGCTGAATATTTCCGTGACGAACAAAACAAAGACATTTTATTCTTTGCAGATAACATGTATCGCTATGTTCAAGCTCATAACGAAGTGTCAACTATCTTGGACCAGATACCGAGCCAGGGTGGTTACGAGCCGACTATCTTTTCCGAGGTTAAGTCAATTGAGGACAGGCTAAGTTCAACAGAGAAGGGTTCAATTACTTCAATCCAGACAATTTACGTTCCAGCCGATGACTTAAGTGATCCAGCTGTGCAAATGATCCAGCACGAACTTGATGCCGTTATCGTACTGTCAAGAAATGTGGCCGAACAGGGAATCAGGCCAGCGGTCGACTTGCTTAGAACTAACTCTTCCCTGCTGAGCCCGGAAATAGTGGGGGAGCGGCATTACGTCTTGAGCCTTCAAGTCCAGGCTTTAATTCAGAAATATGAGTCGCTAAAAGGCATTATTGCAATTATTGGTGAAAGTGAACTTAGCGCCGCGGATCGCGCTGATTATGCCAAGGCCAAGAAATTGATCCAGTTCTTTTCTCAGCACGTATTTGTTATGGAAAAGCAGACCGGACAAAAGGGCGAATACTTCAGCCGCGATGAAACCCTTAAGGGCATTGAAGAGATAATAGTCTGATGGCAGAAGCTAAGCCGGCCGATACAACTAAAACCATACACGTTAAAGTCGCTTCACCATTCCAGGTATACTTTGACGAATCGGCCTATAGCGTATCTGCCGTTAACGGTACGGGTCCGTTCGATGTTCTGCCTGGACACCATAACTTCATTACCCTGCTTATTCCCTGTGAGATTAAGATAAGGACCACTAGTGATGAAGACATGAAGATACGTATCAGCGGTGGTATGATGCACGTCAAAGCCGACATGGCTAGTGTTTTCCTAGATGTTTGAGGGCGTTTTGGTTGTATAAGCAGATTCCCCGGATTGTTCGTTACGTCGCAAAAACCCTACACGAGGGCGCTGCTATACCGCTCAATCTAGGTATTCATTCAGGTGTGCTTTTTATACAGTGTCACCTTGAACTAGGGTGCTATAGTGAGGTTAATAAAACGGAGGACAGACATGAATACCCTAGAGACTATAAGTAGTAGCGAACCAGACCAATCAAAAACTTTATTTGAAATACTCGCAGTTAAAACTGATGTTTCGCAAAAGTTAGGAGAGATAATTATGGCAACTCAAACCAGAACTTATTTGGGGCCGGGTAATTACGACTCCGACACCGACCATTCGGATTATTAATTCAATTTTTTAACAGGTACTGTAAATTAGTGCATGAACAAGGATTACGCTTCTATTTTGTCTACAATGATGAGAGAGGATCAACAACTCATATTATCGATAGACGAAAACCCGAAGTTATTTCAAAGACAAAACAAAAAACATATTGCTCAGCTGAGACAAATCCTTGAAGAAATTAAAGAGCCAAGAATCTCTATACTTGGGTACAACGGCGCATTGGCTGCTTGGTTAATTGTTCAGCATGCTAATTATGATGTCTCTTTTCAAAGGAAATATCTAAATATAACCAAAAAGCTTTATAGAAATAATCCAGACGAGGTATATAAAGAAGGCATAGCTTATCTAGAAGATAGAATTTCCGTACAAGATATAGGTAAACAGTTGTACGGAACCCAATTTAAAGACTCTTTGGAATTTGATAACAGCCTTGAACCTTATCCAATACTTAATATCGATCGATTGGCAGAAAGAAGAAAAAAAATGGGACTATCTAATATTGAAGAGTATATCAAGGAACTAGAACAGGTCTATGGAAAAAAAGTTATTTATAGCTTCTAATTCTTATGATGGAATTAATACTGATTCGGTAGCCAATGAAATAGCTAGATCTTTAGATTGTTAAATATTTCGCTATGATGCCAATAAGATGAATTTAGGCAGAACGGTTATCGAGCTGTCTATCGGCAATCGAGAAGAAGAATATTCCATCATCAATTCAAATGGTCGGTGGTACTGGCTTGAACATGGACTAGGATTGCCTATTTCAATGTCCCTAGCAAAGTTGTTGGTCAATATCTTTCACGAACATTAGTTTTTAATTTACGACACTAGACCTTACTTGTTCAATTTTGTATTGACCAGTATCTTTGGCCAAATAACTCAGGATATTTTAAAATATAACTTAAGATGGCTCGTAAAGTATTTGTCGGCATGTCCGGCGGAGTTGATAGCTCGCTGAGCGCAGCCTTGCTTAAAGAGCAGGGCTATGATGTCGTGGGTGTGTACATGAAAAACTGGACCAGGGATCTACCGGGGTTCGTTTGTCCGTGGAAAGAGGATTATCGTGACGCCAAGACGGTTGCTGTTCAGCTAGGCATCCCCTTTAAGGTTTTCGATTTCGAAACCGAATACCGTCAGGCTGTCGTCGATTATATGATTGATGGTTATAAGCAGGGCTTGACGCCGAATCCTGACATTATGTGCAACCAGGAAATTAAATTCAAACTATTTTTAGAAACCGCCCTGAAACAGGGTGCGGATATGATAGCGACCGGACATTATGTCCGCACAAAAGACGGGCGTTTGTATAAGGGCAAAGACGATAACAAAGACCAGAGCTATTTTCTATATCGGGTCAGCGCGGACGCGCTGAAGCATACGCTCTTCCCTGTTGGCGAACTTAGCAAGGACCGGGTTAGGGCGGAGGCGGCGCAGCGCCAGCTGATTACCGCTACCAAGCGTGACAGTCAGGGGATCTGTTTCGTCGGTGAAGTCGGTATTAAGCAGTTTTTGCTTAATGAGCTCGGTGAGCAATTGCCCGGTAAGATTATTGACCAGTCCGGTCGGGAAGTTGGTGTACACGACGGCGCCATTTTTTACACAATCGGCCAGCGCCATGGTCTCAATGTCGGCGGCGGATTACCTTATTATGTTATCGACAAGAATATGCATAAAAATATCGTTTATGTTACCACGGACATAAATGACGTTAAGCTATGGAGTTCTAAAGTCGATCTGGTCAATCCTTGGTGGATCAATGCTCCTCCGGAAACCGGCAAAAATTATCTTGTAAAAACTCGCTACCGATCGACTAGCGTGGAATCGACCGTCTTAAGTTTAACGAACAATAGTTTGAGCATACACCTGAGCGAAGAGGTTAGAGCGGTCAGTCCGGGCCAGTCAGCCGTGATTTATGACCAGGATCAGGTTTTGGGCGGGGGGATTATTCTTAGAGGCGAATAAGCTGTTAGAATGGTTGTATATGAAGACTGCACAAGAAATACGCCAAGCATATCTCAAGTTTTTTGAATCAAAACAGCATACAATCATTCCGCGGGCACTTTTAGTTCCTCAAGATGACCCGACAACACTGTTTACGGGCAGTGGTATGCAGCCCCTACTTCCCTACTTGCTTGGCCAACAACATCCGGCAGGAACTCGTTTGACGGATAGTCAGACGTGTTTAAGGGCTCAGGACATAGATGATGTCGGCGATAATCGTCACACTACTTTCTTTGAAATGCTTGGCAATTGGTCATTGGGCGATTATTTCAAGCGCGAACAAATCAATTGGGTTTGGGAATTTATGACTAAGGTTATAGGGCTCAACCCAAATCGGATTTACGTAAGTTGTTTTAGTGGCAATGAAGCTGCTGGCATACCCAAGGATACGGAGAGTGCCGCGGTTTGGAGTGAACTATTTAAAACCGCCGGTATTGAACCTAAACAAGTTGAACTGGGGACAACGGAAAAGGGCTCTAAAGCCGGTGAACAGGGCGGTCGGATATTTTTCTATGGCGATAAAAACTGGTGGTCACGCAGTGGCAGTGCCGATTATATGCCTGTTGGCGAACCAGGCGGTCCGGATACGGAGCTGTTTTACCTTTACCCTGAGGTTGAGCATAATCCTAAGTACGGTGAAAAATGCCACATCAATTGTGATTGCGGACGTTACATCGAGCTTGGCAACTGTGTCTTCATGGAGTACATAAGAGTTGCCAAAGGATTTGAAAAACTACCTAAACAAAATGTAGATTATGGTGGTGGACTGGAGCGTATCGCCGCTGCCGCCATCGATAGCCCGGATGTTTATAAGATTAGCTTAATGTGGCCGGTCGTAGAAGTGCTTGAGAAGATATCCGCCAAGACCTATGACAGCCACACTACGTCAATTAGAGTCATTACTGATCATTTGCGAGCGGCAACCTTTTTGGCGGTTGACGGCGTAGTACCGAGTAACAAAGAACAGGGCTATGTTATGCGCCGGCTGATTCGTCGGGCAATCCGTTTCGCATTCGATCTTGGTATCGAGCAGAATTTCATGGAACAGGTCGTAGCTATTATTGCTGACATGTATCAGGCCGATTTTCCTGAAGTGGCCGAATCTCGCCAGCGTGTAATCGATGTCTTGTCGCGTGAAGAGAAACTTTTCCGGCAAACTCTTAGAAAAGGACTTAAACAGCTGGATAAGTTGAGTGAAGGCGGTAAACTGGACGGCGCAGCCATTTTTGCCCTTTATGACACATACGGTTTTCCGGTTGAACTTAGCAGCGAAGAGGCTTTTGTCAGGGGTCTTGAACTTAGCGCCGATTGGCAAAAAGTCTTTGATGGGCTGATGACGGAACAGCGTAAACGTTCACAAACCGCCGCCAAAGGGGTATTTAAAGGTGGTCTAGGCGGCCACGGAGATATCCACAAAAAATACCACACTGCCACTCACCTGCTGTATAAAGCGCTCAGAGAAACTTTAGGTGCCGGCGTTGTTCAGCATGGCAGCAATATAACCGAAGAGAGATTGCGTTTTGATTTCAGCTATCCTTCCAAATTGACCCCTGAGCAGTTAAAAACCATTGAGGATACGGTTAATGAACAGATTAAGCGTGATTTAAAGGTCAGCTGGGCAGAGTATCCAACTAAGAAAGCCTTGGGCGAAATGGGTGCGATGGGAGCATTTGGTGATCGTTACGGCGAAAAAGTCAAGGTCTACGCCATGACACCGGACGGAGCAGATAAGCCATACAGTTTGGAAGTTTGCGGCGGACCTCATGTTGAGCATACTAACCAATTAGCTGAGCATGGTATGCGCTTTAAGATTATTAAAGAAGAGTCGTCATCGGCCGGTATTCGCCGGATCAAGGCTGTTCTTCAATAAAGACATAAGTGTTATAAACAGGGGGTATTGGAGTTCGGCGTTAGCTGTAATCAAGTGCTATACTAGACTAAGAATTATGCTCGATAAACTTAAAAGTGCTGGTCTACAAACGGCTTCCAGGGCTTTAGCCATATCCAAGGCTAAGGCAAAAGACCTGAGGTCGAAAGCAATCAAGGGTGGCAGTCAAGATAACCACCTGGTGGCTTTAGATATTGGCACCGAATTTGTTAAGGCCCTGATCGGTAAAATTAATCCGGATGGCAGTATAGATATAATCGGCGTTGGCCGCCGCCATCAGGCTCTAAGCGACATGCAGGCTGGTGCGATTGCAGATATTGCATCCGTAGTCGAGAACTGTGACGAAGCTTTGACAGAGGCTGAAAACGAAGCTGGGGTGAGTGTCAGGCAAGCCATTATTGGTATAGCCGGAGAATTGGTAAAAGGTACGACAATGACAATCCGAGTGGCCAGAAAGGCAGCGGATAAAGCTATTGACATCGATGAGATGGAACAGATCATACGCCTAGTCCAGCAACGTGCCGAGACTAAGGCTAAACAGCAACTGGCCTGGGAAATGGGCGGCAAGGAAGTGGCCATTCGCTTGGTTAACAGTGCGCTAGTCAGTATCGAGATTGACGGCTATCCGGTTACTAATCCGATTGGCTTCCAAGGCAAAGACGTCGTTATTCAGTTATATACCGCTTTTGCACCCATGATCCATATCGGGGCATTGGAAAAAACCGCGCAGGAGCTCGACCTTGATTTATTGGCAGTTGCGGCTGAGCCGTTTGCCGTTGCCAGAGCAGTGATTGGCGATAAGCAAAACCAGAACCTGAATGCAATCTTGATGGATGTAGGTGGCGGTACGACCGATATAGCCGTGATTGATGATGGCGGTGTTCAGGGCACCAAGATGTTCGGTATTGGTGGGCGTGCCTATACCCATGCCGTTGAGCGTGATTTAGGCGTTTCGTTCGATCAAGCAGAGACTCTTAAGCTGGCATATGGCGCCAACAAATTACCTCCGCAAAAAATGCCGGCAGTTGAAGCCGCCTTATCTAAAACAGCCGAAGTCTGGATTAACGGCATAGAGCTGGCTTTGGCGGAATTTCCTAAACTTGATCATCTCCCTAACCGGATGTTTCTGTGTGGCGGTGGTGCCAGCCTGGACATGCTAATGGATCGGCTGGAGGGTGATAACTGGTTTAATGACCTGCCCTTCACGAGACGGCCAAGCGTGCATTTGATCCGTCCTGAGCAAGTTGTTGGCATAAAGGATATAACGGGCAAAGTTAACGACCATACTTTCATAACCGCCATGGGCTTACTAAGAGTCGGTCTGGATACTTTGCAATTTAGCAGTAGCGAAGGCGGCAGTATTCGTGAGAAACTGGATAGGATGTTAAGCGTATAAAACTATGGCTGAACCAACCAAAGACACTATTTATGTTGATGTCGACGATGAAATAACTGCCCTTATAGATAAGGTCAAGGCTTCAAATGCCAAGGTTGTGGCTTTGGTGTTACCAAAGCGGGCCAGTGTTTTGCAATCAATCGTCAACATTAAACTCCTTAAGCGCAGTGCGGATAACGATAACAAAAATCTTGTATTAATAACAACCGAAGCTGGGCTTTTACCACTAGCTGGTGCGGTTGGTTTGTATGTTGCTAAAACTCTGAGTTCCAAACCGGAAATACCGCCTGGTCCTAATGTCGGTTCAGTGGCTGACGTTGAAGAGATGGAGGAAGACCTTAGTATGCCATTGGAAAATGAGGATGAAGAATTGCCTAATTTGGCTGCCAGTGCCGCCGGCAATACACCCGTTGGCGTACTTAACGACAAAGTGCCGAAATCTATTAATGCCGACAAGGCTAAACTGGCCGATGAGACTATCGAATTGGGCGAGGAACCGACGACTAAGCCGTTGGCTCAAGATAAGATCAAGAAAAGCGATGCAAAAATTAAAAAAGACAAGCGCATTAAGGTGCCTAATTTTGACCGTTTCCGATGGCTTTTAATTGCGGGTACTGTGGTAATAGTTGGTCTGATTGTACTTGGATACTTTGCTTTCTATGTCTGGCCCAGTGCGGTTATACAAATCAAAACCAATGCCAGCACGGTTAATACCAGCCTGAATTTGACGCTTGACCCGCAAGCTCAGTCTTCAGATATATCCACCGGCGACATACCGGCAAAACAGGTTAGTGAACAGAAGACGTTTACCCAAACTGTTAACACGACTGGACAGAAAAACGAAGGTAATACGGCCAGTGGTCAGGTAAACCTGACAGCCAGCGATTGCAACGGTACCTACACTCAGGATGGGGGCACGTTTACGATTCCCGCCGGTACGGGCATAAGCTACAACAATATGACATTTATTACGCAAGCAGATACACAGATGGGTCCGGATAAGCACCTGTTCAGCGGTAACTGCATTAATTACGTAGCCGCTTCACCTACCAATATAACCGCTCAAAGCGGCGGATCCCAGTACAATGCCCAGATTAGCAACGCCACAGTTTCCGGTTTTCCGGAAGTGGTTGCTAACGGTTCTGCCAGCGGCGGTACAGATAGTATTGTTCAGGTCGTAGCCCAAGCAGATATAAGCGCAGCCACTTCCAAGATTGGCAGTGCTGATGCCGCTACTGTTAAGCAGGATCTGATTAATGAACTTAAAGGTCAGGGTCTATATCCCATAGAGGTTACATTTGCCAGTGGTACGCCCCAGATCTCTTCCAATCCGAGTGTCGGTAGTGCGTCAAGTACCGTGACCGTAACTGAGACTATTTCCTATTCCATGTTCGGCGCCAGTCAGTCAGATTTGAATGCCGCACTGGCCGCTAATATCCGTAGTCAGACCAGTTCGAACCAAAATATAATAGGCAACGGTCTTAATCAAAACGCCTTTAGACAAACGGGGACCAGCGGGTCTACTGATCAGGTATCTTTGTCTACGCTTGCTGTTGTCGGACCTAACATCTCAGTAGCACAAATTAAAAAAGCTTCCGCCAATAAGACGCCGGCTGAAATCATTGCTGCAGTCAAAAATAATCCCGATGTTACCAGTGTTACCATACGGCTTAGCCCGTTCTGGGTCAACAAGGCGCCCGGTAACACGTCCAAGATTACAGTTGATATTGCTAAGCCAACCCAGTCCGTTAAATAAAGCCATGTCGGTTAATCGAACTAACTCATCGGTTATCGGTCTGGATATAGGAACGGTCAGAATCGGGGTCGCTAAAGCTTACTGGCCGGATGGTATCCCGACACCATACACTACCCTTGCTAATGATGACAGCCTGATTGCTAACCTAAAGCAAATTATAGATAGTGAGAATGTATCTTTGCTGGTGATTGGATTGCCTAGAAACATGAACAGCCAGTCCACTAAACAAACTGATTATGTAAAACGATTTGCTAAGGGTTTGTCTAAAACCACTGGTTTGCCGGTGAGATTTCAAGATGAAGCGGTGACATCAATCCGGGCCGAGGAGGAGTTACGGGCGCGTGGTAAGGCATATGACAAAGGGGATATAGACAAATTGAGTGCCAGCTATATACTCGATGACTATTTCCACGCCGATCGCAGAGAGGGGTTTCCGCTTGAACATAAAAGCATTTAAAAGGGTTCCTATGCGACTTTGGATTATTGGATTTTTGATGATTGTGATTGGGAGCGTGGCGACTGTAGGCGTAAGAGAGTATTATCTTGCCAATTTAGGACCGGTTAGTAATTCTCAGACTCAAGTTGTGTTGACCATTCCCGCCGGGGCATCACTGAAACAAATTGCCATCATGCTGCAAAATCACCACTTGATCCGTTCGGCTACGGTGTTCGAGTGGTACACTCACGTTACCGGTAACAATAAACTTGAGGCTGGAACCTATTCATTGTCACCCAGTTACGATTTGAGCAAAACGGTAGCTATTATTGTCTCGGGTAGCGTTACGGAGGGTAAAGTCACGATTCTTCCGGGTAAAACTCTGGCCCAGATCCGCAGCCAGTTAATTAATGATGGTTATAGTGCGGCCAGTATTGACCAGAGCTATAATCCTGCTCAATACAGCGGTTTGCCGATTATGGCTGATGTGCCAAGCGGCACTTCGACTCTGGAAGGTCTTTTATTTCCCGACACTTTTTACACAACTAATAAAACGACCGTGTCGCAAATTTTGCGCGAATCCTTGCTTGAAATGGGCAAGCAGATTACCCCGGCTATAAGTGCGGATTTTGCCAACGAAGGATTGAGCGTTTATCAAGCAATTACTATGGCGTCTATAATTCAACAAGAAGTTTCCAAGCCAAACGATATGGCCCAGGTTGCCCAAGTGTTTTTTTCTCGCATCAAGCAAGGTATGCCACTCGGGTCGGATGTAACGGCCAATTACGGCGCCATAATTAACGGTCAGAGCCCTTCTTTAACTTACGATTCACCGTATAACACGCTTATACATACTGGTTTGCCGCCGACACCAATCGGCACGGCAAGCAGAGAGAGTCTGAATGCGGTAGCGCATCCGGCTAATACGAACTGGTTGTATTTTGTGAGCGGGGATAATGGTCATACATACTTCGAACAGACTATTCAGCAACATAACGCCGATACGGCTGCTTATTGTCACAAGCTTTGCGCCCAACCGTGAATAAAACGGGGCTTCCGCGTTAGATACTAAGTAAGTGTTACCGAAAGGACTGGTTTAAGCGTTAGCGATACTAGTAGTGGTAACCAAGCTCACGCTGCGTCCTTTCTAGCTTACTTGTTAATGCTTGAATTGTA
>JAJYIP010000005.1 GCA_021790005.1 bacterium
TGCCATAACGGCGAAGAGGTTCAGATAGCTGAATATCAACGATCCGAGCTTGTTAATAATCTTATGCTCTTGGGTCAAGCTATCCAAGAGGATAATTATCAGTTTGATAAAACCAGAAACGCACTAATAAATATTACAGAGGAAAATCTTCAGATGTCTCAGGGTGCGGGAGGCCACGACAAGCTTTCTGTAGACGATATGAAGCTGATTGGTGCTGTCAGGCAGGGCGTTAACGATGTCATGAATCCCGCTTACGCCTACCACTTACCCGATGAATTTCAATATATGGTCAACGGTCTCGCTAATTCATACGAATATAACGGAGATGATCTGATCAGGCAATACATTATCAGACTGAAGGACGAAGTTGAGGCTATCATGTACAAATACAACTCAAGAGCTGGCAGTTTGAATGACATGACATTAGACAATAGAATATTAACCCAATAGAGATTATAAGTTGCGGTAATAGATAATCCCCGATACCCTATTTCCACAATGAGGTATTGGTAAAGTCGCAGCCAATAAAGTCGATATTGTCAAAGTTTTAGATTTGAGCATTGATATTTGCTTAAGCTACAATGTTCGTATGCAAAACGATGAGCCTACAAACGATAGTTCGGTTGATCCAATCAACACCTATGTCGTGTCTGGGCCGGACGCAAGTGTATCAAACGACGTTAGTGATCAGAGCGAGACCATAGAGTGGACGGCAAGCGAGTTTATAGATCACTCCAAAAGTTTTCGCTGGTATCTGGCATTAGCCGGTATTACGATTGCATTGGCTGCCCTAATATTTTTGATCACAAAAGATAAAATAAGCACAATCGTAGTATTGGTTGTTGGAATTTTGCTTGGTATCTACGGTGCTCGCAAGCCCAAAGAGATTAACTATAAACTAAACGGTGACGGCTTGATGGTGTCAGATAAGACCTATCCGCTAGCCAATTACAGCTCATTTTCGGTTATCGAGGAAGGTGCCTTTCGTACTCTAGCTTTTATGCCGGTTAGGCGGTTCGGGCTCATGATTACGGTACACTATGACCCTTCTGATGAGGATAAGATCATGAATTTATTGGGTAAGTATTTGCCCATGGATGAAAGAAAAAAGGATCTTCTAGATAATCTACTGTGGAAGATAAGATTTTAAAAAAAACCGCACCTGACTTAGGTGCGGCTGGGATGGGCTTGAAGTTTCCTTCATCTACCACGCTGATGAATTGAGTGTTCTTTTCTGAACATTTTTCGCTCCATGCGCTCGATGAAGTCGTGTTTAGCTCGTCTTTGATCCCATTTTTCGAATTGCTTTGTTATAAGTTCAGCTTCGCTCTCTGACATATAACCCTCCTTTTTTTCGATCCGGTCATTTTTATTTGACCGTGCAACTAGTATTGATCCTAGTGCTTAAAAAGCACTGTAAGCTCGGTTACATTGTCAAAAATTCAATATTTGTCACTATCTGATATATTGAAAGCTAGAAGCAAACTAAATAAAAACCATGAAATGACGAACATAGTTAAGAAATTTGATAATTTGCAGTACAACAATCGGGCGCTAGCTTTTGTTGTGGCAGTTATTAAAAGATATAGCGATGATAAGGCTGGGTCTAAAGCTGCTCTGGTAACCTATTACCTTTTCATGTCATTGTTCCCTCTAATTATTTGGTTGGCACAGTTGTCCAATTGGCTCAACCGGTACTACCCTGGAGCGGCCGACTACTTAATACGTGGGGCGACGTTTTACTTTCCTGTCATCGGTAACAAGCTTTTCGATATAGCTCACAATTCAACAGCCTCCCTGACTGGTTTACTGGTGCCTGGACTGATTGCCTTGTATGGAGCCAGGGGCACTGCCCTGACATTTTTATCTGCCCTAGGAGATATGTGGGGAGTTCCAGAGCAAGACAGGTTTAGCTTTCCTTGGAACTGGCTACGCGGTATTGGTGTTGTAGTGGTAGGTGGTGGTGGATTTATTTTCACTGCTATTGCGACCAGCTGGGCTGCCGCAAAAGGTCATGGGCTGGTTTTCGCTACTGTTGTGGCGATAATCTCGGTTATACTGCTAACCCTAGTGTTCGTGGCTATACTTAGGCTGAGCTTACCTAGAACAATTCGTATACACAAGGTGATTAGTGGCGCACTTTCTATGTCTGTAGCCTTAACGATCCTGCAGTTAGTCGGAGGCTATCTGATAACTCATAATCTAAGAAGCTATACCAATGCCTATACGGCCCTCTTCTCGGTGGCGCTGGGTTTGCTGGCTTGGATATATTTGGTAGCCCAAGTGCTTTTCTATTCAACCGAAATAACACTTGTAATTGATCGCAAGCTTTGGCCGAGACGCTTAACATAAAACAAGCCCAGGATCTGTTGGTGGATATGTGACCAAAGAAATATCTGCACATGTCTTGATGGCGGTGTTATTATAAGCATTAGAATCACGAAAGGATCTCTTTATGGCAAATAATAATAAACAACGTAAATTAATTGATAAGACTTTGACCAGTCTTGGCTTGGTAGCGACGGTCGTTTTGATAGTGATAGGTGGTTTGGCCTGGTGGGCATACTCGTTTATTGGTGGTAATGTGCATGACGAATTAGCGTCACAACAAATATATTTTCCACCGAAAGGCAGTCCTGCTCTGGCTAGTCCCAAGATCGGCCCCTATTTGAACCAGTACGCTGGACAGCAATTAGTAAACGGTGAACAGGCTAAAGCTTATGCGGATCATTTTATCGCAGTTCATTTATCTGAAGTGGCCGGCGGTAAAACCTACGCACAGGTAAGCTCAGAACTACAGGCTAATCCTACTAACGTAACGCTTAAAGCCGAACAGCAAAAACTTTTCCAAGGCGAAACGCTTAGGGGTCTTCTACTCGGCGATGCTTATGCGTTTTCTGTAATGGGGTCAATCGCAAGAATTGTGTCAATCGTGTGTTTTGTGGCAGGTGCGGCCATGTTAGTTTTAGTTGTTCTGGGTTTTTGGCATCTCTCAACTTTGTAAAACAATAGAAGCAAACTAAGCGTCGGGCTAAGGTGAAATAAAGCAACCCATTGTCTAGAAGATGTAGGTTATTCAAAAGTCGTTTCACTGACAAAACCAAAGACTAGCAATTTACCAATAGCAATTTGAGGGAAAGTGAGCTCAGATTAAGGACCGTGCAGTAGACAGGTTGAAGACAATCAACTAAGCGGTATTTTTTGTAGCTATTGCTGTTGCCTGACTTGACTGCTTCCCGTGAATTCTGGTCTTTTAACAGACTATGCTATGCCCATTTCAACACCCTAACGTGTAATATTTATGCAATGGCATTTATTCGTAAGGTGAAGATTAAGGTCGGAGCAACAGCTGCCAAAATTGCACATTCGTCATTCGGTAAGATTATTAATATCGAGCATATTTGTAGTGCCCGTAATCTATCTGACCCTAAAACTATTAAAAATTTAGCCGAGAAAAAACTCCAGGATAGACAATTGCCCCTGTTGTTTATGCTGTTGGAGAAGAGCAATATCCGCTTGGTAAAGGCCCCGCTGAAACAAGCGATCAAAAAGAGTTAACAGATGAAGAACGTGCAGAATTTACCCAAGGACACACTAGGTAAACCGGTACATATTTGAGCTGGTACCTTGCATGTACTTTTCTTTCGAACATCTTTAGTGTTTTACCAGATCAATTAATGTTGAAGCTCAACGATGAGAGCTGAGTTCTAGTTCTTTATCAACCTTCTCGCTTAAGTAAACTTTCATTAGCGATTGATAGGGCACGTCTTTTTCGTTAGCCAATTCTTTTAGTCGAGCGAGTAAGGATGATGATAGTCTAATAGATATAGATTCGGTTGAAGGCTTTAAATTTGGGAATATAGCATGCTCGGCTTTAGACCAGTCTATATACTCGGTAGAGTCGTGATTGTCCCAAAACACTATTTCTTCACCCTCAGATTTAAAATTGGGTATTTTCTTCAATTTTTTCATAATGTAGCCTTTATTTTCTCTTCATATCTCTTATTGATATGATCCTTAACTTGTTATTCCTAATTGTAAATGCCGTAAATAGCATTCTGTTAACCTTTGTTTTGCCGAATGCATACAGTCTAATTTCTTGGGAAGAATGTGAAGCATCATCGACTATAATTAAAGGCTTATTGTAGAATATCTCTTCAGCTTCTTGTACTGTAACAGCGTGCTTTATAAAGTTCTTTGAGATATTGCCTTCGTACCAATCAAAAGCTTTAGGATTAGGTAGAGATCTCATGCCAAGAGTATATTACAGCAATATACAAATTATCAATGCCCTGCCCATATTTGAGCATCAATTGCTTGACAATGCAGGCACTAGCAGAATACAATGCATGCATGAATAGCATACAGTACACCATACGTTCAATTCCAGCTAAGCTTGACCGCTCTTTACGTCAGCAATCTAAGGAAACAGGCAAGAGTCTAAATGATGTAGTTATTGCCACTCTAGAAAAAGGAGCTGGAATTTCTGCTGGCCATACCTTTAATGACTTAGATTGGTTTATCGGCAGTAAATCATTGAGTAGTTCATTTGAGGAAGAAATCGAATGGCTAGATAGTGTACCAAAGGAAATCTAATGTTGCCCAAGTTAGCATTAGACACCAACGCCTACAGGGCACTAAATGATGGTAATACTAAATTAAGCAAGCACGTCAAAACTTCTAGTCAGCTTGGTATGCCCGTTATGGTTTTGGGTGAGTTATATTACAGCATTTTTCTGGGTGGTAAGCAGGAAGAAAACCTCCTTAATCTTAATCGTTTTCTGGCGCTTCCTCGTCTTGAATTGCTTTACATAGATAAAGCGACTGCTCGTATATTTGGAGAAATTGCCACTGAATTACGTCAAAAAGGTAAGCCTATCCAACAAGATGATATGTGGATAGCTGCACTCT
This sequence comes from bacterium, assembly GCA_021790005.1. Taxonomy (GTDB): domain Bacteria; phylum Patescibacteriota; class Saccharimonadia; order Saccharimonadales; family UBA4665; genus JAJZWH01. The sequence goes on from JAJYIP010000005.1 coordinate 4,912, forward strand.
GCAAACAATATGGGTATACCATAGCTACTGCAGACAAGGGTTTTGCAGAGATTACTGGTCTTGAGATACTGAGTTTCTGACTCCATATCCTAAGAGGATTTAAACCTACTCTAAGGTGTTAGTAAAAATTATAGACCTTACTAAATAAAAACCAGAGGCTTAATTCACCTCTTCAAAATTGGGTTAAATCCTCTTGGTACGCCTTCCTGTTTCCGCCTGGAACCGCCTCAAGAGTGAGTTGCTTCACTGGCACGAGACATTTGAAGTATCGCCTCTGACAGGTCTAGCACAATAACTACCGTGCTGGATTAGCACAAAACACTAAATTACACTAAGCCCGTGAGGTTTATAAGCATCGAACTTGCTATCGCTAGATAATAAAGTCATGCCGCTTTGGATAGCTAGCCATATGATCATCCTGTCAAAAGGGTCTCTGTGATCCTTTATCTTGGGTAGTAAGTAATAGGTGGACCACTGTTCGGAAGAAGGAATGATATCCTTTAGCCCAATTTTATATATTCCGGCCAGGAATTCATCTGGAGTATGACTGCCAAGTTCTAGCTTACCTAGAGCATATTTTAAGCTAATCTCCCATTGCGATATAGAGCTAACGAACTTTTCATTTTCAGATGACTCAATAATTTTTTTGTGTTCTGGTCTCAACTTCTCAGGGCTTAGTCTAAGCCAAAGCAGAATATGAGTATCTAGTAGATAATTCACGAATTAATAAGCTCTTCTTCTGTTATTTCAAAGCCGTTTAACGCATATGTCCAACCTTGAGACTTTAGGTCGCCTATTTTTACAGAGTGGTTTGGTTTTTCTAGTTGATTTTGCGGAATAATTGTCGCCAATGGTACTTTTTTGCGACCATAAGTAATTACAACTTTATTTCCATGCTTAAGCTCATCTACAACGGATGAAAAGTTGGCTTTGAAGTCAGCGGTAGTCATTATTTTCATAATAAACTATACTAGCAAAGTGAGTAAAAGTTGTCAAGTTGACACTTTCATAGACAAACAGATATGAGCTGCTTTATACAGAATCGCCAATAAAAATTAATCTTAATCCATCCTCAGTTACTAGTCTCAAGTCAGCAGCTTAAATAATAACGTTTTGAGAATTGATCTAACAGGATTCGAACCGATTTTAAGAAGTAAAAGCTCTAAGTTGGTAAAATCACTAAAATATTTAGAACTACAGAAACAAAGGTTGTAAAGTCAACGAAAATAATGGTACGCGTGGCAGGATTCGAACCTGCGACCTTTGGCTCCGCAAGCCAACACTCTATCCAGCTGAGCTACACGCGCGTATCGCTTATCAAGTGGTAAGTTTAACACCTTTAAGCAAATTCCGCTATACCCTTGGTGAAGTGATACAATGATCTCGTTATTATAATGCGGAGAGGTGCAAGAGTGGTTGAATTGGCTTGTCTCGAAAACAAGTGTGCCGTAACCCGGTACCGAGGGTTCGAATCCCTCCCTCTCCGCCAAGATTGAGATCCCACTATGTCTTTAATAGCACCGAGCGGTTCTTTATACTGATCAACCAGTTTTTCTCCGTCTAATTCCAGACTAGCAACTATGAAGTCTAATATGCTTGGGCGAAGTACCATTTTTCATTAGCCGCCTTACCACAATAAATACACTTACCTCTAGTAATAGACTGCAAGCAACGAGTTGTGGCTTTGGTCTCTTCTTTAATTGTTAGCTTCACAACTCAAGTCCCCACCAGGTACCACACCTACCTAACACCTGAAAAATTCTGTGCTACATTGACCATAACTATTCCAAGAGCCGAAGTGTCCACGATGTAGTGAGTAAGTGCAGCACGGTTGAATATTTACCCAAATTATGATATATTGTGAAACTATATGACAGAAGTTGCAAGTCAACTAGCAGAAGTGCCTTCATTTTACCCTTACGCTGATGGCTTTGCTGTTGGTGACGGCTCCTTAGCTTACATTACTCGTATGCGTCAGCCGGTTAAACCAGGTGAAGTGCCTAGTAGCGAGCGTTTAGTTGGTGATATTCTCCGCCGAACCTGCAAATTAGGCGGTACGGCCTGTGCTGGTTCTGGATGCCAAGCCCCTGAAGGTTACAGTAATATTGACAGACTTTGTTCTGACCTAAACTTAAAGGATGTAACGGAACGACTGGGCATAAAATCTGAAGACTTACTTATGGTTGGTGTCACTGCTGATGGTGTAGGTTTTTATGACCAACTTGAAAGTTATGGTGATGCAGTCAAGACAAACTCAGTTGGCATTCGTGAATTACCAGGCTACAATGCTTTCTTTGCAAAAGCCGATGAAGGAGTAGTATTGGGCGCACGACTTGCAGACTGTGGCTTTGCATCGATAGAGTTTAAGGACAATCTAGGTGAAGACGTTGTTGGTTTTGTTCATTTAACACGACCAAATCTGCAAGGTGAATCTAAACTAGCTTTTGAGGTTGACGGCCATCCTGCCGGTAGCTTCGAATACTTTTTACATGAAACCATTAAACACTATGGTGGTGATATATCTAATGTTAAGGTTCATCTGATTGCAGCAATTAAGGCTGAAAACTTCCAGCACACATTCAAAGATGAAGATGGTCAACGTCCTGAAGATCAGTTTCCAGGCTGGATTGACCAGGGTTTACTTAAAAATAAAACTAATCCTGAATGGAAGCCCGGTGACTCAATTAGTCCTGATGACATTTGGGAGCCACAGTACCGAGAAATGCTACGTTGGCAGATAGCAAGAAGCGGTATTACTGATGAGCAGTTAAGTGAAGAAGGTATGATTGACCCTGCCGACTTAGAGCTAGGCCACGCAAGCAATCATGCTGGCGCACATGGCAAAATGCCTGACGCTCGTGACGCATACCTTATAATGTCTCGCTCTTACAAAGCAGCTTAAACTGACTCGATTTGTTTTTGTAAGTGCTGATAATCTACTCTGCCACTATCTTGATTCCAACTGCCACCCCATTCCCAGCCACGCTCTAGCATGAACCTGACTAATGGATGCTTAGCAGATAATGTTCCTGGGACATCAGGATTCCAGCTAGCACCTTCAGGAGCTACGATGACCTTACTTTCTGAATAGCGCATATATGGATTTTGTCTGGGATTTATATCAAAAGCTAGACCTTGACCATGTAGTGAAGTGTTGGTTGTACCAGCTATAAGCCGATAGTTAAATCCAGAAGATGCATTAGCTGCCATAAGTTTATCGTCATTCCATAGATATGCTGGGTCACCAGCCTGAACCACGTGTTCTATGGGGAAGTTAGAGTCGCTTGCGAACTTAAAAAAGGCATCAACATCATCCGCCAAGGCTTTATGAACTTCAATAATTCCACTATGTCTTTGGCCGTCAAAGCCATAGTGCAGTACAGTCAGCAGCACCTGTAGCTTTAGGATTTCTGGTGGGCATGACAGCTCTGGGTTAGATAAAACCCGCACTGACTCGCTTTGTTCTCCGCTCATGCTATCAATCATAGCGCTTTCTGACAGAAACTCCCCCAAAACGCTAACCCCTCTTTAACTCATAGTTATAGGAAATTTCGTGGAGGTTTTGTGGTTTTGGATGCGCCCTCCCTAAATTATTTGTGTTATTCTTAAATTAATTTAATTCAAAAAAACATGGAAAACCAAAACCCTAACGATATGGCAACGATGCTTGAACAGCTCCGAGCCTATATTCAACAACAACTAAATCTTGGGCTTAATCCCGCTGAAGTTCTTACTCAACTTCAGCAGGCTGGCTGGCAGAATGATATGCTTCAACAAGCTTTCCAGCTGGCGCAACCTGAAGTTATGCCTGTTATTAGCCAGGCATTAAATCCATCGTCCTTACCTGAAGAAAAAGCTCAACCTCAAGCACAAACTATACATCATCCTACGTCGGCTACTGTCACACGAGGACGTTTTAAGACGGGGTGGTTATTGTTTAGGCAAAGCCTTAGAGTGCTGAGGCATAACGAGGGGCTAATTAGGTATGTGGTTATGAGCTTTATAGCCAGCCTAATACTCGCCGTAGTCTTTAGTGTTATTTTTATTCTAGAAAAGCATGTCTTAATTCAATCCACAACGATAATCAGCGCTAATCAACACAATATTCAATACAATGTAACTCTTAAGCCTGCCGGCTACATTGTGGTACTTGTTTACTATATCCTGACCTTCTTTATTGTTAATCTTTATTCTGCCGGACTAGTGGCTAACGTTATTGATATATTCCATGGACAATCAAAACTCTATAGAAATTATATGAAGATAGCTCGTTCTAAAGGCGGTGCGTTGTTAATTTACTCAGTTATTGAAGCAACAATCGGCCTGTTTTTAAGAATTATCGCAGAACGCTCAAAACTACTGGGCAGAGTCGTGGCTTGGGCTATGGGTGCAATCTGGTCATTGGCACGATTATTTGTCGTTCCGGTCATAGTGACATCCGAAGACAACGCTTTCGTCGCCATTAAACGTTCTACCAAATTGCTAGTTTCGACATGGGGTGAAAACCTTGTTGGAAGAGTGTCATTTGCTGGTGTGGCGATTGTGTTATTTTTGTTCGTGCTTACGCCGGTAAGTTTTGTGCTGATTTTTCTAGGTATACAATTTGGTAATATTATTGGTGCAATAGCGGCTACCGTTATTGTTGTGCTGCTTTATTTGGCCTACGTTATCTTAATTTCTACTGCATCTAGCGTGCTCAATACCGCCCTGTTTTACTATGCCCAGTATAAACAAATACCAGCTGCATTTGACCCGGTGCTTATCAATTCGGTCTTTGTTCGCAGAAAGCGCAAAGGGCTTTTTGGCCCCAAGATCACTAACTAAATTACAATACCTACCGACAAGCCTCTTCCATATTACTAATTGGATAATGAACGGCAAAAAGCTAGTGTAGAGTATGAATAATCAGCTGGTGTTATTAACATGAATAAGATTGAATCTATAGACTGGCGAGCCAAACCACTTAAGTTATGTGTGAATTAATGAGACAATTAAGCGATGAGCAGTATATTTACCAAAATCATCAACGGTGAGATAGCGAGTGTTAAAGTGCACGAGGATGATCTTACGCTTGCCATTATGGACATTAATCCGGTTCAGCCTGGTCAGATTCTGGTCTTTCCTAAACGCGAAGTTGGTACTATTTGGGATCTGGATCAGCCCGATTATCTGGCACTAATGGCGGTCGTGCAAAATGCGGGTCGCAGTTTAAGGAAAGCCTTTCCGGATAAAGCCCGCATTGGTGTTATGGTTGAAGGTTTGGAAGTTGCAGATCATGCCCACGTAAAAGTATTCCCCTTCTCTACGATTGAAGAATATCATGCGGTACCGGACGAGCACTTCAGGCCGACGACTCACCAATTGGAAGAGTTGGCTGTAAAACTGTCGTTCTAGGATTAAATAACCATGTCTAATAACATATTTTCTTTAATTATCGCTTCAGGGGCAGCCGCGTTTGTTTATACCCAGATGGGGAAACGTATTGGCTATGGTAATACCTCAAGAGTGTGGATTATGGTTGCTGTTACTTTATTATTTACGTTTTTTGTCGTTATCACCCTTCTTGATTTCGTTATTCAAGTAAAGCTATAAAAACCTAGATTAAGTTGGCTATTGCACCTGTTACTGGTACTATATGGCTATGGACGAGAAGGGGTTGGGCAAACGCTTACAAAAAATGCGTCGTAGTGCGGGATTAACCCAACAGCAACTATGTCAGGCTGCCAATCTTAGCTTCTCGACTCTTACTAAAATTGAGCGTGGCGCTATTAAATCCCCATCAATTTTTACTATCCAGAACATAGCTCGGGCTCTTGATATGGGTTTAGATGAATTGCTGGGTGTTAAAGCCAAGCCAGTGACCCACCTTCAAGAAACCAGATCAGGCGTCAGGTTTATATATTTTGATGTCAATGGTTGCTTAGTGAGGTTTTACCACCGGGCATTTGCACGGATTGCGAGAGATTACGCAGTGCCGCCGGATCTAGTAGAGATGGCTTTCCTGCACTATAACTCGGACGCTTGTCGTGGCACTCTAAGCATGCAGGATTTTAATGACCTTATCGCAAAGCGTCTGGCTATTCCGTCACTAGATTGGCCTAAATACTATCTTGAAGCCGTTGAGCCTATGCCTGGAATGCAAAAAGTGATTGAGTGGGCCAGTCAGAATTACGGTGTTGGCTTACTGACTAATATTATGCCCGGTCTACTTCCCTCTCTAATCAAGGGCGGAGTTGTTCCGGATCTGAAGTACGATGTAACCATCGACTCTTCAGCAATCGGTCTTATTAAGCCCGATGCGCAGATATTTAAGTTGGCGGCGGAAAAGTCCGGCGTTGATCCGAGCAAGATCCTATTAGTTGACGATACCAGGGAAAATGTTGCAGTGGCAGAAGAGCTTGGTTGGCATGTGTTGTGGTTTGATTATGCCCAGCCCGAAGAATCGGTTGAGCAAGTCATGATGGCCTTGGATATGCCATCACATTAAATCTTGTATCTTTGTCTTTCCAGTAAATGAGCTTCAAGAGTCTTTTCGGCTTCGATTAGCTGGTTGCGGCTTTCTTCTACTAATTGAGTCGGGGCTTTGTCAACATAGGCCTTATTGTTGAGCCGATCGCGTAAATGCTTCAAGTCGGCTTGCAAGGCCTGAATTTTAGCGTCCAGGGTCAATATATAGTTTTCTATAAGGTTTTGGTCTATATCCAGCCAGACGTTAAGACTCGTGCCGCTTAAGGAGGTGCCTTTCTCGCTATCGTTAAGCTGCACCGATTTAAGATTGCCTAATTTTTGTATTAACGTGGCATACTTTTCAACGATCGGTTCGTCGCGGTAGTACAGATTAACATCTTTAGCACCAATTGCTTTAAGGGTTGAACGGACGATGGTGATCAGATCTTTTATGCTGGCAAATTCTCTAGCTTGCCTGTCATCGACTTCCACTAGTCGTGTAAAAGTTTGGTCGCTTACCAAAGAGTCGGACTTGAGTTCCAGGGTTTGCCAGATGGTTTCAGTTAAAAATGGGGCAAAGGGGTGCGTTAAAATCAGTATGGCCTCCAGTAAGGCGGCGAGTAATTTTTGGTTGGGTTGAAGTTTGCTAAGTTCGATATACCAATCGGCAAAATCATCCCAAATAAAATGGTATATACGCTCGTAAGCCTCAGAAAAACGATAGTCGTTCATCAGTCCTGTTACGTCGCTAAGTGTTTGAGTGTAACGGTTTAATATCCAGTGGTCGGCACCGCTGTTAGGTTTTGCATCTTCCCTGCCCTCAAACGACTCAATTCCGGACTCGATGTATCTGGCGACATTCCAGAGTTTATTGCAAAAGTTACGTCCGCTGATTACCTTGGCGGCTATGTAAGGTTGGTTATTACCCGGGGTTTGACCGGTTATCATGCCGATTCTTAGTGCGTCAGAGCCGAAGGCGTCGATTACCTCCATGGGATTGATGACATTACCCTTGCTCTTACTCATTTTTTGGCCCTGATCGTCTGTTACTAGGCCGTGCAGATACACTGTTTTAAAGGGGGCCTTACCGGTAACATACAGACCCATCATCAACATTCGGCTGACCCACGGCATAAGGATATCAAAACCGGTTTCCATTAAACTTAAAGGATAGAATTCCTTGTAATCGTTACTATCGGGGTAGCCGAGTGTAGCATAGGGCCACGAACTAGAACTAAACCAAGTGTCAAACACATCGGGATCACGACGGTACACTCGGTTGTTTAAAGTGATTACCTCTTGATCAACGCGCTCATCAAATATCCAATCGCCGGGATCTTCGTCGTTTTGGAACGCCGGAATCGGTATTCCCCAGGCTATTTGGCGGCTGATGTTCCAATCCTTAACGTTTTCAAGATAGGTTTCCAGTTGGTGTTGCTTGTTTTTAGGTAAAAAGTTCATGTCCCCTGCCCTGAGGCTCTCAATTGCCCGATTTGCTAAAGGTCTCATGTTTATAAACCACTGTTCTTTTAGTAGCGGCTCAATTACCGTATTGCATTTATAGCAATGACCGACGGTGTGCGCGTAGTCTTGGGTGTCAACCAAGAAACCTTGTTGGGTCAATGCCTTGATTACAGCTTCCCTTGCCTCCTGGACGGTTAAGTTACGGAAACCTTCCGGTGTGTCGTGGGTCAGTCTGCCGTCAAATCCGATTACAGAAACTCTCGGCAAATCGTGTCTTAGGCCTATTTCAAAGTCATTTGGGTCATGGGCTGGTGTTATTTTAACCGCCCCAGTACCAAATTTAGGATCGACGTAACTGTCAGCAATGATCGGGACATCTCTGTTAGTTAAGGGTAATCTAACGGTTTTGCCGACTAAGTTTTTGTAACGATCGTCCGCCGGATTGACTGCTATGGCTACGTCACCGAACATTGTTTCCGGCCGGGTGGTCGCTACCAACACTTCCCCACTCCCATCTGTTAGAGGATAACGAATTTGCCAAAGAAATCCATTATCTTCTTGGTATACAACCTCTATATCGGCAAAAGCCGTGCCGTGGAAAGTACAAAAATTAACAAGACGTTCACCTCTGTAAATAAGGCCCTCGTTCCACATCGTGTGGAATGTCTCATAAGCTTGCTTAACAATCGGATCATCTAACGTGAAAGTATAATGCGACCAATCGACACTGGCACCTAGCCGCCTGATTTGTTCTTCAAAATTATTACGATTGGCAGCAACAAAATTGTAAATGTTGTCGTACAGCTGCTCACGTGAATAGTCAAACCGACTTTTGCCCTGCTTTTCCAGCTCTCGTTCATAAACTACCTGTGTTTCGAATCCAGCATGATCGGCACCCGGTAAAAAGAGTACACGTTCTCCTTTTGCCCGATGGTATCGAGCGGCAATGTCCTGTAGAGAGAATGACAGGGCGTGACCAAGGTGTAGATTGCCATTGGCATTAGGCGGGGGAACTACTACGGAGAAACTTTCATGGCCCGTTTTTGGCTTAAAGGCCTCATTTCTTTCCCACAAGGCGTAGATATCGGTTTCATACAATGCCGGTTGGTAGCTTTTGGCTAATTTCATATATCACTAATATACCTGAGTGCTAACTTCTTACATAGTCAGGTTGGGCGCAATATCCAAAGTATAAGGATCAGCAAGGGGTAAATGATTTTTAATTTGCCACCCGCCTAACGCGGCAATCATGGCGCCATTGTCGGTACAGAGCTTGATGTCTGGGATGATTAAAGGGCAGGGAACTATGGTTTTGAGTTTGGTCCTCAGCGCCATATTAGCTGCCACCCCCCCAGCTAAAACGATACTTTTTGGATTAAATTCGTCTATAGCTACGCTAACCTTGTCCGTGATAGTCTCTACGGCGATGCGTTGGAAGCTGGCTGCAATGTTGGCCTTCTGGCCTTCATTCAGGCGTTCTGGCAGGCGATAGGATGGAAAGTCGAATGATTCCCCGATTTGTTCCTGAGCTAGCCTTAGAACGGCTGTTTTTAGTCCGGAAAAGCTAAAGTCGTATTTTCCAACTCTCGCTTTAGGTAATTTAAAGGCTTGACCGTCTCCTTTAAGAGCGGCTTCAGCAATACTGGGTCCACCGGGGTAGGGCAGTCCAAGAATTTTAGCGACTTTATCAAAAGCTTCTCCTATAGCATCATCTTGTGTCCGACCCAATAGACGATATTTGAGATGACTTTCGAACAAGGCTAGTTGCGTGTGTCCGCCGGAAACAACAACTGCCAACATAGGGAATTCGGGATTATGGTCAACGATCTTGTAGTTTCCAAGATCAGTTTTACGGATAAAATTGGCATATATGTGACCCAAGACGTGGTTGCAGCCAATTAGTGGTTTGTTTTTAGTAATAGCCAGTGTTCGTGCTGTGAGCACGCCAATTAACAAGCTACCGCCTAGACCGGCTCCGTATGTTACGGCTATGGCGTCAATCTCTTCCCAGCTGGTCCTTGCCTGCTCAATAGCTTCCTGCAGTGTCGGGATGATGGCTTCGATATGACTTCTGGCGGCAATTTCTGGTACGACACCACCGTATTTCACGTGCAACCGCATACTGGAAGCTACGATATTGCTTTTCATGTCAATGCCGTCATCAACGATTGCCACAGCCGTTTCATCGCAGCTGGTTTCGATTCCCAAAACTCGCATATTCAATTAGACTAACACGTTGCGTATGCCTGATAAAGTTATATAAAACATAACCAAATTGACAAAACGGCACAACAGTGATAAACTAAGTTTGAAAAATCTAAATTATTTTCGTTTTGCAATACAATTATATCTTCACATGAAAGGATAGGCAAAGTCACATGAATGAAAGAATGCGCCTTGGTTTGATTGAAACTGATATTGCCGGTAGACAGGCCGTCATGTTAAAAAGTATTGAAATTGGTGTCGAAAAACGTAGCATTACCGAAGAGGTTCGATACCTTAACGATAAAGCTCAGCTTGAACTTTACGGATCAGGCAATAGCACATTTATCGATGAGAATGGCAATGTTATTGCCGATCCTGTGCACCCCAAAAAATCCGTATTTGATGAAATATTAAAAACCCGTCCTTATAAAGAAGTCGAAGAATTTAAGACTAAATACATGGCCGGTATAAATGAATTGCTTGATGACGGTATTGATCTCTGTCGGGCTAAATTGATTATGGACTTACGATCGAAAGATCGCAGTCAAATCAGTGACTCTAATCAAAGCGATTCAATGGGTGATGGGTTGTATGATCTGAGTACATTTGGCAATGACAAACTAGCTAGTGGCACCAACGAACGAATCGGTGCTTTGCTAAATCTTATAAAAGCTGGAGGTGCTTTTACACAAGAAGACACTAAACGACTTCTCAAAGGTGAAAGACTTTATGACATTGATGGTAATTACTTGAGTAAGCCATGTCAATCCGGTGCTAATAGTTTGGTCAAAGATCCTGAAACCCCAGAAGCTAGTAAACCCGATGATCTAGCAACTGATCCTGAAACCCCAGAAGCTAGTAAACCCGATGATCTAGCAACTGATCCTGAAACCCCAGAAGCTAGTAAACCCGATGATCTAGCAACTGATCCTGAAACCCCAGAAGCTAGTAACCTAGGCTTGAACGTATTACTTACAAAAGATGAAATGGAAGAATACGAGTCTAGGATTAATGAAATTAGGGTTAGTGAAACACGAGAATTTCAAAACTACGCGGATATTACGGCCCAAAGACGACAGTCAGGATTGTTTCGTAAACGAATTCGTGGAGTAAAAAACCCCTTAAGTGGACAACAGAAATATCGTAATAAAAAAATAACTAACGAATTGGTGTTAGAGGCAGGACGTGAGCTTGATGGGGTTAGAGTCCGAGCTGTCAATGAGTTAAAGGATAGACTGCTTAAAGAAGGTATCAATGATGCTGATGTAGAGAGAAAAATACTTGGTTTTAACAAACTATTCATGGCAGCCCTAAATGCCGCTCATGGCGAATCGTGGGTTAATGAGTCGCAACGTATACTTAAAAACCCTAACACTAAACGAGCACGATTTTATAACTGGTGGTTACAGCAATCTGGAGTTGGAGACATATATTTTGGCGACTCAAGGTTTAAAGGTAATTTAAAAAAGACAGCCCTAATGATCGGCGCCGGTGCGGTCGCCGGTGCAGCCGGTTTAATCAATCCAGCTCTAGGATTTGCTGTTGGCTTGGGTTCGGTGAAGTTTTTTGCAACTGACTTTAACCGAGCGCTTGGTGGATTAGAGTTTAATGTCGTCGAAGATGCTAAAGACGGAAAGAATAAAAAGAACTCTAAAAAAGGTTATGTTATCGCAAGGGGTAACCTAACCAACAAAATAGTTAATGAACAACTTGACCAAAATTATTTGAAAAACGCCGGTAAATCTAGATACGTATATGTCGGACCCTTGGGTTTAACTAGAGAATTCACAAGGGATGTTGAAGAAGAAGCTAGAAGGAATAGAGTTAGACTTGTCGGTACCGCTGGACACCTGGCCCTTGGAGGGTTTGGTGTAGGTGTAACATTGTAAAAAGATAAACCCAGACTATAGATAGGAAAAACAAAAATGAAAAATTATGATGAAAAAATCAATGAAATTGTCAAGTTGTTTAATATGCCACCAAATACGAATGATATCGTGTTTGAGAGTGTTTATGAAATACTTAAAGCCCGTATTGGTCTCAGGCTAGCTAAGGGGCTTAGCAATGAACAGCTGGAAGAAATTAAACCTTTGATGGACGGACAAGAATCGACAGCGATTTTTGACGCGATGCAAACAATTATTCCAGACTTTGATCGTATTCTGGACGAGGAGATCCAAGCCATCAAGCAAGCCATCATTAAATAACCTCAAAATCATAGATTATACTTAATGCTATGAATCCAAGATCACTTGTAAAAAAATTTCTTCCCAAGTCAGTATTTTCAGCCATTGAACCATATGGACATTTGGCTGAAGCAATATTCGTCAATACCGTTAATGGGTTTCCTTTGAAAGGAATAAAGGTCATCGGGGTGACTGGCACCAACGGAAAAACCTCAACCAGTTATTTAATCCATCGTATGCTTGTGGATGCTGGTTACAAAGTAGGACTAATGACCACAGTGGGTTATGGTGTTGGCGGCGATGTAAAACCGCAAATTGCCCACATGACCACCGTAAGTGTGCCATTGCTAATGAAGCGTGTTAAGGCTATGAAAGCGCAGGACATCGAGTGGCTAGTGTTGGAAACAACCAGTCATGCATTGGCCCAGAACCGAGTTTGGGGGGTGCCGTACAGTATTGCCGTCATGACTAACTTGACTCATGAACATCTGGATTACCACAAAACTTTTGAAAGATATCGTGATGCAAAGAGAAAACTGTTTAAGCAGACTAACCGAAACCTCAAGGGTCTGAGGGTGGGCATAATTAATGCTGATGATCCTTCAGCGGAATACTTCGCGAAAGACGTGGCCAATGTGCTGACATACGGTATTGAAAAAGGCGATATCCGGGCAACAGATATCAAGCTTAAGCAAGACGGCATCAGCTATAAAGTAAAACTTGATAACATGTCACTAAATATTAACTGTCAGTTACCTGGTAGCTTTAATGTCTCTAATTCTTTGGCCGCGGTTTGTGTAGGCAAAACTCTAGGCCTAAGCGCGCAACAAATAGAGCAGGGGATTGCCGCGCTTGAAGGTGTCGAGGGTAGAATGAATACTCTTGACGAAGGCCAGGATTTTACAGCGATCGTAGATTTTGCACACACACCAGACAGCTTCGAGAAGCTGTTCAAAGATCTAAAACCGGTACTTAAAGGTAAGCTAATCGTTATGTTCGGTAGCGCCGGACGCCGGGACGTCGAAAAGCGAGCGGTGCAGGGTAAATTAGCCGGTGAATACGCTGACGAAGTGATTGTTACCGAAGAGGACGACCGGGATATTGACGGAGTTGAAATTATGAACCAAATTGCTGGTGGTGCTGAGTCGGCAGGAAAGATTAAAGATAAAGACCTGTTTCTGGTGCACGATCGTACCGAGGCTATCAGTTTTAGTCTGAGAAGGGCTAAACCAGGTGATACAGTATTGCTCTTGGGTAAAGGTCACGAGAAAACGATTGAAAGGGCTGATGGAGAGCATCCCTGGAACGAGCTTGAGACAACTCGGCAAGCGCTGAGGCAGCTAGTCAAGCGTTAAGCTACAGCAGCGAATATAGCCACCGCCTTTGGACAGTTCGGTAATATGTGGTGTTATGGTTTTAAAACCACGCCGTTCAAGTTCGGCCTGGTAATTTGGCGCCCGGTCGCTCATGATAATCGTCTCGCCCGTAGATACTAGATTACAGGCAAAATCGTCTCTAGCTTCTTGGATGCTGACTTCTATTTTGTCAATTGGTAAGGCCGCAATCTTGGCCTGGCTCGTCTCATCGAAAGCTTCTGGGCACCAGGCGATAAGATTGGGCGTCAAAACCGAAAGCGCAAGATCTAGATCATAAAAAAAGCTGTCCGGCCATCCGGTGACTGAGTTGATAACTGGTTGATTGTTATCGTCTAATTCAGGAATTGTCCTGACACCTATGACTTCGCAATTGAAAACTGATGACAGGAATTCGTGCATCCGAGGATCAGTTCGGTAATGGCTGCCCACGAAAAGATAATTGCCACAGGGAAGGGCATCACCCTGACCGCTGAACCTAAAAGGCGGCATGATTACCTCTTTTCCCAGTGACTCCAATACTTGACGGGCATAGGGCTGTTCGGCCTGGCGTAGATTGGGTAGAGATGAATGCACGGTTTTTCCGCGCCAGCTAAGACCCCAGTTGGCCGTATATATGCCGTCCTGACAGTTTTTCGGAGCATCAACCTTAATCACTTCAATACCGGACTGTTCGAATGCTTCCCGAACGGAATTAAATTCGTTGACTGCGCGTTCTTTAATTGGCTGATTGTCTAGTTTTGAATATGGGTTTAACTCGACGACGCTAAAAAATTCAGCACCAGACATCAAGACCTTTTTGTTAATGCTAGGCATTAGGGTAGTATAGCAAAATCCACTCGTCGTTGTTCAGCTATTAGAAACCAAAAATCATAAGTTTGACCTGGACGGTCTTAAGTCGGGGCTAAGACTCTTGACATGGGAATTGGCAGTCCTATATATTGAGTGCTAGATGTTAGCACTCATGTATTAAAAGTGCTAACGATTAATAGCAATCAAGGAGGATGAAGTTCATGAGCAACCCACTCAATCCGTTGTCAGAATATGTCGTGGCTCAAGCTGAAGAGGCGACCACCAAGACAGCCAGCGGACTTTACATACCAGATAATGCAGCCGAAAAGCCAAAGACCGCCAAAGTACTTGCTGTCGGTAAGGATGTTAAGCAAGTAAAGGCTGGCGATAGGATTGTATATAAAAGTTATAGCACTACTGACGTTAAAGTCGGCGATGAGGAATACGTCATCGTTAAAGAAGAAGATATATTAGCTACCGTTAAATAGGAGAAGACAATGGCCAAAAAAGTATATTACGATGAAGACGCTAGGCGTAGAGTATTAGCCGGTGCGACCATTTTATATAACGCGGTTAAAACGACAATGGGACCTAAAGGACGCAATGTTGTTATTAACAAGTCTTATGGCAACCCGACAGTTACGCACGACGGAGTAACGGTTGCAAAAAGTGTTGAATTAGCAGATTTAGATGACGAAACTTTGGGTCAAAAAGTCGGTGCTGAGCTTATTAAGCAAGCTGCCAGTAAGATGAATGATGTTGCCGGAGATGGTACTACTACCGTAACAGTTTTGACTTATCACATTTTGAACGAGGCTAACAAGCTGATTGCGGCCGGCCACAACCCGATGCTGCTTCGCAAGGGTCTGGAAGCTGCCGCCCATGAAGTCATAACCAAGCTCAATACTATGGCGGAAGATATTCAGGGCAAAAAAAGTCAGGTAGCTGAAGTTGCAACAATCTCGGCCGGAGATCCGGATATCGGTTCTCTTATAGCCGATGTCATGGATGCCGTTGGTAAAGATGGTGTCGTTACGGTAGAGGAAGGCCAAGGACTACTATTAGAGAAAGAGGTGGTGGAAGGTTTTACATTTGACCGTGGTTTTGTCAGCGCGTATATGGTAACAGACACAACTCGCATGGAGGCGGTCTATGACAAGCCGGCCATCGTTATTACCGACAAGAAAATTAGCTCAATTCAAGAATTCCTGCCACTACTTGAGAAATTGGCTCAGAGTGGCAAGAAGGACCTCGTATTAATTGCTGAAGACGTTGAAGGCGAGGCTTTGGGCACCTTAGTTCTTAATCGTCTCAAAGGCGTGTTTAATACTGTTGCAATTAAGGCTCCAGCCTTCGGCGACAGGCGCAAGGATATATTAAATGACATTGCTATCCTGACAGGTGCTGAGGTTATTACTGAAGATCGAGGTATGACATTTGAAAACGTCGATTTGGATGTTGTCGGTACGGCTCGCAAAGTTATAGTTACTAAAGATGATACGACCATCATCGAAGGTAATGGCAACTCAACTGAAGTTGATGCTCGCATCAAGCAGATTAACGCCCAAATTGATCAATCGAGTAGTGAATATGATCGAGAAAATCTTGAAAAGCGTCGTGCCGCTCTAAGTGGTAAGGTAGCGGTAATCAAGGTTGGTGGTGCAACCGAGACTGAAATTGAAGAAAAGAAATTTAGAGTAGACGACGCCGTAGCCGCTGTTAAAGCAGCTTTAAGCGAAGGTATCGTACCGGGTGGTGGTGTAACACTAATTAATCTTCAGTCCGCCATTAAAGTCGATTCTAAAGACGATGATTCGGTTAACGCCGGCAAGCAGATATTACTCCGCAGCTTAGAGCAACCATTCCGAATTCTTTTAACCAACTCTGGCCTGAACGCTGACGAATGGCTGCCAAAAGTTAAAGACAGTAAAGCCGGCACCGGTGTCGATGTTAATAAGCCCAATGGTTTAGTCGACATGAAGTCTTCTGGCATTATTGATCCGGCAAGAGTTACCCGAGAGGTGCTGCAAAATGCGACCAGCATTGCTGGCACTGCAATGACTATGGGTGCATTGGTGGTAGATGTACCAGAACCCAAAACAGCTGCACCAGCTGCGCCAGATATGGGCGGCATGGGCATGATGTAATTCCGGTTAATAGGGTATATAAAAAGGCCCCGCGCTGACGCAGGGTCTTTTTAGTTTATTAATTTTTTTTATTCCTGAACATTACTAGTCTGATTTTTATGCGTGAAATAATTAATCTCATTAACTATATCCAGTAATGCTTGGGCCTTTTTCTTCTCGTCGGTTATTTGCTGGGCAGTATCGTATGCGGTTTTAATAAGGTTTTGGTTATCGCTAGCTTGAATCATCATCATGGTGGTGTTAAATCTTTCCTCGGGAGTTTGTTCCAAGTGATCGATTAAGGGAGATAGTTGGCCAAGCGCCTGCTGTTTGATGGTCAATAGATCATCATTGACAGCTGGTTGTACACCCGGGGTGTCCAAATTACTGCTGAGGGCTTCTAGCTCGGGATTAACTGGTTGAGTATTGGCATTATTATCCGGCGGTACAGTGGTGCTGACATTTTGAGCTGGAGTATCCCAACCACCGGTTGCCGGTTGTTGCGTCGCTGCTGCGACCGTGCTTTGGCCATCATCCGATTGCTTATCATTTTGGTATCCAAACATTATTGCCCCCCCTAAACCGGCTTATTACGCTTTAGGCTATAATATATTACATTGGCACATAAAACAAAAGAAGGAGAGCTTAATGCTTGATGATTTATCGTTCATTCACCGTATAGACAAGGTGGACGCCCTAGGTATAGCTTCAAAGGAACCTGACCAGCTAGTTTATGATTTCAATTTTGATGCTGATCTGGGGGGGATAGACAACATCGTTTATGCGGCCATGGGCGGATCGGCTTTGGCCGCCAGTTTGGGACAGACTTGGCCCGGCTTTAATGTGCCGTTTGAAATTGTGCGTGGCTATAACTTGCCGGCTTATGTGTCCAATCAGACTTTGTGCATTGTCTCGAGTTATTCCGGCAATACTGAAGAAACCCTCAGTGCCCTTAACGAAGCAGAAGTTAAGGGTGCCAAAATAGTCGTCATTGCAGGTGGGGGCAGGCTACTGGAAATTGCTAAAGACAAAAATTATCCGGTAGTGGTTTTGCCGGCAGCCAAGCAACCGCGTTATGCCGTCTTCTATAACTTAAAGGCTTTGGTCGAGATTGGCCATAAGGCCGGTGTACTGGTCGACGATAATCCCGATTTGTTAGCGCCGGCAGCTGATTTTCTGCGTGAAAAACTGACGTCCTGGGATCCTACGCAACCTACTTCAAATAATCTTGCCAAAAAAATAGCCCTCGAATGCTTGGATAAATCAGTTGTTATTTACGGCGGTCCGAAAATGGCTCCAGCTGCCTATAAATGGAAGATTAGCTATAACGAGAACGGCAAACATGTTGCCTGGACGGGAACATATTCTGAATTCAATCACAATGAATTTATAGGATGGAGTGAACAACCTGTCGAAAAACCATATACGATTATTGATTTACGATCCACATTGGAGCATCCGCGCATTCAAAAGCGATTCGAGTTGAGCAATCAACTATTGAGCGGGCGACGACCGGAGCCTATCGCGGTTAACTTAGAAGGCGGTAATATTCTGGAGCACCTCCTATATGCTGTTTTACTAGGAGATTTCGTTACTCTGTATACCGCTATTGCCAGCGAGATTGATCCCGAGCCGGTCGATTTGGTGGAAAAATTTAAAGTCATGTTAAGCCAGTAAGTTTATGGCTAAACAGCTATAATACTGGTAATGGCTAAAAGACATTCAGTCAAAGAGCTGATTAAAGTACTGCTTACGGGTCTGCTTATAGCGTGCGGATTGTTAGGCTATTCGTTTTATCTGGATAAGAGTATTACCAATATCTATCTGTTGTTTAATGTTGGTTTGGCAACCGTGCCATTACTCATAGCTTGGCGGCTAGTTGTGGTTTTAAAAAATAAACTGTGGTCAGCTTGGGAGCCGTTGTTGCTAAGTTTTATATGGCTACTCTTTTTGCCAAACAGTTTTTACATGGTTAGCGATTTTGCGCATATTCAGGAGATGAGTTCGACGGCGACCATATTTTTTGACTCAATCGTCTACTCGGCCTTTATTTTTTTAAGCGTAATAATGGGTATCACCAGTCTTTACCTGGTACATAGGGAATTAAAGCGTCGTTTGCGCGACGTAACGGCTTGGCTATTGGTACTAGTAGTGCTGTTTGTTGCCAGCTTTGCTTTTTATCTGGGAAGGGATTTGAGGTGGAATAGTTGGAGTGTGTTTACAGATCCGGGCGGACTACTATTCGATGTCTCAGCGGTTTTACTTAACCGAGCGGATTACGGCGTCATGATTCAGACGGTAATTGGATTTTTTGCCTTCATCAGTTCTACTTATTGGATATGCTGGACGCTAGCCCAGCAACTTTGGCTGAGGGGGGCTTCCGATATGGTGGCACATATCCGGCGTCGGCAACCAAGCTAACCTCTGTTATAATCTACGGTAATGGAAAATAAATTACGAGAGGCTATCGCTGAGGTTGCAGGCATCCGGGATGCCAAGCTTGTCGAATTAAGCTATCCGGAAGAAGCTTTTGGAGATTTTGCCACTAACGTAGCCCTAAAGAGCGCCAGAGAGCAGGGCGTTAATCCCACTCAACTCGCGACAAAGCTAAGTGATGCTTTAAAGTTAAAGCTTGGTGATTGGGTAGAAAATGTTGAAGTCGCTGGCCCAGGTTTTATAAATATCCGCTTAAACGTAGTGGCACTCATTGAAGCCAGTCATGCTCAGCCTGAGCGATCGCTGGTAGGTAAGGTTATTGTGGCTGAATTCTCTGACCCTAATCCGTTTAAAATTCTTCATGCCGGACATTTGTACACTTCAGTTGTTGGTGATGCGATTGCTAATCTTCTTGAAATGGCTGGTGCTAAAGTTTACCGGGTTAACTATGGAGGCGATGTTGGCTTACATGCTGCAAAAGCTATCTGGTCTATGCTTCAGGCTTTAGGTGGAGAATATCCCGCCAAGCTTAATGATATAAATCCTGAGCAACGGGGCGAATGGATGGCTCAGGCTTATGTTCGCGGTAGCGAAGCTTATGAAACGGCTGAGGCGGCCAAAAATGCAATCCAAGCTTTAAATAAGAAGATATATGCAATCCAAGCAACAATGGATAAAACCTCTCCGCTGGGACAGATTTATTGGACTACCAGGCAGTGGAGTTACGACGGTTTCAATGTTTTTTATGAACGCATAAAAGTACACTTCGACCGTTTTTATCCAGAGAGTGAAGCTACTCCGTTGGGTGTTCTAGAAGTAGATAAGCAGTTGAGGCGTGGCATATTTGAAAAAAGTGATGGTGCCGTAGTTTTTGCGGGCGAGAAGTTCGGATTACATACCCGGGTTTTTATTAACAGTCAGGGTCTACCTACTTACGAAGCAAAAGAGCTAGGACTGTTTCAGCTGAAAAAACGAGATTACAACCCTGATCGTTCACTTATTATAACCGGCAATGAACAGGAGCAGTATATGGCCGTCGTGCTTAAAGCGTTGGAGCAGTTTGATCCGGGACTTGCTGCTTCGACTACACATTTAAGCCATGGTCTGGTGCGCTTAACCGGCGGCAAGAAAATGAGCAGTCGTAAAGGTGTTGTGCTGAGGGCTACTGACATACTGGATAGCGCAGCTGAGGCGGCCAAAGAAGTGAGCGGCAAAGTTGATGAGCGCATCGTGTTAGCTGCAATTAAGTACGCAATGCTCAAACAACGAATGGGTGCGGATTTAATTTTCGACCCCAAGGAATCGGTCAGTATTTTGGGGAATAGCGGTCCGTATATTCAGTACGCGCATGCTCGTGCCAGAAGCATTTTATCTAAAGCTAGTGCTCAAAAATCTACAGATATTAATGATTTGACGGGTGATGAACGCTCGCTTGTGGTGAGTTTGTCCAGATATGCCGCTGTGCTCAACCAGGCGGCGGCTGAATTAAGCCCGCATCTTTTGTGCACCTATCTTTACGAGACTACTCAGGTATTCAATCGTTTCTACGAGTCAAACCGGGTTATAGGTGATCCAAGAGAATCGATCCGGCTGGGCTTAGTGTCGATGTACGCCGATAAACTACGCGACGGACTCAAGCTGCTCGGCATAGAAGCCCCAGACCATCTTTAAATAACCCCAAGCTTTTTAGTGGTGGGGTATTTTTCTCCCCAAGTTGCCATTTGTCTTAGAATCGGCAACAGATCAACGCCTTTTTTTGTCAGCAAGTAACGGCCATCCTTGGCAGCTATAATGTTTTGTCGCTCGAGAGCTATTAGTCGTTGGGTTAGAGTTCTTGGATTTATGTTGCCTACTGATCGTTCCAGTTCACAGAAACGTTTCGGCCCCTCAAACAAGTCTCTTAAGATAAGAGCTGTCCATTTTTGACCCAAAACATTCATGGCGCTGGCTATACATCCGGTGCTGGACTCAATATTGTCGCTTATAACTATTGCCATTGCTATACTTTGTATAGTATTATATTTACTATATTAAGTATAGCACAAAAAGAAAGGAAGTTGCGCATGAAGTTAGCAGTTATTGTCGGATCGACCAGACAAAACCGGGTTACGCTAAAGGAGGCAAAGTGGGTGGTTAAGACCGCTCAGGACATTAATGGGGTTGAGGCAACTCTAGTGGATCTGGCAACTTATCCGTTACCGTTTTTTGATGAACCGATCAGTCCTCGTTATAATCCGGATCGCAAAATAGATCCAGCAGTCCAAAAATGGCTTGAGGCTATTGAGCCGTATGACGCGTATGTTTTTGTAACACCTGAATACAACCACTCTATTACCGGAGTGCTCAAGAATGCGATTGACTACATCACAACTGAACTGAACCGTAAGCCAAGTGCTATTGTCAGTCACGGTAGTATGGGTGGCGCCAGAGCGGCCATGCATTTGAAAGAAATTTTGTCCGAGAGTCGTTCGGTGGTTATTCCTCAGGCCGTACCGTTTCTGGGTATTAACGAAGCTATTGATGAAGACGGTAATCTTGCTGAAGCAATGAAAGCCAATCCCCATCACCCGGGTAATCACCTAGTTGGCTTGCTTGAAGAACTCAAGTGGTACAGTGACGCCCTTTCGGCTGCACGTAAAGAGTAGCTAGTTTTACCTGTCAGGCTATATAATGTCTGGCATGGATAGAGATTTGCTGAACGAAATACCTCAAAAATTATTCTGGGTTGATCTTGAAATGACCGGTTTGGATCCGGATAACGATGTTATTCTTGAGGTTGCCGCTGAGGTTACGGACTTAAGCTTTACAACCATAGCGTCATATGAGGCCTGCGTGTCCCAGCCTGATGAAATATTGGGACGGATGAATGATTGGGCGATGGAGCATCACTCCAGCAGCGGACTAATAGATAGGATTAAGCGCGCAGGTAAACCGGAAGCTCATGTGCAGCATGAACTTATCGGCTTCATTAATGCACAGTTTAACGGCAAGCCTGCGATTCTTGCGGGCAATAGTATTCATAACGATCGCGACTTCATAAAACGGTGGTGGCCGGACGTGGACAAACTACTGCATTACCGCATGGTAGACGTGTCTTCGTTCAAGATTATCATGCAAGCCAAATACGATGTTATCTATGATAAGAAAGAGGTACACCGGGCTTTTGATGATATCCAGGCTTCAATTGCCGAACTTCAATTCTACCTCGACTGGTTTAAGAGTCATGCTTAGTCAAAAAGAGACGCTCGCCGTAGGCCAATATTTAGCATCCAAAAAAGGCGCTAAAGCGACGACGCCGCATTCCGACACTCTTATCGTTTACAGTCTAGACGATACCCCGTTTGCATATCTCGAAACCGGCAAGCAGCTACTTAAGTTAAGTCTGAGGTCGGATCCGGTACTGTCCAAAGTGCTTAGGGATAAGTACGAAGAAGTTACACCTGGTCAAAAACTCAATCCTAAAGTTTGGAACACTATTGTGATTAGCGGTCAGTTGAGTTTCGATGAAATTAAAGCATTAATAGATCACAGCTATCACCAGGCGAGAGTTATCAACGACGCAATCGACGAGGCGCTTTAGGGCACAACCAACCTAGCAATCAATCTGTTCAAACTGATACGCCATAACTAGCGTACAATGAAGCCAGAGTATGGATGCTGTAGAAGAGGTAAAAAACCGACTGTCTATCGAAGACGTGATAGGTGAGTATGTCCAGTTAAAACGGACAGGCCGAAATTTTCGCGGTTTGAGCCCTTTTAATTCTGAAAAAACTCCCAGTTTTATGGTTAGTCCAGAAAAGCAGATCTGGCATGATTTTTCGTCCAACAAGGGCGGCAACATGTTTAGTTTTGTCATGGAAATGGAAGGTGTGGATTTTAAGGGAGCACTTGAAATTTTGGCCCGCAAGGCTGGTGTGGACTTAGAGCAATACCGCCCTGCAACCGGGAAGCGCCGTGGTCCGGATAAGGAACGTCTTTTGGCGGCGTTGGATGCAGCTGCCCATTTTTATCAGGTACAGCTGGCGGCCAATAACGATGTGAAGAGCTATGTTTTTAACGAACGCCAATTGACCAAGGCAACAGTTTTAGAATGGCGGCTCGGCTATTCTCCTAATACTGGGTCGGCGCTAAGCGAGTTTCTTAAAAAACGCGGTTTTAGTGAAGCCGAGTTGCGTCAGTCAGGTTTGATTACTCAACGGAGTGATCGCAATGCAGATATGTTTAGGGGTAGGTTGATGATACCCTTGCAGGATCCTCAAGGAAGAGTCATAGGATTTACCGCCCGACAATTGCCGGGAGACGATTTTGGTCCGAAATACCTTAATACGCCCCAGAGCGTACTTTACGATAAAAGCCGGCATGTCTTCGGTTTACATCTGGCTAAAACGGCTATAAGAGAGAATAACTTTGTGGTTATAGTTGAAGGCAACCTTGATGTTATTTCCAGTCATCAGGCGGGAGTAAAACAAACAGTTGCCACGGCCGGTACTGCATTAACAGAGGCTAACCTTAAAGCACTGACTAGATTTACCGGAGATATCCGTTTGAGTTTTGACACCGACAAAGCCGGCATCAGTGCTACTGATAGGGCGATTGGTATTGCCAGCCGCTTGCATGTATCACTTAACATCATAGATATTCCAGACGGCAAAGACCCTGATGAGCTTATTAAGAAAGACCAGGCGCTTTGGCTAGCCGCAGTCAATGATTATACTTATGCGCTTGATTGGCTGATTGCCCGACAAAAAACAATGTTTGACTTGAGTAGTGCCGAGGGCAAACGTCATTTTACTGACGCAGTATTACCTACTATTAAAAATCTAGATGACGAGGTTGAGAAAGATCATTATATAAATTTGATTGCTAAAACCATCGGCGCCAGCCGGCAAGCATTGGAGGCCAAGCTATCCGGTGCAAACATAGATAGCAAAACCAGTGTTGCGCTGCGTAAGTCGAAGATCGAATTCACGCATGAGCCAAATGATCAAATCGAAGTGGCTAAAAGCGAGGATCACCTATTGTGTTTAGTGTTGATGCAGCCAACGCTCCGGTTATATTTAGATCCACTTGAGCCGGAAATGCTGGGACGTCCGGCATCTAAACGACTGTTTGAGTTAATCAAGTCTGATCCGGTTATTGATGTGGATAAGTTGAGTCGGTCGGAAAATATCGCGGATTATGTTAAAATAGAGCAATTACAATTTGAGGAACTCTATCAAGGTCTCGAGCTTAGCGAACTGAAATACGAAGCGGCTCGATTGCAGACACGTATCATAGAGCAGTATGTTAAACAGAAAAAATTAAATATCGCCCGGCAATTAGTGAACGCGGATGAATCTACTACTGAAGATCTGCTTCATACCGCCAAGCGTCTAGATGAATTATTAAGGCATAACCTAGGAGACAATAATGGCTAAGAAAGCAGGGCCGCAGCAGTCCAATGATGAGCTGAAGGCTAAAATGGAAGAACTAATTACAAAGGCTAAAAAAGACGGTCACATCACCCAGAAAGATATCTTTGACGTTATACCCGATGTGCCGGCTAATACTGAAATCCTCGATGCCCTATACACCGATCTGGCTGACGATAATATTGAAATAGTGGCCGATGAACCGGACGTAACTAATTTTACAGACGAGTGGGTGTTGGATGAAGGCGAAGAAGAAATTGAGGATGTTGCCACGGTTGCATATGTCGATGACGATATTTCCGATGACTCGGTCAGACTTTATCTTCGTGAAATAGGTAAAATTCCATTACTGTCTGCCGATGAAGAGTTGGCATTGGCGAAGCGGGTAGTGGCTGGCGACAAAGATGCCAAGGACAAAATGGCAGAGGCTAATATGCGACTAGTAGTGTCCATTGCCAAGCGCTATGTCGGCAGAGGACTGGACTTACTGGACTTAATTCAGGAAGGCAACACTGGGCTGCTTAGGGCGGTTGAAAAATTCGATCCAGATAAAGGTTTTAAGTTCTCTACTTATGCGACTTGGTGGATCAGGCAGGCCATAACCAGGGCTATCGCCGACCAGGCGCGTACCATTCGTATTCCTGTACATATGGTCGAAACTATCAATAAGCTACTTCGAACGCAAAGACGATTGACTCAAGAGCTGAACCGCGAACCGTCTAATGAAGAGATTGCTCAAGCTATGGAAATAGAAGTCGATAAGGTTGAACATATTATGAAGATCAAACAGGACATATCAAGTCTTGACGCTTCTATCCGTGACGATGAAGAGGATTCGGTTCTGGCTGATTTTATCGAAGACGAGGACACTATTAGTCCGGAAGAATCAGCCACTAGCCAGCTTTTGAAAGAGCAGGTTAAGGATATGCTGGGCGCGCTTACCGAACGTGAGCAAAAGATCCTTAAGCTTAGGTTCGGGCTAGAAGACGGCAAAAGCCATACACTTGAAGAAGTTGGTCAGGAATTTAGTGTGACTAGAGAACGGATCAGGCAGATAGAAGCCAAGGCATTGGCTAAATTGCGCAAGCACCGCGATGCTAAGAAACTGCACGACTACATCAAGTAATGGCGGATTTTTCAAAAACTCAGCTGAAACTTATAGGTATAGCTGGTACGAATGGTTCCGGTAAGGATACGCTCGGCAAACTGCTCAGTGAACATCATGGCTATTACTTTATGTCTATGACGGATATTCTAAGAGTTGAACTTAAGCGCCGCGATCAGTCGCTGGAAAGAGAAAATATGCGCGCGTTGAGTGCTGAGTGGCGCCACCGCTATGGTCTAAGTGTTCTAGTAGATAGAGTTATAGCTCATTATGATGCATTGGTTAATAAACATGACTATAGCGGCTTAGCAATGGCGAGCTTACGCAATCACGGCGAGGCGGACGCTATTCACGCCAACGGTGGCTTGGTCGTATGGTTGGATGCTGACCCCAGAATTAGGTATGAGCGAATACGGGCCAACCTTGTCAGCCGTGGCCAGGAACGACGGATTAACGACGATAAGTCGTTTGAGGCCTTTATGGCGGAAGAAACGGCTGAAATGAACCGTCCTAAAGATGGTGACGCCGCCTCGCTTGACATGTCTGAAGTGAAGCAAAAAAGTGACCTGTTTATTTTAAATGAAGGACATGATGTGAGTGACCTGGAAAAGAAAATAACGGCTGCCCTGAGTTTTTAATTATCTAGTTTGCAGTTAGGTTATAGTTATAGTAATGGCGGAGGCAAAGCGCAAAAAACTGGCTATCATAGACGGCAAAAGTGTTTTTTACCGTGGCTATTACGCGATGCCGAATTTATCGACTAATGACGGTACGCCAACGGGGGGTGTCTTTGGATTTGCTACCATGGCCTTCGAGGTCCTGAAGCATATCAATCCTGATTATGTGGCTGTTGCTTGGGATAAACCGAAAACTAACATCCGGAAGCGAGTTAGCATATATCCGCAGTACAAGGCCAACCGCAAACCGGCACCACCTGACTTTTATGAGCAAATTCCAGTTTTACACGAGCTACTTAAAGCCCTTGGCTGGCCGCTTTATGAGCTCGATGATTTTGAAGCTGATGATATTATGGGAGCTTTAGCGGTGCAGGCTACTCAGCAGGGATTAGAAACCATGCTGGTAACGTCTGATCTGGACATGCTCCAGCTAGTCAATGCCAACGTGCACGTGTTTGTGCTGAAAAAAGGTTTAAGTCACATAGAACTCTATTCTCCAGATTCGTTCAACGCTAAATACGGTATTAAAGTTAATCAATATCTTGATCTCAAGTCTCTAAAAGGTGATGCCTCAGATAATATTCCGGGAGTGCCAGGAATAGGCGAAAAAACGGCGATTGATTTACTGCAAAAATACGAAACCCTGGATAATATCTATGCCAATATTGAACTATTGCCAGACGCCGTTAAGAAGAAACTGATTGAAAACAAGGATTTGGCATACATGAGTAAGCGATTAGCGGCCATTTGGACGGATGCTCCTGTCAAACTTAATTTGCGCTCAACCGACGGACGTCATGCCAATGTCGCAGCGCTGGCCGAACTGCTTGAAAAGCTTGAATTTAGAAGTTTACTTTCGCGCCTACCCGATGTATTAAGTACCAAGATTGCCGAACACCAAGCCAGCTACTCCACTAATCATTTCAATGCTGGAAAGCGAGTTATAGTAGATACGCCTTCGAAACTTGAAGCATTAAATTTTGAAGATGCCGACAAGATATATATCGCCAGTCGGGCGGAGGGTAGCCATGGTATTAACCCCAAATTGCTGGTTTTAAGTTCTGACGCTAATACCACCTTTGTAATTGCTTTAGACAAAATAGACCATCGATTAATTGCCGATAAACTTCAAAATCTGCCGCCACTGGTAGGGCACAACCTCAAGACTACTATTAAATTACTGATCAACTTAGGAATTAAACCGCCACAAGTTAAGCATGACACTTTAATTGCCGGTTTCGTATTGAACAGCTTACGCCGTGATCAATCGTTAGGCGATATGGCATTTACGGACTTAAATTACCAGGGCAACTCGCTCGACGATCTTGACCATGATGAGTTCGAAGCTAGCGCGCCGGTTATTGTGGCTGTTATTAAGCGTCTCGAGGCAGTACAGCTTGAAAAAATAAAACAAGTCAAGGCATTCCCGAAGTTGCTTGAAGTTATGGAATGGCCAATAATTCCAATTTTAGCCCGCATGGAAATTGCTGGCATCGAACTAGACTCAAAGTATTTGCAACACTTTAGTCTTCAAATTAACGAAATGCTGTCTAGGGTTGAACAGGAAATTTATAGCTATGCTGGACAGGAGTTTAATATCGGCAGTCCGTCCCAGCTGGCTGACATACTGTTTAGTAAGCTTAAACTAGATGTCCAGGGTATTAAAAAAGGCAAAAACGGCTATAGTACGGCCGCGGCTGAGTTAGATAAGTTACGCGGTTTGCACCCAGTCATTGACCTGATTACTCAATACCGGGAAATGGCCAAACTCAAGAATACATATGTTGATACTTTACCGAAGCAGGTTGATACAAATAATCGGTTGCATACAACATTTAATTTGACGATTGCACAGACGGGTAGATTGAGTAGCACTGATCCTAATTTGCAAAACATACCGACTAGAACCGAATTGGGCAAGAAAATTCGTACCGCCTTTATTGCCGGCCATGGCAAGAAGTTAATTAGCGCTGATTATTCCCAATTTGAGTTACGTTTAGCAGCCGTGTTGGCACACGACCAGGGTCTTATAGACATGTTTAATCGGGGTGCCGATATTCATCTTGCGACCGCGGCTGAAGTATTTGGACGTAATCCGGAAGATGTAACCCAGCAGATGCGTTCAGCCGCTAAAGCGATTAATTTCGGCATACTCTACGGCATGAGTCCGCATGGACTAAGTGTGGCGACTGGTATGTCACGGGTACAGGCCACCACTTTTATAGACAAGTACAAGTCATTAAGAAAGCCGCTATTTGATTATATGGATACGGTGCTTAACAAGGCACGCGAACAAGGTTACGTTGAAACTATGTTCGGACGTCGCCGACCTATGCCAGACATTCATTCAAGTAACTATGCGATCCGGTCGGCCGCTGAACGAGCAGCCATTAATATGCCGGTACAGGGAACAGAGGCAGATCTTATGAAGTTGGCGATGATTCAATGCGAAGCAATGCTGATAGAACAGCACAACGACTGTCGTCAACTGCTGCAAATACATGACTCGATATTAGTAGAGTGTCCGCAAGAGGTGGCCACTGAAGTAGCTAAAAAGCTGCAAGATATAATGCAGAATGTTTATGACCTGCCCGTTCGTCTGGATGTTGACGTTAAGATCGGAGATAATTGGGGTGAACTTTAATCACGGTCATTTTTAATAACGAGCCTGCTATGTTTTTTAATCCGGCCACCATTAGCTCTTAGCAAGCGGACTGCGAGTATTATTACCCATATAGAAAAGACCCCATCAACAAAGCTTGACATCCGGCCGGTAATTGAAGGATCCCGATGGGTCAGATCGAATATGGAAATGCCGGCAACAACGAATTCGCCTAATATAAGCAATTGGGCCAATCGCTTACTTCGTTTGTCTTGAGTTTCCATGCCTATCAGCCAGAGAATCACAAAGCCCACCGATAAGACCATGAAATAAAGCAACGATAAAACAATGTTGCTGACGCAATTGCCACTATTATTGGTGCATTGATCAATGGATGAGGCGGTACCGTTGATTATATTGAACACCGTCACGAATATAAGCTGTACAGTCGTGGCGATACCGGTTTCGTATTTTAACTTAATTGCCATTCGGTTCCTTTTAACCAGTATACTACTACCCTAAAAGGGGTTGAATGAAGCCGACACTTTTTAGATTAACGTTGCTTCTATAAAATACAAACGCTATATATTAATATTAGATATTATGCCTCCTAAAAGTCCGGAGAAAAACCAATCTATCCAAACTGGTGGCATCAGGCTGGATGTATCTGGAATTAATGAATTTGATAGTTTTTGTAGAGGCAAACTTAATTGTCCGGAGGTTTGGTTTGAAGGATTTTA
>JAJYIP010000032.1 GCA_021790005.1 bacterium
AATAATTACTTCAATATTCCGGGTTTAGAAGAGTTAGCTTTCGGCATTAAAAGCATCCATGACATTGAGGTACTAAAAAATCACCTTCACAAACAACTAGTCAGTCAACACAAACCCGACTTAAACTATATTGTTGTCGGTGGTGGTCCAACCGGCATCGAACTGGCTGGCGCATTACCGGACTATCTGAAAAAACTTATGGATTTACATGGCATCGAACGACGAGCGGTGCATGTCGATCTGGTTGAAGCCGCTCCCAGATTATTGCCTAAAATGCCAAAGGACGTCGCCAAGACTATCAAACAAAGACTTGAAAAAAGAGGTGTTAAGGTTTATGTCGGTCAGACCGTCCAAGGCGAAACTGCTAATGAGCTGATGGTTAACTCAAAACCAATTCAAAGCCATACTGTCATTTGGACGGCTGGCATGTCCAATCATCCTTTTTTTAGTGCCAATAACTTTACGCTAACACACAATCATAAAGTCGCAACAGATATATTCCTACAAGCCGAGGATAACGTCTTCATATTGGGAGACAATGCCAATACACCGTACAGCGGTATGGCTCAAACAGCCGTACACGATGGACGTTTCGTGGCCGAAAACCTAAAACGCAAGATTGAAAACATACCCATGAAAAGCTACCGGGCCCACATGCCCACAACCATCATTCCAGTCGGTGAAGATTGGGCGGCTGTAGTCAGGGGGCAACTTAAGATATACGGTTGGCTGGGCTATGCCTTGCGCCAATCGGCTGATGCTATCGCTTTTCATGACTATGAACCATGGATCCAAGCCGGTCGGCAGTGGCTGACATATTACGGTAGCGAAGAGACCTGCCAAGTCTGTCTTGAATCGATCGGCCCGAAGGGCAAGCTACAAACCGAGCAACAATAGCTTACAATATAGTCTATGCAGACAAAGTGGGTTAATTATCTAGACTCCTACGAAGAGCTTAATCCTGAACAAAAACAGGCCGTCAATACAACCGATGGCCCGGTTTTGGTAATCGCCGGACCAGGCACTGGTAAAACTCAACTTTTATCTACCAGGGTCGGTCATATTCTGGCGACAACTGACGCCATACCTCAAAACATCCTCTGCCTGACATATACCGACTCGGGTGCCGCAACTATGAATGATCGCTTGGCTAAATTAATCGGCCGCGACAGTCAAAATGTTACCGTATCCACTTATCACAGTTTTGGAAGCGAGCTTATCCAAGCCTATCCGGAATTGTTTAACATAAAGAACGATACTAAAGTGGCCAACGATATAGTCATAGACAAGGTAATCAGACAAATTATTAACGGTCTCAGTTACGACAACCCTCTTAAAAGTGAGTTTTTTATCAACGACATTAAAACTTTGATTAGTGGCTACAAACGTGCCCTCATAACACCAGACATGCTTCATCAAATATGCTTAGAGAATCTGGAGTTCATCAAACAAGCCAACCGTTTGCTGGCCGAGCATATGCGTCCGGATTATAAATCAAACCGTGCTTCCATACCCATTCTTAAAGATCTACTCGAAGCGAGCGCTGGACTGCCAGATCAAACCTCATACGGACTAGTGTCCTTAAAAACTTTATGGATCGAATCTCTAGATAAGGCCATTACAGAAAGTCAAACTACTAATAAAACCCAACCGATCACCCAATGGAAGAACGACTGGACAGTTAAAAATATCGATGGCGAATTCGTTGCATCTAACGAAAAAGAAACCAATCGCCAGATGGCCATGATTGAAATTTACAGATTATATTTAAAAACCCTAAGCGAACAAAACTACTATGACTATGACGACATGATCCTTTTCGCTATTAAAGGTATTGAAGCTAATCGAGACATCAAGCTGACGCTACAGGAACGCTACCAATATATTATGCTGGATGAATTCCAGGACACCAACGAGGCCCAGTTAAGATTGGTCGAGTTACTGACGGATAATCCAATAAACGAAGGACGGCCAAACATATTAGCTGTCGGCGATGACGATCAGGCAATTTACAGTTTTCAAGGAGCCCACTATACACACATGGAACGGTTTTATAAAAACTACCGTAACGTTGAAATTGTTAATCTAACAAAAAACTACCGCTCGACGCCGGGAATAGTAAGTTTCAGCTCCGGCATTAGGGATCAAATAGACCAAAAACTTAATCTGGCTAATAAACAGCTAGTATCTGAAAAGACGACAGCCAAAGAAACCATTATGCGTATCGAACTGCCGCTTGCAGTCGAACACCTGGCCTGGACAGCCAACAAAATAAAGCAACTCATCAGTCAGGGTCATAAACCATCAGAGATTGCCGTACTGGCCCCCAAACATAAATATCTGGAAAAACTCATACCTTTTCTCAATGCAACGGATATATCCATTCACTACGAAAAACGAGACAACATCTTAAATAACGACGTAATTATTGAAATAACCGATGCCGCCCGTCTTGTCCTTGCGCTCAAAAACGTTGACCAAAAGGAGCAAGCCAATTCTTACTGGCCAAAAGTATTAAGCCAGCCACACTGGCATCTTCCAGCCAGCTTGATTTGGCAACTCTCTTGGGAAGTTAGCGATCAACACTTAGCCTGGACGGAAGTCCTACTAAATCACCCAGACACTAAAACTATAGCTCAGTTTTTTATACGCCTATCCCAGCTTGAAGCATCAACCACTTATGACATTATATTAAACTATCTTTTGGGCAATCAGGCGCTAGACCTTAACGAACCGGGAATTGCCAGTTTAAAAAGCCCATACTACAAAACCTACTTTGATACGCTAAAACAAAACCCTGACAATCTGGATCTAGATCTATGGAATCGAATCGGCCAATTAAATATTCTAATCGAAACTGTTAAAAAATCGTCCGACGACAGAATCACCTTAACAGATATGATCGGCTTTATCGATGACTACAACAATGCGCAGCTTCATATACTGGACACTAGACCATTCCAGCAGAGTAGTGATGCCGTCAATTTAATCACAGCTCATTCCGCTAAAGGTATGGAGTTTAAAACCGTATTCTTAATTAATGTTCTTGATGACACTTGGGGAGGTCGTAGTACTCAAAAAAGTAATTCGATCAGTCTACCCGACAACCTTCAACACGTCAGGATAAAGCAAACGGGCAATGACAACAATCTCAGACTCTTTTTCGTTGCCGCATCCAGAGCTAAGCAAAACTTATACCTAGTCAGCTACAGCAATAATATAGACGGCAAAGCAACTTATCACCTAAAATTCCTTAACGAATTCATTGACAATAACGACCAATTAATAAGTCCACTTTTACCAAAAGCCTCAAAAACCGTCACATTTCCGCCAGCTCCAGCTTTAAGTACAAAAGCGATTGTACCGGCTATATTAGGCTTTCATTTAAACAATCTGTCAGTAGACAAAAAAACCCTGCTTAAAGACCGACTGGTCAACTTCTCGCTAAGCTTCACTCAATTTTACTCTTATCTAGATGTAAGTAATGGTGGTCCGGCTCAATTTTATATTGATCATATACTAAAATTCCCAACCATTTCCAACATTCAAGCCAAATACGGAACGGCAATTCACGCCACACTCAATTGGCAATTTAACCAAACTAAACTAAACCGGGCGAAACCTACAATTGAAGAAGTTATTGCTGAGTTTGCGAAACAATTACAACGTCAAACTCTGGATCAAGCAACTTATGAACAAATGCTAGTTCGCGGTCAGCATAGTTTGAGTGCATACCTTCAACAGTCTAATATTAGAACAAGCGATAACGATCTAAGTGAAGAAAAGTTTTCAATCAATATTGACCAAATGCGTTTAAACGGAAAGATAGATCGTTTAATCATTGACGCTATAGACAAAACAATCACGGTTGTTGATTTTAAAACCGGTCAGCACCAGAGAAAAAGCTTTACCGAATCAGACATGCGTATGCGTAAAAATAAACGTCAACTCTATTTTTATAAACTCTTAGTGGACTCATCGACTCGATTTAAAGATTACCATACAACACATGGGACAATAGAATTCGTCGAACCCGATTTAGCCGGTTCCAGATTTAATAGTGTGACATTAGAATTTAACGAAAGGGAATTGGAACTGACAAAAAAATTAGTAATAGCCGTTTGGGACAAAATAATGAATCTTGAATTTCCTGATACGTCATCTTACCCGAAGACAGCCTCTGGTATTAAAAAATTCGAGCAAGATATTATTACCAATTAACTTTACTCGGTGCCAAGCCATACTTATGCGACTCAATTTCAATGTCGCCAAAGACTACACCGACTTTTGGCAATACGATTCCCCCAAGTTGCTGATTTATCCGTTTCATATCAAAATTGTCTTGCAAATTATTAATATGACAGACACTGAGATTAAATATATAATCCATCGGCCACTTATTAATTAAAGGTGTTGCAGCATCAATTGCATTAGTTATAGTAATCCGGTCACTCATAAGACTTGTGTCAGCGCGAAACTTCACTGCTATATTGGACCTATCAAAGCTGGAATGACTGTTTTTACGTAGATAAATAGCTTCGCCAATTGTCGTAGCCAAAGGATTAGAATAAAGTGCCAGTTCATATTTTAGATCATCTTTCAACGAATCTATTACTTTGAAGGATAACTCATTGCGTTTGGCG
The DNA here is from genome assembly GCA_021790005.1 of bacterium. Taxonomy (GTDB): domain Bacteria; phylum Patescibacteriota; class Saccharimonadia; order Saccharimonadales; family UBA4665; genus JAJZWH01. The sequence goes on from JAJYIP010000032.1 coordinate 4,644, forward strand.
CATCTAGCGAACTCATCTTTGCCCATAACCGTCAGGCTAGGGCTTGGAAAAAAATCAAGATCCCAGTCATGCTTTAACTTTGATCTAACCTTATCTTTTATGTCGTTAAACCAGGCATTGTCAGTATTAAATTTCCTCGAAATGCGCAATACTTCTGTCATCGTTCCCTCCGCCATTGTGAATACAGGCAATTATACAATATTTAATATCTAATTCGCAGACAGGAATCAATAAGACTGGCTTATAGCGCTTAGAGTTAAAGTAAGATAAAACCCAGTAAACTAATTTACCGGTGTAATTAATTATACGCAAACCTATAAAATATCTTCAATAGATAAGATTATATGTACGATTATTTATATTTTTTAAGTATAGCTCATCGTTATTAATGTTTAAGCAAAACGTAGATCCTTAAACGCCACTAGCAACACCTCTTTCTGACAACATATACGATCCATGTACATCAACATAAGACAAGGTAATCCTATTTTTTTATCGTGCAATATATTACCACGATAACAATACCGAATTCTGTAACTAAGGTAATCCCAAACAATTATTTAGCGATCAATATCTTTCGAATAAGCAATTCTTATAAGTAAACCTATGCCAAATATTTAAAAATTAACTAACCTAATTACGTCCTTTCTCATGCTTTTCTTCGTGTCTTAAATGCATAATTGAATAATGTTGTTTGGTTATTATAATCTGGCTTTGTGAGTATCCCATTGCTTCAAGGTCGGATTGTATTTGCTGAGCAACTTTCTTCATGAATTCTTGTCTGGTCATACCAGCTGCAGATAATAATTTTTTAAACGTTTTACCTTTATGTGCCGCCTGAATATTGGACGTCGAAGTATTAAGCACTTCAGCTTCGGCCTTAAGTTGTTGACTGTGCATAATAGAACGTGGAATCGTTGATGTTGTTGACTGGCTGCTATGAGCAGTCGAACTCGTACTAGACGTTCCTGTGATACTTGTAGCGCCGGCTGTTCCTGTTAATGGTAAAGCAATTAATCCGGCTATTGGCGCTATGCTAAGTAATATGTGAGATCGTTTCATGAGCGATATCTCCTTATATTAATTTAATACGTATATTTAATAAGACATGGCTGAGTGTAAGCTTTGAGCAACACACAAAAATAAAACTGCCTACCGATAATGGCAGGCAGTCAGATTCCTAAGCTTTAAAGTTTTTATTTAACGGCGGCGGCGAGTTGCAGTAGATTTTTTCGCAGTTGTTTTGCGTGTCGTTGTCTTCTTAGCCGAAGAGCGTGTCGAACGACCAGAACTACTGGAAGAAACGTTTGCGTTAGCCCCGGCAACAGCCACCTTAGCACCGCTGACTTTTTCAGTCGGAGCAAATAGCAGCGAATAAAGGTTGACGCCAATTACTGCACCCAATACAGGACCAAGTACGTATGTACCCCATCCCATCGATCCCCAGATATCCCAAGCACGAATACCAAGTGCTACGGCCGGATTGGCTACACCATAGTTAGTAGATACAGCGCCGGCAAAAATAATTGCTAAGCCATAGCCTGCACCCATAACAAATGCGCGATTACTGGTTTCAAGATTGCGGAAGTATGCCGCGCCCCATGCCAGTGCCAATATCAAAGCGCCGACGGCTTCGGCAAACAAAACGTGAGCGTTGTAATGTCCCCCGATTTGCGGCAAACTGCTGGACACAAAATAGTGGTAAACACCATATGCAGCCCAAGCACCAAGCAGCTGGCTCACTATGTAGAGAGCGCCCATTACGACACTAATCTTGCGAGCCGTAGCTACGGCAATTGTCAGCGCCGGGTTCAAATGAACACCCGAGTTGCCGCCAAAAAAGTAAACGGCCAACGCTACTGCGATTGCCGCACCTATGCCGACAAAAAATGGTATCCCGATATTCGTTCGTTGGACGCTTAGGTAAGCCAACGTCAGAATGCCGGTTCCCAAAAACTCAGCTACAAGTGTAGCTACCTTTTGTCTTCCAAACATCTTTTGGAACCTCCTTAATTTATACCCCTTAGCGTACCTTTATAGTTACAGTTTGTAAAGAGTTTATGCATAAGCCCTATCACAAGGACGTGATGAATTTTAAAAATTCATTGAATATAACAGTAGTTAAAGGTGACAATAATCTTAGAATTTAGAGAATAAAAATTACATACAATTTTGCACAGAATTATTTTTTGATCATTACAATACGCATCGATAGCTTGCACTTAAATTTTGTCATAGAAATTTGCATTACTAACGAAATGACTCCGAAAAAAGCATCCGGCACATTTATGACTATA
>JAJYIP010000033.1 GCA_021790005.1 bacterium
TTTGGCCATTGCTACTATGATTGTTTGTTGCGATGACAGACTGGCTATGTGCGGCAATACTTCCTTAAGCGAAACGAATGAGACATCAATCAAGACGATATCCACGGCATGATCCAGTTTAAAATCTCTAATGTCGGTCTTTTCAAACAACTTAATCAGGGGATTACCCCTTAACAACCGATCCATCTGATTGGTACCCTTTTCAACAGCCAACACTTCGGCTGCCCCGTGCTTAAGGGCATAGTCAGTAAAGCCGCCGGTACTGCTGCCGACATCAAGCACTCTCTTATCCTGAAAGTTTAACCGCAAAGAATCCGCTACCGATGCTAATTTGTAGGCCGACCGACTAACATATGTTTCATGCTCATCGATCAAAGACCGTCTTGAGCTCTTAGTATTATTGTCCATGATCCTAGCCCAATTATATGCCGATTACGGTCTATTCTTTAACGCGCTCACGATAGGTCCCGGTGGACGTATCCACCGATATAACATCACCCGTTTTTATAAAAGCCGGTACTTTAATAACTATGCCGGTTTCTAACGTCGCATCTTTAGTGATTGACGTTGAAGTGTCACCCTTAACAGCGGTTTCAGTATATTCAACTTTTAGAGGTACATTTTTGGGTAGATCGATACTGATTGGATTGCCCTGAAAAAACTGCAATTGAACCATATCGCCATCCTGAATATAGCCAGCACCCTCACCAATTAGCTCTGATGGGACTTCAAATTGTTCAAATGTCTTCTGATTCATGAAGTAAAAAGTCTGGCCATCCCTATATAGATACTGAACCTGCTGAAGGGATATGTCTGCACTCTCCAATTGTTCATTGCCCTTAAAGGTGCGTTCTAATACCTTACCATTGATAAGTGATTTAATCCGGACGTTAACGATTGACCCGCCACGACCCATTACCTTTTGATTGTATTCAATAACCTTATACGGCTCATTGTCTAAAACAAATAGAGCACCTTTTTTAAGATCAGTAATATTAAGTTGCATCTACTGTTTGTCCAAAAATATTAATTATTAGCAATAAATGGTAACAGGGCAATATGTCTGGCACGTTTAATAGCCTGGGCTAAACGACGTTGCTGAGCTTCGTTGAGTCCAGTTTTTTTCCTGGTTTCAATCTGGCCATAAACATTAACGTAACGCTGCAGGGTTTTAAAATCCTTGTAGTCAAAGTAGGCTACATCGGTTCTGTGCTTAAAAATCTTTGCCATAGTTTCTCTCCTTTAATCCTTTTTAGAAAGGAATGTCGTCCAAGTTAATAGGTTCATCACTGACGTCTTCGATCACAACGTCTTTTTTAGCTTTTTTAGTAGAAGCTGGTTTGGTGGCCGCAAAGTCGTTGGTTTCATTCTCGCTATTACCGCCGTTGTCGCTCCTTCCGTCTAGGAAAGTAACGTCACTAGCTAGTACTTCAACCTTATTACGTTTCTGGCCATCCTGCTCCCAGCTACGGCTTTGTAATCTACCCTGCACCAGACAACGCCTACCTTTAGTTAAATACTGGCTGACTCTTTCGCCTAAAGGCCCCCAGGCTACAACATCAACGTAATCGGTGGCTTCCTGCCATTCGCCATTAGCGTCCCTATAGCTCCGGTTAAGCGCCAAACTGAAATTACAAACACTTTGTCCGCTGGGTGTTTGCCTAAGCTCAGGATCTCTGGTTAAGTTGCCCATCGTTATTACCAGATTAAAACTTCGTGCCATCTCTTTCCTCCTTATAAGACATATGTCTTAGTTCTATTTAGTAACCTTAACGTACGCTCGTTAGTTACCGTCCGTCAAGACTTGACTAATAATTACTTAATCTTCTTCAGTTTCAGCCTCAGACTTATCGCCACGTCTAGCCGCCTGTTCGGCTTTGAGAGCTTTAGCCGCTTCAGCTTTAGCAATTACTTTTAAGTCGGGTTTTGTGATCAAAAACCTGATCACCTCGTCGGTAATATTGAGCGTCGACTCGACTTTAGCAATACTTTCACCGGGCAGCTCGACTGTATAAAAAACATAGATTGCATGTTCGTTTTTCTTAATCGAATAGGCCAGTTTGCGCTTACCCCAATTGTCTGTAGCCACGACTTTGCCACCGATATCCGTCAGTATCTTCACCACACGGTCTTCGGCCTTGCTTAAATCGACCTCAAGACTTGGGTGATAAAGCACGGCAATTTCATATTGTGCCATAAATGCTTTCCTTCCTTTGGTTACCCTAAAGATTGCTCCCTAGGGACAGCCCGCGCCCCTAAGATGTCGCAAGCTGAAGTAATATAACTCAGATAATATAGACATTAACTCCTTAAAAGTCAAGCCCGTAACTGATTGGCTAGCCAATAACAAATCTTTTAGCACAAATACTTTAGTGATTAAGGTAAGCTTCTTCGTCGGGTTCGTTTGACATATCGACATCACTTTGCGTGCCTTCTTCCGAACCAAAAACATCATCCATCGAACTAACTAAAACTTCACGTGGCCTAGAACCGTCGGCTGGCCCGACAATTCCCTGCTCTTCCATGGTCTCAATCAGCCTGGCAGCTCGACCATAGCCAATCCTTAAGCGTCTTTGTAATAAACTAGTAGAGGCCTTGCGGTTTTCAAGCACGACATGGACAGCGTCACGCCATATCTCATCGTCTTGATCGATACCAGCGCCGAACTCTGACACTACACCACCTTTGCCATTCAGCTGAACCGGCTGACTAACAACCTCATCATCATATTGAGGCGGTCTTTGCATTCGAATGAAGTCCATAACCTTTGTCGTCTCATCCTCTTCAATTAAAGCTGCCTGGACACGTTTTGGCTTAGGCATATCTGATGTCGACAAAAGCATATCTCCTCGACCAAGTAGTTTTTCAGCTCCAATCTGATCTATGATTGTTCGGCTATCGACTTGGCTTGCAACCGTGAAAGCAATTCTAGCCGGAACATTAGCCTTAATAAGTCCGGTAATGACATCGACTGATGGTCTCTGCGTAGCAATAACAAGATGAATGCCTGCCGCCCTGGATTTCTGGGCCAAGCGTACAATGAGCGCCTCGACATCTCTAGCCGCCATCATCATTAAGTCGGCCAACTCATCGATTACGATAACTATGTAAGGCATGCCAGCCTCTTTTTTTAGCTCGTTATACTGGTAAATATCGCGCTTGCCGACCTCGGCCATGGTTCGCAAGCGTCTTTCCATCTCGGCTACCGCCCATTTAAGCGCGCTTATGCACTTCTCAGGTTCATTAATCACCGGCGTCAATAAATGAGGGATGTCTTTATATAATGTTAGCTCAACTTGTTTGGGATCAACCAATATAAGCTTCAAATCCGAAGGTGAATTACGATAAAGCAGGCTGGTCAATAGAGTATTGATCATAACTGACTTACCGGCGCCAGTTTGACCAGCTATGAGCAGGTGTGGCATTTTGCCTAAATCTGCTACTACCGACTTACCGGCAATGTCTTTTCCAATCACAAAGCCAAGATTACTGTCTAAATCAGCCCATTCGCCAGAGCCTAGAATCGAGCTCACCCTAACTATGGCTGGTCTAACATTCGGCACCTCAATACCAACCGCTCTTTTGCCGGGTATGGGAGCCTCAATTCGAATGGAATGAGCCGCCAGATCAAGGGCCAAATTACTTTCAAGTGCCGTAATTTTAGTGAGCTTGGTTGATGATGGTGGCTTAATTTCATACTGGGTAACTCTCGGGCCAACATTCACATCTTCAACCTTGACTTCTATATTAAAGTTAGCCAAGGTATCGTGGATAGTCTTGGCGTTAGCATTAACATCTCCGGGATTAGCCCTTTCCTGCTTCTGGTTTAGTAGCGCTAGTGACGGAAACTTCCAGTCCGGATCACTGGCTAGCGTCAAGGCGGCGTGGTTTTCGTTTTTAGATAGTTTTTGAGCAGTATTTTTAAGGGTTACGTGCCTGGACTGTTCTGTCGGCATTTCTTCCGGTAAAGAATTGTGTTCGATTGGAACGCCTTCATTAATTTTAAAACCAGTTTCATTGGCCGCTTTCTCTTTAAGCTTGCCTATGTCGGTATCTTCTTGGTCTTCTTTCGGTTTAAACTTAAATAACCGGATCAGGTCCTTAGCGGTAATACCGAATGTATAGATTAGGGACATGACAATTAAAACTATAAATAGGACCGATGCGGGAATTTTATCCAGAAAAGATAAAACAAAACCCCCGATAAGACTGCCTGCCGATCCGCCATGACCACCCGTCAAGTTGCCGTAAACATCTTTGTTGACGAACATGACATAGCCTAAACTACTGACACTAAATACGGAGATTAAAAGACTAGTGAGCTTATCCTTGGCTAATTTATGCTCTTCGCTCAAAAAAATTAAACCACTGAACGTGATCATTGCTAAAGGTACGAAATAAGCTCCCCAGCCAAACAACCAGTAAAATCCATGAAACAATCCCACCGGTAATTTACCGCCGGTATTAAATCCGCCGATGAACAAAAAAATGGCTAAAAGAACTAGGACGACGCCAAAAGCATATAACCCAAAGCCGTTACTTTCCTTTACCGCTTCAGTCTTTTTGTTTTTTCGATTGCGATTAGACTTTTTCTTTTTAGACATTAATGTTAATTATACACTGAAACTGCCATTTGGTCCATACCTCTCCCGAATGGATATTGAATCGCTTCGGGCTCTTTAATCGGGCTGATCTTGGCCTAGCAAGCGAGCTCGCATCTCCTGAAATCGTCGCTGTTGCTCAGCGGCTAGTTCATCGGGCGATTTGGCTAGCTGTTGGTTTTGAGGTTTTGAATCTGTCCGGTTATTAACACTACCACCTATGATGTTAACGACGGGTATGACAATCGGGCTTCGCTGAGTTTGTTCAAACAGATAATGTGTCACATGGTCTTTCAGTTCAGCCTTGAAGCGATCTAGATCAACCCGCTTAAACCGTTGACTTACAGCCCGTTTAAGCTCCTGACGTAACCCATTCATGATTTCTTCATTGTCGCGCATATATATAAAACCACGGCTAATTATGTCCGGTGAAGTTAACAGATTACCGGACTTTTTGTCTATAGTCAGTACAACTGCAACCAGCCCCTCTTCGCTTAGAAGCAAGCGGTCCTTAACGACCACGTTACTGACAACCGCGCCGGTTTGATCAACCAATACACTACCAGAAGGTACTGGCGCAGTCATTTGCCACATGTTTTGATTAAACAATATTGAGTCGCCGTTATTGGCTAAAATAACGTTATCACGTTTCCAGCCTTCTTCTATCGCCATGTCGGCATAATATTTACGGTTTAGTGCACCTGCATAAATCGGCAGGAAGAATTTTGGCCTGACAATATGTAGCATTTCACGGTACTCATCGCGCCTGGCATGGCCAGATACATGTAAAGGCCCAACATTATCCACCTCATGGGTTGGGTGTCGGTACAAATGAACTCCGCGCTTAATCAGGTCGTTACCGATTTCCTCATATCTGACCTCATTGCCTGGTATGGGGGTCGAGCTAACAACGACGGTATCACCCTCTTTGAGCTTAATATGCTTGTGATTACCCTCGGCCATGCGCTGTAGCGCAGCACCAGGTTCACCCTGCCCACCAGTACATATAACCAGTACTTGTCGATCAGGGATATTCGGCATCTCACGCATAGGCAAGACGGTGCCTTTAGGAATTTTAAGAATACCCTGGCGAACGGCAATCTCGGCGTAAGAAATCATGCTGCGCCCGTCTAACGCCACGCGCCTGCCGCTAGCAGCTGCAGCATTAACTATCATCTGGACACGGTTCATATTCGACGAGAAAATAGCGACAAAAACTCTACCTTCAGCATTACCTATAATGTCATGGAAGCTTGCTTGCAGGGTATGCTCTGTAGGGGTTCTACCCGGCAGTGGAGTGTTACAGCTATCGCTCATAAGCAATAGCACCCCTTCATCACCCAACTGTTTAAGTCTTGCGGCATCGGTTGGTTTTTCATCTAACGGCTCCGGATCAAGTCTCCAGTCACCTGTATTAATTATCCTGCCTACTGGAGTATCTACAACGATAGACGAAGCCTCGGGAACTGAGTGGGTAATTCTGACCAGCTCAACAAAGAACGCCCCCAGCTTCAGCCGCTCATGATTGTCCATGTTCATGACAACCAATTGTGGCGAAAAATCCAAACCCGATTCGGCAAAGGCATCTTCAAACGTCTTGGCTACTACGCCCAAAGTAAAACGGGATCCATAAATTGGAGCTGGAAACTTAGGTACAATATGCTTGAGTCCACCAAGATGATCTAGGTGGCCATGGCTGATTATATAACCACGTAGTTTATGTTTAATTGATTCTAGGTAAGTAGTGTCTGCAATCGTGTAGTTAACACCAGGCAGCTCAATACCAAGGTGATTACCGCAATCGAGAATAACAGCGTCATTCTCCCATTCGATCACCTGCATATTCTTTTCGCCAATGGCTTCCTGACCACCCAAAAAACTAATCTTAAGCTTGCCGGCAAACTCGTCACCGATAACATTTGCACGTTTCGGTCTGGGAGTTTCTGCACGGTTATACTGGTTGGCGATTTTTTGTGCGTCCATTTGTGATCTTTTTTGCGCCCGGACGGCTTGGGAGCGCGGCACTCTTAAACCGGCGCCAAGTGATACGGGATTGTCCCTATCAGTGGTTGGCTTACGGTTAAAGCCGGTTTTTTTGTTCCGGTTATTATTTTCTGGTTGATTCATAGTATTTAATTAATTATTCCTTTCTTTATAGTTGTTTAATTATTTAAATTTGCTTGGCTAACTGTGGCTGAAGTTGCCGGATAATATCCGGTATCTGCACAAAATCATCAATCAACGTTTGTCGCATCGAGCCGTTATATAAAGCGGCGGCTGGATGAAACAAAGGTAGAATGACAATTATAAGGTCATTGCCGGCATATCTTAGCGTGATT
>JAJYIP010000034.1 GCA_021790005.1 bacterium
GACTGGCATTTTCGTCCGTTGCGGAGCGGTTGATGAGCAGTTCCATGTCGGCAGATATCCCAGATACGCCCAATAAGCCCGATTCTTTGTTAATAACCCGGTTAAAATCATCAATTGTCATGTCGGCCTGGCTCATGAGAAAACCGACAATACCTGGGTCTATGTCGCCCGATCTAGTGCTCATTACAATTCCGGACGACGGTGAGAATGACATGGTCGTGTCAGCGACCTGTCCGTTCACAATAGCGGTCAGACTAGCACCGCTGCCCAAATGAGCCATAACCACCCTTCCCTTGGCGGCCGTATCACCCGCTCTGGTGGCGAAAGCGTGGAGGATATATTCATAGGAAAGGCCATGGAAGCCATAGCGTCTAAGCCCACTAGTCCGGTATTGATTCGGTAGAGCTATGGTTGTGGCTACTTCAGGCATCTTGACAAAAAACGCTGTATCAAAGCATGCAATCTGAAGGGTGTTTGCGAAAGTTGCCTGACACCATTCAATCAGGCTGAGTGCAGCCGGCATATGGTCAGGGTCGTACACGTAGAGGGCTCTTAAGTTCTCAATAACATCATTATTAATTTGAATAGGTTCGCTGTACTTTAGACCGCCATGAACAACTCGGTGACCGATACCGACAACTCCGTTAAGTAGGTTTTGATTGGGTAAAGCATTGAAAAGAGACTCAGCTGCCTGATGGTGGTCTGCTAGATCTATTTGTTTAGTTGTGGTTGTGTCTAGGGTTGAGATGGTTAATCTTGAATTACTGAGCCCAATATCTGCAGCGATCAGTTCAGCTAGTTTTTCGAGTTTATCATTAAAGAGAGCTAGTTTAACGCTAGAAGATCCGGCATTAATACTAAGGATTAGGTTTTGATCGGTGCCCACTACTTTATGATAGCAGAGATGTTGGGTCGGCGCTGTTAACTACTTAAGTATAGAGACTTTTCAGACAATAGCTCCCAAGGTGCAGATTCAATTTAGAGAATCTATCGCGTCTATTTATTAATATCCAACAACTTGAATAATAAAGCAGGTATTTTATTTATATAACTACTCGTACTGTATTAAGTAGTGTGGCTAACTAGTCTATCGTAATATCGTCAGGTCGGTAATGGGTGATAATAAGATCGCCGGTTTTATTTATAATGCTGGCTTTAAAATCGGGTATCGTCAGCGATTCACCCTCATGTATGTATTGCTCATTGGTGTATTCTTGAGACGGGTCTGTACCATTACTGTATTGGTCTAATATTTTAGTAACGGAAGCTCCGTTATCGTCTTCTCTGCATGTAATTCTGAAGGCTTTATTCTTATCTGATCCTAGGCTTTCCAATTGGCAATAATAACCGGGAAAGACATTGTAAACTGGCAAAACTTCTACTTTGCCCTCTATCTCATAAGCCATAGCTACTTTTACTGGCATGTGTTCTCTCCAATAGTTTCGCTAATTATTACACCTTTTTAATCATGATGGCAAATATATTTTACTGATCTTTCCTGGCTTATTATTTGGGCATCTCATGAGCTAGGGTTAATAACATCGACTGGGACCAGAGAAGTGGGTTAGCGGGGTGACCCCACTTGGCGACCCATTGGTCATAGTATTCCGGGTGCAACATATTGGTTTTAAGCTGTTCTGGCAACCAGCCGCTGTCCTTCATTTGCTCAATCATCCAATTCAGTTTTAATCTCGCTTGATTTTGTCGACCGGTTTTAATGTAATACCAGCCTAACAAGCCGGTTGTAATGGGCCATTCTCCACCGCCGTAGTAGGTGTCATCGGCGTATCTGTAGACTCCACCGTCTGGACCAATCAGACTTGCCTCGATGTCTTTAATTATCTGGTCCATTGCCGGTGGGTCGACAGCATCGAATAGTCCGCAAATAATCAGGCTAGAATCGAGCCGTTCTTTTTTTAAGTTGATGGCGGCTTTGACGATAGCGGCTGTTGGGTGGCCGTATGCTTGCAGTCCGGCGTAAATGCAGGCCAGAGTTGCAGCATGCACTCCCTCCCTTTCTTCCCACCAATCGAAACAAGGTTCCTGCCAATGGATGTCAAGATAGTGCTGTATTAGGCCGGTCGCCTCTTTGTATATATTTTCATTAAGGTTGTAGCGCTGCTGATGTTGTTTGATTGCCCAAAGCAGCAGTCCATAACCGTCAAGTTGAAATGAGCCCCATTCGTTGGTCGGATCTTGTCCGCTGTAAGTATAGCGGGCATTTAAGTGTTCGCCGTTTAGGATTGATTCCCGTCGGTCTATTATTAAATTAGAGCACCAGGCGAAAAATTGATCGGCTGATTCCCTACGACCTACACGACTCATGCCATCAGCAATAAAGGCGCCGTCTCTTATCCAAGAATATTTATAGACATCAAAATTAGGTGATGACGGGTATGCACCGGAATCTTGCTGGTAACGGGATATTACAGCTGCGCTTTTTTCAATCGCCCAGTCGATCTGTTCAGATAGTATATCCAAGCTGTCCCTCCCCCAAGCACTTATCTAACCATTATCAGTATAGCAAAAACATCAATACCTGGTTATTTAGTTTGTATTTTGTTAAGCGTCACCGTTGAAATGGCGCAGGATTTTTGAGCCTAGTTGGGAATGGGCTATTTTTATGAGCGGATCGAATCTTTCTACGAATCTTAGCAAACGCGCTTTGAAATAAAATACCCTTAAATCGTTTGGAGTGGCTGTTGCAATTGTGCTATCCGGTATTGCACCACGAATTTGACCTAGCGTATTGATGTCATCGGCAAATTCTCGCCAAGTCGTGAAGCTACCAGCTGCCAGCTGCTCTTTAAGGATCGGATCGCACTTGATCCTGTTTTCAAGCCTGTCTAACTTAGTTTTGTCCTTATGCCGGATGCCCGAAATTGACCTGGTCATATAGGCTAATAGTATGCCGGTGGGATTAATAGTCGTAACGATGCTGCCACTTGGAAGCTGTAGTTGCCAGGGCTCGTATGACTCCGGTGGCACTTCTTTGGACAGAGGAAATAGCTCGTAGTAATATTTGCCTTGATCATCTATCCGTCTTTTTGATGTCCATTCAAAAAGCGTAGCATTCAATCTGTCTTGTCCTGTCATCGGCCGCTTGTACTCAAAACCAAAAACTGAAGCTATTAATTGACGATCTGTCGATTGTTCAATTGCTTGTCTGACGGCTAAGGCGGTTGCATTATCTATAACTTCAGGTATGACGATGTCTATATCCCTACGTGTGCCGTTATCCCGTGTAATAGTTGGGCTAGCCTCCATCGGAGCAATGATAGTTTTTGCTTGATGGTCGATAATGGTCTCCTGATGGATCAGGGCGCTAGTCATTATGCCGCCGACTAGCCAATAGCCTTGTTTAGAATTTAAACTAGACATGTCTTTATGCAGGCCGTTCATTACCTCGAAACAATACTCTGGCTGTTTCATTGCCAATATTTTACTCTTTAGTACCGTACTCTCACAAAGATTCTATAGATTGGCTAGTTTATGTAGGTCCGTGTCACTGTTGTTATAGTAGCGTTCCAGAAAACTATTTTTAAGTTCAAAATAGCTGCCGTCTGCTATGCTGTGTCTGATTCTGTCAACGGTCGATATAACGAAATACTCGTTATGGATCGAGGAGAGCGTGGCAGCTAAAATCTCATCAGCCTTGAACAGATGGTTTATGTAAGCCTTGCTGTAGTTTAGGCAGGCGTAGCAGGTACATTCCTTATCAATCGGGCTATAGTCACTTTTGTATACGGAGTTTTTAATATTAATGCGCCCCTCATAAGTGTAGATTGAGCCATTTCTGGCCTGTCTGGTTGGAGCGACGCAGTCAAACGTATCGATACCGAATTCGATACCTAAAAATAGATCAAGCGGCTGGGCGCCCATGCCAAGCAGGTGGCGCGGTTTATCGTCTGGCAGTAATGAATTTGTCCACTGAAGTACGGATGGAATTTCACCTGGCTCAAAAACCCCACCAATGCCAAAACCGTCAAAGTCCATAGCACCTAAAAATTTAGCACTGGCTTCTCTTAATTCCTTGTGTCTTGCGCCTTGTACAACTGCGTAAAGTGATTGTTCGGTTTCGCCATTGGCTTGGTGCTTTTGATTAAGTTCCCGATGTCGGTTCAGGCACCTTACGGCCCAGGCGTGAGTTCGCTCCAGGGCTTGTTTTAGATAGTCATAATCGGCCAGCGGAGCAGCTAGTTCGTCGAATGCCATGTGGATGTCGGCGCCGATCTGATGCTGGATCTCCATTGAGTTTTCCGGGGTCATCTCAATCATGGCTCCGTTTAAGTGTGACTTAAAGACCACGCCCTTATCTGTGACTTTGGCAAGTTGTGTTTTACTGGCTTTGGCCTGCGAGGCGTCGCCTTTAGTGGTGTGCGACACCATATCAATACCTTTTTTGTAGGCCATACCTAACGAGAAGACCTGAAAGCCGCCGCTATCTGTAAAAGTAGGTTTGTCCCAGTGCATAAACTTAGCCAAGCCGCCTGCTTGATAAACTATGTCCGGTCCAGGTTGCAATAATAAGTGGTAAGTGTTGGCTAGTATGGCTTGGCCACCAACCTCTTCAACTTGTTCGGGGGTTAGGGCTTTGACGGTTGCTTTAGTGCCGCCAACTATAAACGCTGGCGTTTCGATTGTGCCGTGGGGAGTTATGATCTCCCCTGTTCTAGCCAAGGTACCATCAAGCCGGTGTTTTATTTTAAATTTCATGCTGGTACCTTGTTTGTATTAGCATTGAGTCGCCGTAACTTAGAAAGTTATATTTTTCTTTGGTGGCATGGTCGTAGGCTTGCTTTAAAAAGTCCCAGCCGCAAAAAGCGGCTGTTAGCATTAAGACGGTTGAACGTGGTGCGTGGAAATTGGTAATTAGCTGATCGACGATTTGAAAATCATAACCTGGATAAATGAAAATGTCTGCCTCGCCGGTAATTGGTTCATGGTTGCCAATAAGCCGATCTTTGGCGAATTCGAGTGTCCTAGTAACGGTTGTACCGACGGCTACGACTTGCTTGCCAGCGGCCTTGGTCTCACTAATTAACTTAACCGTTTCGGCTGGAATCTCAAAATATTCACTATGCATTTTATGGTTGGTCAAGTCGTTAGTTCTGATCGGTAAGAAGGTGCCTAAACCGACATGTAACGTCAAATAGGTTATATTAATTCCCTTGAGTTTGAGTTGTGCTAAAATCTCGTTTGTCATATTGAGGCTGGCGGTCGGAGCTGCCACCGAGCCGATATTTTTAGCCCACACCGTCTGGTATCTTATTATATCGTCCGGGGTGGCTTTGCGGTGCATGTATGGTGGCAACGGCATTTCGCCGTCTATATCTGCAATTTCCAGTAGGTCCTTATTTGACTCGACGATGGCTGTACCATCACCACCTACCGATCTAACTTTAATCTGGTAGCTACTTTTGGTACGGAGAGTATCGCCGGCATTTAAACGGCGTCGATAAATTACTTTATGGGTAAACCAGTTTTCGTTTTTAGCATGTCTTTCAATCAGAATGATTTCCCGCTCGGCTCCGTTGTCTTTTGTGGTAATGATTCGGGCTGGCAAAACCTTAGTGTCGTTTAGCACTAAAAGGTCGCCCGGACTTAGTAAATCTACAATGTTCTTGTAGTGTTTGTCCTGTAGCGTTTGGTTTAGCGGGTCGACGACTAATAGGCGGCTGGTGCCGCGCACTGTCGGTGGTTGATCGGCAATCAAATCCTCATTTAGATCATAGTCGTAGTCTTTAACGTAAAGAGACATAATCTAGACATTTTACCTGATACTTGCTCCACCTCAATAGGCGACCGATTAAAAGGGCTATCAACTAGGCTTCCCAAGTAAATTCACTATGTCCAAAATGACCATATCGGGCGGTTTGTTCATAGATTGGTCGCTTTAAATCCAGTAGTGCAATGATGCCTTTAGGACTTAAGTCATAGCCTTCGATTTTAATTTGCTTTGAGTCAAGCGTGGCTGTGGCTTCGAGTGGCTGATCGTAACCGATAGCATAAGCCAGGTGGACATAGACTTCCCTGGCCTTGTGTTTGCGAATCAGATCAATTGCGATTTTGCGGGCAATATATGCAGCTGAGCGATCGACTTTGCTCGGGTCTTTGCCACTAAAAGCGCCACCTCCAATCGGTACTCTGGGACCATAATTATCTACTACTAGTTTTCGTCCGGTCAGTCCTGAATCGGCATCAAAGCCGCCAATTTGCCAATCGCCGGCCGGATTGGCAAAGAGCTTAAATTCTTGCCTGTGGCGCAAGGTGCCCTGCTTGTCTATCCACCCATTGACCGCGTCGGCCAGTTGCTTGCCGGGTGCATTCTGGAAACTGGCAACGGCTGATGTGATCAATCCATCTTTCAATGTGATCTGGGTTTTGCCGTCAAAGGGCCAGATTGAGTACAAATATTGATTCAATTGCCTGGATAAAATGACTTCCAATGGTAATAGTTCTGCGGTTTCGTTTGTGGCGAATCCAACCATTACACCTTGGTCGCCAGCACCGCCAATGTCTACGCCCTGCGCGATTTCCGGACTTTGGCTGGACAGGCTGGTAACCAGTTGAATGTTACCAGCTAATCTGTTAATTATCTTTGCAATATCTACATTCTTGGCTTTGGTGGTTATCTCACCAGTTACAAAGATTTGCTTGTGGCCGCCGGCCACATCGACCGCCACTCGGCTGTCCGGATCTTCTTTGAGGTATGCGTCCAATATGGCATCAGAAATTTGATCACATATTTTATCCGGATGTTTGGGCGAAACACTCTCAGCTGTTTTATATTTTGACA
>JAJYIP010000035.1 GCA_021790005.1 bacterium
GAGTTTTATACGAGACGGGGACAATTGGTAAGTGTTTATGCTATAGTTAGCTTTAATATGGCAAAGACAACAAAACATGGATTGGGAAGTGGTCTGTCGGTTCTAATACCCAAAGAAATCGATACTGACTTGTTTAAGGATGCAACTGAAAAGATCCACAAGTTGGCACTGGATATTGTTGAGCCCAGTTCTGACCAGCCGAGAAAGCACTTTGACGAAGAGTCGCTTAAGGAGTTAGCTGAATCGATAAAAAAGCATGGCGTCCTGCAGCCAATAGTAGTTTCTCCTAATGGCAAGACATACCGATTAGTTGCTGGTGAGAGAAGGTGGCGGGCGGCTAAAATAGCTAATCTTAAAGAGATACCAGCCATAGTTAAGACGCTTGAAGAACTGGAAAGACTAGAGATATCAATTATAGAAAACGTGCAAAGAGTTGATCTTACTCCTATAGAGCAAGCGGTCAGTATCGAAAAGCTACATCAGCAATTCTCAATGTCATACGAAAGTATAGCTAAACGGTTAGGTAAAGCAATATCTACTGTGAACAATATTGTGAGGCTACTGCAATTACCGCCGGAAGCAATTGAAGCATTGAACAAAAAAAATATCACTGAAGGTCACGCCCGGGCGATTCTGTCGCTCAAAGACCATCCCGAACAACAAAAGCACTTACTGAAAGCCTGTATTAATGGTTGGAGTGTGCGCCAAGCGGAGCGCTTTGCGGTTAGTGTCAAGGAAGGTATAAAAGATTCCAAACAGGCTCAGGCTAGAGTTTATGAAGAAACGCCGGAGACTAAGGTTCTAGGCAAGAGACTAGGCGCTAAAGTATCTTTGAAGCGAATGGCTAAAGGTGGTCGGCTAGAAATTACGTTTAACAATGACGAAGATCTTAAACGTATCCTAGACCTGATAGATTAGCTAAGTTATATAGCAGCTAAAAGACTTTTGCTTGAGACAAGGGCAGTATTCTTAATACGAGTTGGCCTATCACCTGACTGGTATTGATGGGACCGAACATTCTTGAATCGCAGGACACGGTTCGGTTGTCGCCCATAACGAACAGTTGATGATTATTTAGATTGACAGTTTCATTTGGTGTTGAGGGTTGAATAAAGTGACTTTTATTGTAGCCCAATTGATTATCCGGCTGAAATCCTTTTGGATGTTTTTTGTCATATATGGTAACGGTGCCGTTATTTATAACGACTTTATCTCCAGGCAAACCGATGACTCGCTTGATGAGTTGTTTGGGTGTGGCTTGGCCACAGCTGGACAGGTTGGCTTCTTCAAAAACTATGATATTGCCGCGTTTAGGGACATATTGGTGGCCGGTTATGCTGGCCCAGGTTCGGGGCACTTTCCAGATGATTAACTTGTCTTGATTTTGAAGGGTTGGTTCCATGCTGGGTCCATCGACTGCATATGATCTAAAAACAAAAGTAATAATCAAGAAAGCAAAAAATAAGGCAAGTAATATTACCCCTGCGAAAGACAAAAATTCACGAATACCAGAATTATTTTTGTCCATCGCCAATGTTTCTTTTTTCAGCCCTGATTATTTTCATAAACACTGCATTAAACTATAGCATGTTTGCCGGGTTCTTAGTCAAAACATTAGCTAACTAACGTAAGTTGAGAGTTTTTATAGTATATTGGTAGGGTAATGGAACTTGCTTTTAGGGGGCTGAAGCCGACAAGAGGCGTATCTGCCCTGGCACACAATTCTTTGCTGGCTTTATTGCCTTTGATTATATTTGCGCTGGTCCGATTAAATAAGACTGACTTTACTCAGCTGGCTCTCATACTCATTGTATTAAGTAAATGGCGTATGTTTGCCGTCAGGCCGCGATTTTGGCCGGCGAACATAAGAGCTAATTCCGTTGATCTAATGGTAGGGCTGTCTACGGTTATCTTTATGACCATGAGCCCGAATATAATTCTGCAGCTTTTGTGGATGGTTGCCTACGGTTTTTGGTTAATAAAAATCAAACCGGCAAATTCCAGCCTGATGATTTCAGTTCAGGCCGGCGTAGGGCAGCTGGCAGCACTAAGCGCATTATATTTGGCATGGTCGAGCGGGCCGCTTTATGGACTTACTATGGCAACGGGAATAATTTGTTACCTGGCCGCCCGACATTTCTTCGATGCTTTCGATGAAAGTTACTCCAGACTACTAAGTTATCTATGGGGTTACTTTGGCGCCAGTTTGGCTTGGTTGTTGAGCCATTGGTTACTTTTTTATGGTAGCTTTGCTCAACCGACGGTAGTATTGACGGTGACAGGTTATGGAATGGCTGCTCTGTACTATCTGGATCATCAAGATAAGCTGAGTAAAAGTATCCGAAGGCAGTTCGTGTTGGTCATGATCCTAATCTTTTTAATCTTATTAATCTTCTCGGATTGGGGAAGTAAAGTAGTCTAAATCAAAAGGGAGACCAAATGCTGGGCAAAACCAATAAACCCAAATCATCAGAGCGACTTAATTCAATATCTACGCAACCCAAGCGGATTCGTAGCGGCAAGACTATAACTATTACTTTGCCACGTATTAATAGACCGAAAATAAATTTCAAACGGCTTATTACGTCCACTCAAGCACTTTTTTTGGTACTAGTATTGGTGGTTGGTATAGTTGCCGGATTCATAGGGGGGCTAATTGAGTCGATGGGATACAGTGGTAGTGTGTACATGGCTTCGATTGCCCCGCAGTCAAAAATTATTCCCAGTAATGACCAGCTGATAGTTAATATCGCCAAAAAATTATCTCCAAGCGTCGTTAGTATTAACGCAACCGCTAGCGCACAGTCTACGCCAAACTTTTTCGGTTTTTCTCAGCAAGTTCAGCAGCAATCCGAAGGTACGGGCATTATTATATCCAGTAACGGACTGGTATTAACCAATCGTCATGTCGTTCCGGCTGGAACTAGTTCTGTCAGCATAACGCTAAGCAACGGCACCCAGCTTAATGATGTCACGGTCGTCGGGCGGACCTCACCTAGCGACAGCTTAGATATAGCCATACTAAAAATCAATAATACACAGGGACAAACACTAGTGCCTGCCGTTATAGGTGACTCTAGTAAAGTTCAAGTTGGCGATGGTGTCGTAGCGATCGGTAATGCTCTTGGACAGTTCCAGAACACGGTTACCAGCGGTATTATATCGGGCTATGGTAGAAATATAACTGCCAGCTCGAGTAGTGGTGGTAATAACGGTTTATTTTTGCCTTATTCCAGTACTACTACGGGCACAAGCGAAAATCTTAGCGATATGTTCCAGACCGATGCCGCTATAAATGAAGGTAACTCGGGTGGACCTTTGGTGAATTTAAATGGACAGGTCATCGGTGTTAATACGGCCATAGCCAGCAATTCTCAAAATATTGGATTTGCCATCCCAATTAATGAAGTTAAAGGATTAATCAAAGAGGTGGTAAAGACCGGTAAGTTTAAGCGTCCTTTTCTTGGAGTGCGTTACATTCCAGTTACTCCAGCCGTACAAAACCAGTATCATCTAAGTGTTAGTAGTGGAGCTTATATACCAAAAGGCAACAGTTCGAGCCCATCTATAGTTGCAGGAACGCCAGCCGCAAAAGCTAAGCTTAAATCAGGCGATGTCATAACTAAAATCGATAATACGCCGATTAGTTTGCGTAACGATCTAGCAACCGTAATTGACCAATACGAACCAGGACAGGTGATTAAATTGACTGTAGTGAACGGATCAAAGACCACAACAATCCAGGTCAAGCTTGGCGTTGCTCCAAATAGCTAAACACCTGAATAAAATCATTACTGAGCTTAAGTCTATAGCCATAATTGCGGGCTATTGTGGCTAATGTCTCGTGCTGGGGCGGCATGGACTCGGTTATGACATGGTCTGGTTTGGTTGGCAGTTTGTCTATCCGAGAAAAGAGCTGTTTATATAATTTTAGTCCGCTTTTACCACCAAAAATAGCAGTTTTTGGTTCATGTGTTGCCGAGCGATTAATATGCCAGCTACTGGGAACATATGGAAGGTTTGCAATTATAATACAGGGTTTTTTATATGCATCGTTGCTCAGCCGATCAATTAAATCGGTATGAACAAAATTAATCTTGCATTCATATTGTTGAGCGTTAAGCTTAGCAACCTCCAGACAAGCTTGATCTATATCGGTGGCAACGGCGATGCAATTGGGCAATTCAAGCTTGGCGGTAATGATGAGGCTGCCGGAACCGGTGCCGACGTCAATTATATTACAAGCTTTTTTATTTCCTTGGCAAAGCTTTAGCAATTCATCAATAATGGTTTCGCTTTCAGGGCGTGGCTCAAGAACTCTGTGGTCGATAAAAAAATCTCGGCCATAAAATTCAGTCTTTTGCCTGATGTAAGCTAAGGGTAGATGTTTAGTTCGATTGAGGATTGCTTTTTTATACTTCTTAAATTGTTCATTTGTTAATTGAAAATTCGGTTCGGCGAGTATTTTTGCGCGGTCCATACCAAGGGTATCTTCGAGCAAAACTAATGTATCTAGTCGTGCGGTGTCTATGTCGGCAGACTCAAGCTGGAGTTGTGCCCAGCTCAAAGTCTGTTTAATCGTTTTGGGCAAGTTTAAGACTCCTTGGTAATAAGCTCGTGTTCGGCATTTTGCAGTTCTTGCATAATATCGTCAATATCACCGTTGAGCGCCCCGGGTATATTACTGCGCGAATAATTAATGCGGTGGTCGGTGATTCGATCCTGTGGAAAATTGTAAGTACGGATTTTTTCACTGCGGTCGCCGCTACCAATTAATTGGCGTCTAGCATCTGATAATTGCTGTTGTTCTTCCTCGATTTTGCGTTGCAACAGGCGAGATCTTAAAACACTTAAGGCTTTTGCTTTGTTTTTTAATTGAGATTTTTCATCTTGATTAGATACCACAATGCCTGTCGGCAGGTGTGTAATGCGTACGGCTGAGTCGGTTGTATTAACGCTCTGACCGCCATGGCCACCACTACGATAAACATCAATTCTTAAGTCGTTCGGATTGATTGCAATATCTGACTCTTCGGCTTCCGGTAATACTGCCACGGTAGTTGTAGAAGTATGAATCCGACCCTGACTTTCTGTCACCGGAACTCTTTGCACTCTATGAACACCAGCTTCATATTTGAGTTGCTTGTAAGCATCGTGACCATGAACGCCGAAAGTTATCTCTTTAAAACCACCAACTTCGTTAGGGCTTTCGTTAATGAGCTCGATTTTATAGCGGTGGTTTTCGGCCCATCGACTGTACATCCTATAAAGATCGCCTGCGAACAGGGAAGACTCGTCTCCGCCGGCTGCCGCCCTTATCTCCATAATCACGTCACGTTCGTCGTTGGGATTTTTTGGCATTGTGGTTGCAATGATTAGGTTGTCAAGGGTTTGAAGTTTCAAAGTCAGATCTTCGATTTCTTCCAATGCCATCGTCTGAATATCCTTATCCGGATTATTCTTCAGTATTTCGGCTTCCTTCAACGATTTAACCAGACGTGATTTATCGTCATATAAGCTTATGATATTACCGAGTTCGTTGCGTCGTTTGGCTAATTTTGGGTAAGAACTTGTGCCAAATATCGACTGGTCGCTTAGTTTGATCTCAAGTTCGCTAAGTTCGTTGCGCAGTTCGGTTTCTTTCTGTTCCATGAGCCTATTCTACTACTTAATCTATCTATATAGACAACTTGGGAGTTGGCTTAGTTAGGATAACTAAGCGGCTTTGGCTTTTTTGTTTTTAGAAGCGGTGCGGTCAGCTTGGCGTTGAGCCTGTTTCTTGGCAGCTTTTACGCGTTTGTCGCGTGCCTCTTTAGCGGCTGCGGTGCGGGCTTTAAATTTATCCACTCTTCCTTCGATATCGAGAATCTTTTCCTCACCGGTAAAGAAAGGGTGAGATGCTGAACTGACATGAACTTTGATGAGAGGGTATTCGTTGCCGTCTTCCCAGATAATTGTTTCTTCACTGACAGCGGTTGAACGGGTCAGCAAGCGAAAGCTATTATTGAGGTCTTCAAAAACCACTAGTCTATAATTGTCCGGATGTAGATCTTTTTTCATACAGACAATAAATATATCCTCTTTTACCCTTAAAAGCAATACCTCCGCATTAGATAAAAATACTGACATCGAAAAGAACCGGTTAGATACTAATAGTATTACCAATAATTCATACCATGAAGAGAGTGGTGAAGCGTGACATCATAGTAGACCAGCTCTTGGTCTACTTATGGGCATGCCAAGAAACAAAATGCCAAATACTAGTTAACGTTATGGTGATAACTAAAATGTCCGAAATGTGATTGAAAAGATGCAAACACGGGAATATGTTTAAACAAACAAATACTCGTTTTAGGTGTCCGGTACGGGGTAGTGCATAAGTTCAGAAACATATTGGACTCCTAGCTAATAACAGTTAGGAGGATTAAGTGGCTCACGAGGGTGTATCTAAAACAGTCTTTATGTTTGG
>JAJYIP010000006.1 GCA_021790005.1 bacterium
GATCTATTAGCGGTAAACATCACCTTAGCACCGACTTTTAGATACAGCTTATCAGGGGCAATAACAGATCTCCTTAGTTCTTTTATGGCTTCAGCTGAACCAGTCATCGCCATTTCGTAAACATAAACTTCACCAGCTAACTTATCTAATCGCTCATGATTTAATTTTTCAACATCACGATTATGGGTTAGTAGAGCTGTTATGTCTCGGTCAGGCATGATTTGACGATTAAGCAACAGGCCTAGATGCTTAGCATTCAGGCTAGCTGAACGCATTGCGTTGAGCACGCCTAGCAGACCATCTCCGGACTGCCGGTGCTGTTCGGTTAGATAACACACATGCAACCCTAAGTCATGCCAAACCGGCGCTTTAAAGGCGTAGGAAGATGCGCCAGCCTTGGATATGGGTGGCAACTGAAAGAAGTCCCCCGATAGGATTACCTGCAAGCCTCCGAGAGCTTTCCGGTTTTCTCTTATAGATTTAAGGATTTGGTCCAGGCGGCTCAGCCAGGTGTCACTCAACATGGAAACTTCATCAATAATTAATATGTCCGTCCGCCTAATCCGATCATAAACTTTCGGACGGAATTTTTTATCAGGTCTATCATGATTATTAAACAATCCAGCCCATGAATGAATCGTAATTCCGCCAATAATACTAGCGGCAATGCCGGTAGTAGCCGTCACTGCCACCTCCCGACCCCTTGATTTAGACTGCTCAATAAAGTTTTCAATCACATAACTTTTGCCCGATCCGGGCGGACCGGTCAAAAATACGTTAACGCCTGAATTCATGACTTCAAGCGCTTTAGACTGCTTCATTTTACCGCCCTATCCATAGTGCGGCGGATTATATCACTTAAAAGCCGTTATTGGCGCTTCGATTTTTTAGAATGTTTTAAGCGCGTATAGTCTTTATATGCCAATTTTGATCTAAGCTGATCAATCCGGATGATATATTTTTCCCAGGGTTTTAACAGACTAGAGTACTGCCAATTGGGCGTCAAGATATGTGCCAGCTTGTTTTTTTCAACAAGATATTCAATTAAGCTAGCAAAATCTCCGTCTCCGGAAACTATAATCGCTTTGCTATAATGTGGCAGCTCTTTCATGGCATAAAGCACTAGATCAGCGTCGATATTCCCCTTAACGACAGATTTATGATCTTCGCCTTCGTTAGTCTTTCCATCAACTGACACTGAAACATCAACTGTTGGCTTAAGCGCTATTAGATAACCAAGCTCATGCATGCGTTCATAAAGCGGCTCGTTTTCGGCCATATAGCCAATGAACATATAGGCTCTTGTAACATTAAACTCGTCTTTCAAATAGGCCCTAAAAGCTCGCCAATCCATTTTCCAGCCACTCTTCTGAACTCCGAGATTCAGATTTTGGCTATCGATAAATGCAAAAACTTCTTTCTTCTTGTTGCGACCTAATCGATTTAAGACACTCATTGCTTAAGACCCTCTCTCAAGGCGTCTATTAAACCGTCAATACTGCAGCGCTCCTGTTTGGTGGTATCGCGGTTGCGAATAGTCACAGTTTTGTCTTCTAACGAAGCAAAGTCTATCGTCACACAGAACGGCGTACCAATTTCATCCTGACGACGATAACGCTTACCGATATTGCCATTGTCATCCCATATAACCATGCCAAATTCGCTTTTCAATTGACCGTAAATATCTTTAGCCAGACTAATAAGCTCCGGCTTGTTTTTGAGCAGCGGACTAACGGCCACTTTGTACGGTGCCAGAGATGGCTTAAGCTTTAAAACGATTCGACTCTCGCCATTGATTTCTTCTTTAGTATAGGCATCGCTTAAAACCGCTAGAAGCATCCGCCCCACACCAACCGATGATTCGATGACGTAAGGATAAAATCGATCGCCACCAACCTCATCAACATACATAAGATCCTTACCGCTCACCCGTGCATGGTTGGACAAATCATAGTCAGTGCGATTATGCGTACCCCACAATTCTTTCGGGCCTTGCGGAAAATTAAAGTAAATATCATGAGCGGCTTTAGCGTAGTGAGCTCGTTCATTCTCGTCATGCTCGTGCCAAGTTAAGCTAGACTCTTTTATACCAAGCTTATCGACTAAAAACTTCCAGGCAAATTCCCGCCACTGCTCATAAGTTTCATCCTGCATCTGAGGACGTATAAAGTACTGCATCTCCATCTGCTCGAGTTCCCTAACCCGGAAAATAAAGTCACGTGGCGATATTTCGTTCCTGAACGCCTTACCAATTTGAGCTATGCCAAAAGGTAATTTTGCTCGCATCGAATCTTTGACGTTTAGAAAGTTAACATAAATAGCGCCGGCAGTTTCAGGCCGCAAATAAGCCCTGGCGGCATCGTCCTGAACGGGGCCGATCCAGGTTTGCATCATCATATTGAAATAGCGCGGTTCACTTATTGGGTTACCGTCGGGTGACTTTTTGTCCCTCAGCAAATCGGACAGTTCCTTTAGGTCGGTAGTATCAACACCGGCCAAATGGTCAGCCCGATAACGCTTATGTGTTACAGCGTCCTCAACCATGGGATCGGTAAAGCCGGCGACGTGACCACTGGCTTCCCACAAAAGCGGATGTTGGATAATCGCACCATCAATACCGTAAATATTGTCATGATCCTTGACCATAGCATCCCACCAAGCAGATTTTAAATTGTTAACCAACTCAACGCCCAACGGACCATAATCATAAAAACCGGCTACGCCACCGTATATTTCGCTTGATTGAAATACGAAACCGCGACGCTTACATAAACTTACAATGTCTTCCATATTAGCTTTTTCCATTGTTATTATTGCTTAAGATAGGATTATACCTATTTTTAAGTATTTTCCCTAACTATTAAGGTGTAGATCACCCATTAACACGATTAACGACATCAGATCTTTGCTATAACCGGCTACACCGTTAACCTTAGCGACAATTAGCGGATTATTGCTGATAGCTAAGACTCGTAGGAATTTAATATGATTTACTGAGTAACGACCTTGCCTATCAACGAAGAAAGACATCGTATCAGCATCGAAGCCATATACTTCCCCATCGCTTAACTTAACGCCATGATTATCCGTAAGCAAATTTGGTCCGTGCCCGGATATAATAAGAAGCTTAAATAAAAACCAAAGTTTTATGACACTTATACTTAAGCTGGAGTCGTTTAAGCCAGACAGTGTCATAGCAAGCAAATTAAAATATTCTGGCTCTACCTCATACTCAGTATTGCGGTCAATAATCCTAAGTATTTCGTAGCCATATTGCACACGTTCGATATCTTTTATGATGTCAGAAAAATTTTTATCTAGACGACTCGAGATCAATGTTGCAAGATCCGATCGACCCTTAATAAATACTATGTCGTTAACACTGAAAAGCTCGATGCCGCCGGCCAGACGGCTCTTCATAGATCTGACACCCTTTGCAATTAAACCAAACTTTCCAAGCTCAGGAGTCAACACATTGACAATCCGATCAGTCTCACGATAATTATGTCGGCTTAGCACAATGGCTTTGGTTCTTAGCTGCTGCATAAAACTTTAGCCAATCACAAAATCCACTTCCCTAATAAGTTCTATCAATCCAGTCATCGGTTTATATAAATACCGCACAACTCCAAGCCGATTAACCAGACCAAACATACTATCCTTAAATTCAGTCATCGGTACCAAGCTTAGAACTATGACCGGAATATGTCTCCAGTCTGGATAGGACCTGAATTCATACAAAAACTCGATGCCGCTATGGCTAACCAGTTGGAGTTCGCAAATAACCAGATCGGGTTTTTTAGCATCGGCTGCGATAACCGCATCCTGCGCACTGACAACATGACTGACACTAAAACCCTTTTTTTTGAGCACATCGATATAAGTATTGGCTAGGACGATGTCAGGTTCAATTAGAAGAATCGTACGTTCAGACATAATCTATACCAATGATAGTTGTGACGATGTCTTTAAAACCACTCCCAGACCATAGAGGTGATGGTGCCTGGAAGCATGCATTTTTAAGCTCATTGCTTTAAAAATTGCATCCGCAACAAAAATTCCGGCACCACTAGTATGGCTGACATCAACCAACGGCTGACGAGATCGTCCGTAAAGTTTCCGGCCGCGGCTCAAAGCTTCACTTCGTAGACCGGGTATATCTGCATAGACTCCGGCCACAATGCCGTATCGGCAACGATGCGTGGCCAGTTGCAGTTTCAAATCGCCACCGTTAACTTGTGCCGGTAAAGTCTCAATAAACGCGCTCGCCAGACCTATAATGGCCGACTCTAGACCCTTTTTGTGCGCAATGACAGGTTCAAACCGACCGCCTATATTAAGTTCTAACTGGACGTTGTACATGCGGGCAAACGTCTGCAATTGGCGATTGACGTCGTATAATACAGATGCAATTGAAGTCGCTTCTGGCGTCAGCTCGCAAGCAACACCGTTCTTTAACTGTAGACTCAGACTATATGCGTCGATCAGCCGGAGAGCATTAGCGGTCAAGACCTGGATTCCGACCACACCGTTCAGATCGCCACTAAAATTTACCAGTTCAGCCTGTCGTGCAATTTGCAAGAGTGGCAATTTCATTTGTTCGGCAATTGACAATAAAAGATGGTGAGGTAATAAATAATCTTTGGTCTGCCGCGCCGGATCCACTTATTGACACCCTCTTTTTAAGTTATTGATCTTTAACTTTAGATTATACTACCCGCAACTAAGCCGAAACAAATTATTTATATCTGTAAACTTAAGCGCTTTGATTATAGCTCATACAAAAAAACTCCGTCTTTTGTCAACGTAGGCCTTATGCCCGGAAACCGAAATGCAAAACTTACAACCCTTGGCTTCACCAAGCTTTCCTGTTTTATTTTACGCTCCAGTTTAGACATTAGCCGCGGCAACAAAAATACATAAACCGCATCAGCAGAAGGCCATCTTTTATTCCAGAAATTTCCATAGACTACTCTTATCTGCTTGGCATATCTTCTGGTTCGTAAGTATGAGACCAGAAAAAGAACCGGATTAATCTCGTAACCTACCGCATTCAAGCCAACCTTCGCCGCCCGCAATAACACCCTGCCATCACCACAACCAAGTTCAATAATAGTATCGCCTGGTTTTAAATTAGCTAATTGAATTGCGACATCGACTTGTTTACTTAGAGTCGGCAAATACGGCGCTCCGAACAAAAGCACAAAACTAAACAAGAAAAACAATATGACCAAAACCAAAAATACTACTTGCCACACAAAATCAGCCCATATCCACACTTATCTTATTTAACCGATTTTTGGCATGTTTTAAATAGTCATCCAGTTCTTTGACAATAACTACGCCGCGTTCATAGAGCTTCAACGCTTCCTCGATTGAAGTAGATTCAGCTTGCAATGTAGCAACTATACCCTCAAGCTCCATCGACAACACCTGATAATCCAACTGTTTAGTTTTTACCATCGTTTACTCCTGTTACTTTTGCTTCAAAACTAATCTTAGCGGTTTCTATGTCTACTATATCATCAGGGCATATGCCTGATCCGTCAGAAACTTTACCACCCAATCGCATGATGGCATATCCCCGCTCTAAAGTCTTTTTAGGACTCAGGGCATTCAGTAAATCTAAACTACTAGATAAGCGCCTAGTTGCTTGGTCCAGTTTTAGACTAAGCACTGATGGCATTGTTTGATTTATCAGCCGGAGACCAACCAACGACTGGTTTATATTCGTATCAACAGCATGGTGCATTTGGCCTAAAAGTTTTTTATGAATTAAACGTAACTGGTTTTTGTCTGGAACCAGCACTTCCGCCGCATTACTTGGCGTAGATGCCCGCTTATCTGCTGCTAACTCCGCCAAACTAACATCTCGCTCATGTCCAATCGCAACCAAAGTCGGTACTCGACTGGCTGCCACCGCCCTAGTGACCAATTCATTATTAAAAGCCGCCAGATCCTCAGGACTACCACCACCACGAATAATAACCAGCACTTCCGGCGGTTCAGCCATTGATGAAAAATATTCAATCGCACGGATCAATTCACCCGGTGCGCCATCACCCTGCACCGCCGAGTCCAATGCATCAATTTCTATGCCACCCCATCGATCGTTTAATATTTTAGTAAAATCTAAAAAGGCAGCCGAGTGCAGAGCTGAAATTAAACCAATTCTAGCCGGCGGATAAGTCAATGTACGTTTTCTTTCTGGTGCAAATAAACCCTCGGCTTCGAGCTTTTTCTGCAAAAGTTCACTCAAACGCTTAATCGAACCTTCGCCCATAGGAGTAATGCTGGCCACATTAATACTAAAGCCATACGCCGGATGCAGTCTTGGCGTGCCCCTCACTTTCACCATCATGCCGTCCTC
The DNA here is from genome assembly GCA_021790005.1 of bacterium. Classification (GTDB taxonomy): domain Bacteria; phylum Patescibacteriota; class Saccharimonadia; order Saccharimonadales; family UBA4665; genus JAJZWH01. The sequence continues at coordinate 6,371 of JAJYIP010000006.1, forward strand.
AAGCGGTCCTGGCAAAATATATTTGCTGCCAAAAAAAGATACCTTGGCATCGTTATCTTTTAAATCAAAATAGACCCAACGATCACGGTTAATATGGAAATTGGCTAATTCGCCATATATAACAACTGAACTATAAGCATATTCCAGAGTTTGATTTAAAATAGCGACGAATTCGCCGACTGAAAGTTCAAGCTTATCGCTCATGCTGCTATATGATTAATTTCTGAGTCTTTATTTTTAACAATATGCTTCTGGTAAAGATAGTATCCTAGAGGTATCTGTAATATCGTATTAACTACTCTATACATGATTATTGCCGGCAGACTAAATACCGCGGAAACACCGGTTGCCAACAATGTCGCAGTCATCAAGGCTTCATAAATACCAATACCACCAGGTAAGACCGAGAAAGTACCGGCAAAATTAGCAATGCCATAAGCAAGAATCACAGCACCTACGTTTAGAAACTTTCCAAAAGCGACAAAAACCACATAAACCGCCAGTATTTCTGTAGCATTACACATGAACGCATAAAATAATGGGGCGCGCATTTTACGACTATTCGACCTAATTTGACGAAAACTGGTATGGAAATCATCAAATATCTGACGTACTCTTTTTAAGCTAATAGCCTCGGTTACCGAAGGATGAAATCGATTGAACAATCGATTGAACTGCTTGGTAATAAATTCCATGAACAAGTTAATTCGTTCCTGTTTGCCGGCTATAAAAACAAACAGACCGGTACCGACTACCAAGAGCGTGGACATCATACCCGCCGCCAACATCGTAAAATCATTTACTCTGCCTCCAAGCGCCAGAAAAATCAGGCTTAGAATAATTAGCGCTTCAAAAGACAAGAAAGTCATAACTAGCTTAATAATCTGAATCAAAGTCGCCTTGCCGCCGGTTATTTCATGGTTTTTGATCATTAAGCCGAAGTAGGACAAACCAGCAGCACCACCACTGGGAAAGACGTGGTTAACAAAATTAAGTTCAAGCGCGGCTTTATAAAGATACTTATACGGCAACTCGTTACCAACTATACGAAACAAGTGTTGGTACAATTTAGCTTGAAAATGATAGTTTAATAGCTCGATTGGCAACAGTAAAACCAATGCCCAGGCATTAATTTTTGTCAGGTTATCCAACGTCGTAGCCAAATCGTCCCTAATTAAATAAAGGGTGGAGATAAGCGCCAATATGGTTACTATGTTTAGTAGTAGCTTCCAGCGCGAAAAAATAAAACCAGATATTTTACCCATGTTCAGCAATACATTATATCCTGAGTTATTCCAGCTGGCTAATTGCGGCTTTCCTGATAACATCTATATATGGCTATGAAAACTGTTGTAATACTTGGGAGGCAACCCGAACTTGGGCTGGCCGAACTGGAAAGCCTGTATGGCGCAGACAAGGTCCGTCCGCTAGGGCAACAAGCTGCCCTAGTAGATATTGATCCGTGTGTTTTTAATTTTAACCGCTTAGGTGGCGCTGTTAAATTTTGCAAGCTGTTAACAGAGCTAGACACAAACGAATGGAGTCAAATAGAACAGTTTCTGGTTGCAACGGCCCCCAATAAAAGTACACAAATGCCGGCTGGCAAAATGACACTAGGTATCAGTGCCTATGGTTTTAAAATCCAGGCTCGACAAATTCAAAGGACCGGCCTAGCTATCAAGCAAGCCATTAAAACGACGGGGCGTAGCGTTAGGGTCGCCCCAAACAATGCGACAGATTTAAGCAGCGCACAGGTTATACACAACAGATTAATTTCTGCCACAGGATGGGAGCTGGTGCTTATTAACAATGGCCATGCTACCATTGTCGCGCAAACAGTGAAGGTTCAGGATATTGCAGCCTATGCCCGACGCGATCAGGCCCGGCCGGCCAGAGATTCTAAAGTTGGCATGCTACCGCCAAAACTGGCCCAGATTATTATTAACCTAGCTAGCGGTAAACTTCCAAAACAGGCCTTATTCAATATGTGCGACCTACCAGACAAGCAACAACCCCTCGAACCGCTGCCAGGCCTGCTGCTTGATCCCTTTTGTGGTAGTGGCGTCATTATCCAGGAAGCTATGATTATGGGCTATGACTGCATCGGCAGCGATTTAAGCGAGCGCATGGTTGCCTACACCCGGCAAAATATCGACTGGCTAAGTCAGCAGTCCAAATCACCTATTCATAAAAGCAATCAGGTGAAGCTTTATACAGCTGATGCTACTACTTATGAATGGCCGGACCAACCCGATTTTATAGCCAGTGAAATTTATCTGGGTAAACCTCTGCAAAAAGTACCAGATAGAGAGTTCTTAAACCCAATAATTCAGGAATGTAACAATATTTTAGCTGACTTTCTCATTAACCTAGCCAAACAAATAAAAAAAGATACCCGTTTGTGTCTGGCCGTACCGTGCTGGCGAAGGCCAAATGGGCATTTAATCCACCTGCCCGTTATTGACTCTTTAGGTGTTATTGGCTATAATCGTGTAAGTTTTCAGCACTCAGGAGTCAGTAATTTGGTCTACTACAGATCAGATCAAACTGTCGCCCGGGAGCTGCTGGTACTATCAAGAAAGTAGGATATATAAATGTCACATGTAAAAGCCGGCGGTACCGCCAAAAACGTTCATGATTCACCAGGCCAAAGACTTGGAGTAAAGCTTTATGGCGGTCAAAAAGTAAAGGTTGGACAAGTTATAGTCCGTCAAGTAGGCATGACAAAACGTGCCGGCGATGGCACTTTCATGAGCCGTAACTATACAATTCACGCCGCTAAAGACGGCATGGTTCAGTTTCAAACTAGAAAAGTAAGACTGTTTTCCGGCAAATCCGTTCGCCGCTCCGAAGTCAGTGTAGTTTAAGTCTAAATTAATTTAGCCATTTTATAACTCTTTATTGGTTCAAGGCTAACTAATAAATTAGAAACTGCGCTGTTCTTGAGAATCCTGTGCTATGCGTTTATGCTTAAGCATGCCTTCGGAAAAGAGCATGATCTGCACTCTTTACTTCGGTGTCGCCGCTAAAAGCCCGTATTACACATAACCCGCTTATAGACCTTATTCTTATTGAGCGTCGATTTGATAAATTTAAATCTATTTTACAACTCGAGGTGGTGCCTGATTCGATCGATTACATCGGCGATCACGACTTGGGACTTAACCAAATAATCATCAACGCCCAAACTCTCTGCGCGCTGCTTATCACTGTCCTGGCTCAATGCAGTTAGCATAATAACCTTTAGATTAGCAGTTTCAGGGGTGTTTCGAATTATATCAAGTACATCAAAGCCGCTAACTTTAGGCATCATGACGTCTAATAAAACTAAATCTGGATGATAGCTCAACGCTGAAGCCAATGCATCTTCTCCGTTTGCAACCCTCCTGACGTCAAAACCCTCAGCCTGTAAGCGGGTTAAATAAACGTTAGCTAAAGCGTCATCATCCTCTACTAATAAAATCTTTTTTTGACCATTTTTGATAGTATTTGTTTGTTCATCCATAATGCTAAAGCTACCCTATCTTAGCTATTTTTGCAAGGCCGCTTTGACTAAACCATCGAAAAGCGGATGTGGTCTGGTTGGTCTTGATTTAAATTCTGGATGGAATTGACTGGCTATAAAATAACGGTTATTAATGCCTTCTATCACCTCAACCAGACCCGACTCTGGATTGTGCCCAACGTCAGCTAGCCCCCACGCTTTATAATTTTTAACAAATTCAGGGTTGCATTCATAACGATGCCGATGTCGCTCTGTTATTACAGTCTGCTTGTACAGCCTCTCCGCCAAACTGTTTTTAGTCAGCTTGCACGTGTAGTCACCCAAACGCATCGTGCCACCAGTATTTTCTTTGCCTTTTTGATCAGCCATGGTGTCTATTACCGGATAAGGGGTATACTTGTCGACTTCTGTAGTATTGGCGTTCTTTAGCCCGTGCAATCTGGCAGCCGCGATTACCGCCATATGCAACCCATAACACAAACCCAAATACGGCAAATCATTATTTAGCGCATACTCAGCAGCTCGTATCTTGCCTTCGACACCTCGATTACCGAATCCACCCGGAACAACTACAGCGTCAAGGCCGTTCAACATTTGTTCAGGATTTTTTGCTTCACCCAACTTAACAGCATCAATCCATTCAATATTGATGTCTGTCTTGTTCCACCAAGCTGCCGACCTGAGCGCCTCAAAAACCGACATATACGTATCACTGTTATCCATATACTTAGCAACTACACCGATGTTAATTTTTCGATCATAGTGTTTAGTCGCCATATCAACCATCGATCGCCAGTCTTTAAGATCCGGCTTCTTCTTGAGTGCGATCCCTAATTCTTGCGTAATTACATTGGCAATGCCACTATCCTCTAACGTCAGCGGAACTTCATAAATAGTCTGGGCATTTGGCAATAAAACAATTGCTTCCTCCGCTACGCCGGAAAATAAACTTAATTTCTTCTTAGCGGCACCGTTAGTTGGAACTTCACTTCTGCCGACTAATATATCCGGTAAAATACCGAGACCTCTGAGTTCACGCACTGAGTTTTGTGCCGGCTTAGTCTTTATTTCCTGGCTAGCGCTAAGAAACGGTAGATAGACAACGTGCACATACACACAATTACCACTGCCCTGCTTGATGCCAAACTCTCGTATAGCTTCTATAAAGCTTAATGACTCGTAGTCACCGACGGTTCCCCCAATCTCTACAATATGAACATCAAATCCCCGGCCGGCCTCTTCTATATAATCCTGAATAGCTCCGGTTAGATGAGGGATAATCTGAACATCATCGCCGTTATACTTGCCTGCTCTTTCGTCCTGAATTACTTTAGATAGTACCCTTCCAGCCATTAAAGAACTGTTTCTGGTCATCTCTTCATCAGTAAAACGCTCATAGTGACCTAAATCAAGATCAGTTTCCGCACCGTCTTTAGTCACAAAACACTCTCCATGCTCGCGTGGGTTTAGCAGTCCAGCGTCAACATTTAAATATGGATCGCACTTTTGTAGGTTAACCCGAAGACCTCTGGCCCGTAACAGATTGCCAATTGAGGCGGCAGTTATACCCTTTCCTAATCCGGAAAGTACTCCCCCAGTTACAAAAATGTACTTGGTCTGGCCTCTCGCCACAAATATCCTCTCTCTTATACTTCAGTAGCCCTAATTAACCAAAATGGTAACATAAATCCCATTAAGCTCAAACCTTATCTAGTGACTATTTAAATAACTCTCCGCCGCCGTTAACTGATTATCCGATCCGTTGCTGGCCGGCTGAACCACTTGATCCGGAGTAATACCGATCTTATTGATATTTTTACCGTTCGGCCTGTACCATGACGCAATCGTCACCTTCAATTGCCCACCATCACTAAGATTAATGAGCTGTTGCACAACGCCCTTGCCATAGGATTTGGTACCCATAACGTAGGCGTCTTTATGATCATGCAAAGCACCAGTGGTTATTTCGCTCGCAGAAGCGGATCCGCCGTTAATTAATACCACCGTCGGTATACCGTTCAAGATATCGCCACCGGTCGCATAATAAGTCTGGAGAACCTGACTACCTTTCTTCTCTTGCATGATTACCTGGCCGGGCTTTAACCACTCACTAGTAGTCGCTACGGCCGCTGTTACCAATCCACCCGGATCATTCCTAAGGTCCAAAATTATGCCTTTGACATGATGGGAAACCATGTCTTGAGCCGCTTTCTGAATCAGCGCTGCCGTGTCGTTGGCAAATGTGGAAATCGCAATATAGCCCAAATTACCGCTTAATATTTTGTAGGTGACACTTGGAACGGTTATATTAGCCCGCTTGATCGAAACGTTGAATTCATTATTTCCTCGCACGATCGTCAGCGTAACCGTCGTACCAGCCTTGCCCCTGATGAGCACAACCGCCTGTTCAACGGTCATATTGCTGGTCGACTGATTGTTGATAGCCGCAATTATGTCATGCGGCTGCAGACCCGCCTTGATAGCGGGCGAACCCTGGAGCGGCGACATGACCTCTATTTCGCCTTGGGAATTTTGACTTAACTCAGCCCCAATGCCACTGAACGAATTATTCAGCTCGCTGTTAAATGTCTTTGCTTCGTTAGCTGTAAAATATTCTGTATAAGGGTCGTTGGTGGCTTGCGCCAAGCCATGCTTAATGCCGTTTAATAACTGCGTCTGTGTTAGTGTTCCGTCGTAATTTGCCTTTAAAACCTGATAAAGCTGATTGACCGAAGAATAATTAAGTTGAGCTGGCAGGCCATTGCTCATACCGTTGGACCAACTTATATTGCCGTTGCCGTAATTTACACCCAGTAAGAATACCGCCCAGACAACAACCAGTCCCGAGATTACGCAAAAACTAATGCGACATTTCTTCGGTAGCCTTTTAAATTTAGCTTTCATTTTTCGACAATAATTCAACAAGGCACTACCTCCCTAATAATTAGTCCATCTAATTCTAAAGCAATCGGTTGTTAAATGGTAGTGTTTATTGATATCCGCGGTCGTAACAATGACTCATCAGTGAAAATACCTCAGATCCGATATGTTATTGCCTAGTTAACAACAAACTCAGTACTAAAAATATATATATACTAATCCTGCATCACTAATGGTAGTTTCGTAGAAATTGCCATCATAATACAGATTATACTGATCGACAGTAATCATACCATTGCCATTAATGCTCTTAACCCACATTGCGTGACCCCAAGGGTCAGACGATCCACCCATATAAATTGCAACCGAACCAACTCTTGGAGTGTAACCAATCGGTATATTGGCCGCTTGAGCTTCGCCTGGCCACTGGTTGGCATTACCAAAACCCGTTACATCAATACCGTAATTTTTATACACCATCCAAGCGGTATAACTCACACACTCACGATTACACATTCCCCAACTATCCAGATAAGTACATCCGGGTAAATAATCGCTTGAGTGTGTATAATTACATCCCCACGGCCCGTTTGGTCCCTGTGCCGATGCGGGATAAGAACCTCCGCAGGTGCCACTATAATCAACCTTACCGGTACCAACCAGTCTCCTGTTGGCTGCAATCTGTTCCGCTACGAGAGTAGCTATTTGATTATTATTGGATGCTATTTGGGCAGTGTAACTAGCTTGCTGCTGCTGATCCATAGCCAACAATTGGTTTACTTGAGTTTGTTCTGAGGACAATTTTGAATTTTGTAAATTTTCTACATTCAATAAAACAGCAACTTGATTCTTATTGTTCTGGGTTTGAGCCTCAAGATTCTTAATATTGGTTAGTAAACTTGTCAGCCTATCTTGTAGTTTAATATTATCCTCTTGCTTGATAACGAAGTCGCTCAAATTCTGACTGGTAGCCAATTGTTCTATGGTGGACATTTGACCCTGTACATACATTGCTTTCAAAGCATTGGCAAGATAGTTTTTATTTTGATCAATTTTCTGTTGGTCCAGCTCAATCTGTTGCTCATATTCAGCCTGCTTAGCCTGATTGGCGGCGATGCTGTTCTGTATAGCATTAATTTGCGCCTGATAGTTATCTACTGCCTGTTGATAGCTACTAGCCTGCACTTGCAAACCGTTAATCGTCGACTGTGCCTGAGTATTCTGGCTATTAAGGCTGTTGATTGCCGCTTGGTAATCAACAGCCTGTACCACCGGAGACAAACAAAAACCGAGTATTAGAACACTAAGTCCCATAGCCGCGAGACCCGGCTTGAGACGAGAAGAACTAGTGTGAGGCTGTTTGTATGTTTTCATTTGCGGATTTTTGCTTTTTGTCCGTAAGCTAAATATACCACGTTGACTCAAGTTTTACACTCCTTTTTACAGGTAAAGTAATGGAAATTAGTCAACCCGGACAATTAACCGGATGATCCAAGAAACAACAGACTACCCTTACCCTCTATTTATTATTAAACTCTGACTGTTTTTTATTATTGATTATCTATCTGGTTTTGAATTTTAGATACCGTCTGGTCGCAATCAAAGATGAAACGGCTCCTATAACTATACCAAGCCCCAGCTCGACGAGCAACAATTCAATAAAGCGTTGGTTAAAAAAACTGTTGGCATAACCGATATCCAGCAGCCCCAAACTACTAGCCTGCAAAGTTCCAGCACTGGCCTGAAACGACGCGTTGATAATTAGTACGGAGATAACTGCCGACAACATACCATAGATGATCGACTCAACAATAAACGGACCGCGGATAAACCAGGTACTAGCACCCAGCAAACGCATAATCTGAATTTCATCACGACGGTTAAATATGGCCATTTGAATGGTGTTAAAGATAATCAGGACACTGACGACAGCAAATATTACCACCGCCGCTACGCCCATCTCCTGAAGCACGTTGGTAGCATGTGTAATTCTGTCAATCGCCTCTTTCTCTTGGCCGCTATAGCTTGGCGGATCGGACTGCAATTGACTGACTGCTGGTTTTGACAGAAAGGTTTTAATAGACTGAATGTTATTTAAATTAATTGGTTTGATGATAATAGTGGCCGGTAACGGATTAGACGTTTCGTTAACCGCTTGAATAAGCTGTTGATTGGACGCGTTTTCCTGCTCATAAATTTTAAGCGCCTGCGCTTTAGACAAATACTGAACAGTTTCAGTATTAGGCAAAGCTTTCAACTCGCTAATCAACTTGTTAGTCTGGACTTGAGTGGTGCTGTCCTTTAGAAATACGGATATATTTATTTTTCCGGTTATTTGCGAGATGGTATGCGCGAAAGTAAAGTTGATGATTATCGAAAACAATACGATCGTTAGCGTGACCACCATAATTGCCATGGCCGCAATCGCCAAAGAAATATTGCGCATAAAATTAATCATGCCCGTGTGAATTATCCGCCAAAATGTTATTAAACGTCTTCTCATATCCCTGCTATATTTTATGTCCGTTATTTATAATTTATATCCGGCATTGGCACGATCGCTCACTATCTTGCCGTCACTTATCGTCACTACCCTCCTTTTAAGACGATTGACTATTTCCTGGTTATGCGTCGTTAAAAGCACCGTCGTGCCAAAACGATTAATCTTTTCTAGCACTTTGATGACGTCCCAGGCGTGCTTAGGATCAAGGTTACCCGTCGGCTCATCAGCTATTAATATCTTCGGCTGACGTACGATCGCCCTGGCAATAGCCACGCGTTGCCTCTCACCGCCACTAAGCTCAACTGGCATTCTGTCCTCTTTACCGGTTAGATTTACAATGTCTAGAACCTTCGGAACGGTATTGCGGATTTCTTTATTTCCCATACCAACCATCTCAAGAGCATAGGCAACATTTTCAAAAATGGTCTTATTCGGCAACAACTTAAAATCTTGGAAAACGACTCCGATTTTACGCCTCAGCAATGGAATTTCACGATCTTTTAACTTGTCATAGTCAATACCACCAACAATAATTTTACCCGAGGTCTGACGCTCTTCCCTAGTTAAAAGCTTGAGCAGGGTCGTCTTGCCAGCGCCGCTCTGACCGACCACAATCACAAACTCCTTAGGCTCAACATGCAAACTAACCCTATCTAGCGACGGCTTACTACCCCTAGAGTAAGTTTTACTCACCCGATCCAGTAAAATCATTAGCTTAATTATAACATGCTGGCTGGCTGGATTAGTCTGCCGTATCGCCCATATTTTGTTCAAGATAGGCTTGAATAAACTGATCAATTTCACCAGCCAATACTCCGTCAATATCGCTCGTTTCAATATGAGTCCGCAAATCTTTAACCTGTTTATATGGATGTAACACATAACTTCGGATCTGGCTACCCCATTCGGCCGACTGGTTTGGGCCCTTTAAATCACTGATCTTCTTAGCGTGTTGTTCCATTTGCATCTGCGCCAAACGGGATCTTAGAAGTGTCATGGCAGTGTCTTTGTTTTGTAATTGGCTGCGCTCGTTCTGAATTGCGACACTTATGCCGCTCGGCAGGTGTGTTATACGAACTGCCGAATCTGTCGTATTGACGCTCTGACCACCATGTCCACCGCTCCGATAAACATCAATTTTTAAATCCCTCTCATCGATTGAATATTCATTAGGAGAGTCAATTTTTGGCGAAACCTCTACTTTGGCGAAACTAGTTTGCCTTAAATTATCTGCATTAAAAGGACTCAATCTGACAAGACGGTGAACGCCGTGCTCGCTACGCATTTTGCCATATACAAAATCATCACCAATTACTTCAACAACGATATTCTTCAAACCCGCCGCTTCGCCGGGAGATTCGTCAATAACCTTGTAGCGCCAACCATTTTTGTCAAAAAAGCGACTATACATTCTGAATAACATTTGTGTCCAATCCTGGGCATCCGTACCACCGGCGCCCGCCGAAATACTAATCAGCGCGTCATGATCATCATACAATCCCGAAAACAGCAATTGCCCCCTTAATCTGTTAAAGTCAGATAAAACCGAAGTATAGTTTCTGGATATATCTTCACTTAACTGGTCATCTTTAAGCTTAGCCAGCTCAGCCAGATCGTCAACTCTAAATTTAAGCTCAAGCCAGGGTTCGATTCTCTTTTCTATAGATGCAATTTGCTGCATAACAACTCCGGCATGAGTACTGTCTTGCCAAAATTTTAACTCCAAACTTTCGTTTCTCAGTCCATCCAGACGCCGCTTAAGATCATCTATCTTAAGTTGTTGATAGGCTCGTTGGACGTCTTGCTGCAATGCAAGCAAATTATCATCCATATATCTCTTTTAACCTACTTATAATTAATCTGTGGGACATCCCACAGTGACGCTATTTGCGTGCGCAAAGCATTACTAAAATCTTTACCTGGTCCGCCCAGGGTTCCAAAACCCCATAAACCACTTACAAACATATCGCGTACAACTGAAATTATAGTATTTTTATCGATCACTTCTATTCTGGCTGGGATATTGTAGTAATCTTCTATAACTTCATCGAAAAAATAACGATTACTATAACCAGCAGCAGTACCTCCAACCGTCTGCGCCGAACGCTGAAAACGGCCGAGTGAATATTGTTTAGTCGCTTCGATATCTTTTTCGTCTATTTCACCGGACATGAGTTTTTTAAGCTCAACTATTATAATATCCATGAGGGCTGGAGCATTTTTTTCAGACACCTGAGCACCAAACCACCAATTACTAATATCCTTGGTCTGAGACAATCCTGAGTTCATGTCATACACCAAACCACGTTCTCTGGCAGTGCCCAGAATTTTCGAGTAGAGTGTCTCGGTAAGCATAGTATTAACAAGATTTAAGGCATCAGTTTCAGGATCGGTCAACCGCCTCCCCAGAAACGTATCTATATAAAAATATAGATTGTCTATAGTTTTATTGCGTATATAGACCGCTTGATCGAGCAAATGGACTTTTTCATTAGGCAGCATATAGCGACGACCGGTCTTAGGTAGGGCTATATTTTCAAGCGCAGACTCAATATACTCACGCCGCTTTGGCGTTAAGTTACCGGCGATCACAAAACGCATATTAGGTGCCGTATGAGTTTTAGAATAATGGCTCTTAATATCTTTAACGGTTACGTTATGCATGAGCTTAAGCCGCTCAGCATCGGTTTTTGCTAATAGACCAAGTTGCTGACGCATCTCAAGGGTGAGACGTCGAAAATGATTGTTGGAACGAGCCCTTAATTCCTCCTGTACGCTACCATATTCAGACTTGAAGTCATCATCTAAAAACAACGGCTTAGCAATGGAGACCAATAAGATATCAAAAACCCTATTCCATTCAAAATCGGCACACTCGGCTTCATAAACTATGTCGTAGACATTGGTAGAGGCGTTAGAGTAAGCACCGTTTTTTTCCATCTCAGCTCGGAAATCCCTTGCCTTAGGAAACAACTCATTAGCTCCTAACACAACATGCTCCATTAAATGAGGTACTTCCCACTTATCTGGCTCGACCAGAAACTCACCTGCCCGAAAATTAACATCAAAGGTCATCACCGAAGCACTTGGCACATGCACCAAGAGCCCCTTGCCACCGTTCTTCAAGGTAATTTCGGAAACCGAGTGTTTCATAAATTTTTGACTAGTGCTTCCTTCGCTTGGCTACAGCTTTGCGCTTACGCTCAGTTTTACGAGCTTTCTTGCGACTGTTGGCACTAACTACCTTTTTCGATCCACCAGACAAACTGGCAGCCGCACCGTTCGAGGCTTGTGCCATACTTGATGCCAAGAAATCATCTTCATGAAACTCCTGCTGACCAGCCATTATCTGGCCGGAATTTTCGATTGAATCGCGAGCAGCTATAGTCAAACTGGTTTCGACTGGCTGCTCAAGCTCACCAACATCAACCGGATAAGTATTAAACAGCGTGCGGACCAATAGATGACGCAAATTGGCTTGCATGTCTTCAAAAATTTCCTGTCCTTGGCGTCTATATTCAACCAGCGGATCCTGTTGGCCGACACCCATCCAGTGAATACCTTCGCGCAAATGATCCATGTTTTCAAGATGCTGCATCCACTGATCGTCAAGAATTTGTAAGTAAATGTCTTTTTCGAGTCGGCGCATAAAGTCTGAACCGAACGAGACTTCCCTAGAAGCGTAAATTTCCTTAGCTTCGCTGTGAAGGACTTTTGCGAATTTATCCGAATCCGTATCAAACAGTCGATCCATTGTCGGCTCATCGAACGGAAATACTTCTTTAACAGTGTCCTCAAATTCATCAGAAAGAATATCTGGCGAGTTAGCCAAGAACTTTACTTCGTCTTCTATTAGGGCTTTGATGCGCTTCGAGATGTTGTCAGCCTTCAATACTTCACGCCGCATGGCATAAATAGCCTTACGGTGCCGGTTCATCACATCATCGTATTGAACCACGTCTTTTCGCTGGTCGAAGTTATAGCCCTCAACCCTCTCTTGGGCTTTTTCTAACGATCTGGAAATAATCCTGTTTTCGATCGGAGTATCATCGTTAGTTCCCAGTCGGGTCATGATCGTTCCGATTCTTTCGCCACCGAAAATACGCATCAGATCATCTTCAGTACTGACAAAGAATTGGGTTACACCCGGATCACCTTGACGACCCGACCGTCCACGCAACTGATTATCTATACGTCTGGATTCATGCCTTTCCGATCCGAGGACAAATAACCCCCCTAGCGACTTTACGCCATCGCCAAGCACAATATCTGTACCACGACCAGCAATATTGGTAGCCAGCGTGACGGCAGCTTTTTCACCTGCCTTGGCTATAATCGAAGCTTCGCGTTCGTTATTCTTGGCATTCAAAACCTGATATGGGATATTGGCTTTTTTAAGCATGGCACCCAGTCGTTCGTTACGTTCGATCGATACCGTACCAATCAAGACTGGTTGACCTTTGGTATGTAGCATTTCAACTTCACGGACAATCGCTCTGAATTTAGCCTCTTCGCTACGATAGATCCGATCCGGTCGGTCTTCCCTGACGATTACCCGGTTGGTCGGAATTTCTATCACATCAAGCTTGTAAATCTGGTGGAACTCTTCGCTTTCGGTTGAAGCCGTTCCGGTCATACCGGCAAGTTTGTCATACAGTCGGAAGTAGTTCTGGAAGGATATGCTGGCCAGGGTCATTGATTCTTCCTGAACTTCAACACCCTCTTTGGCCTCCAAAGCCTGATGCAGACCCTCATTATAACGTCGTCCCGCCAACAAACGGCCGGTAAACTCATCGACTATGACCACTTCGCCTTCCTTGGTAACTACATAATCTTTGTCGCGCTTAAATAAAGCCTGGGCTCGCAAAGCCTGTTGCAAGTGATAAATCGTGCGGATATTTTCTGAGGCGTAAAGGTTTTTAATACCCAAAGACTTTTCGAGCCTGTCCACACCTTTATCTGTCAGGATAACTTGTTTTCTTTTTTCGTCCGTCTCATAGTCGACATCCTTTTTCAAAGGTCTAACAATCTTGGCAAATTGAGAATAAGCCGTTCCACTAGTAACGCTCGGTGCACTAATGATCAAAGGTGTTCTGGCTTCGTCAATCAAAATCGAGTCAACTTCGTCAACGATTGCAAAATTTAAATCGCGCTGCCTCAGCTGGTCAACTTCACGGACCATGTTGTCGCGAAGATAATCGAAGCCGAATTCATTATTGGTTCCATAGGTTATGTCTGCCGCATATGCATCCTGACGGGAGCATTCGCGCAAGTGACGCATACGTGGATCCTCATGATCGTTATTTTCAAATTTAGGATCATACAAAAAAGAGTGGTCAGCCATAATTACACCGACACTCATACCTAAGAAGTCGTATATCTCTGCCATCCAACCGGCATCACGCTGGGCCAGATAATCATTAACTGTCACATTATGCACACCTTTGCCGGTAAGCGCATTAAGATAGATGGGCGCGGTAGCAACCAAAGTCTTACCCTCACCAGTCTTCATCTCGGCAACATTACCTTCATGTAGCACCATTCCGCCTATCATCTGAACGTCATAATGCCGCTGGCCAAGAGTTCTAGTCGCCGCCTCTCTGACAATCGCAAATGCATCCGGCAAAATATCATCTAGCGTCTCTTTGGCCAACCGCTTCTTCAGCACATCGGTCTGGGCCTTTAAGTCCTTATCGCTCATGGCGGTATACTTATCGGCCAACTGATTAATAATAAATGCCCGTTTTTTCAAACGCTTAACTGTTTTGGCTTGATGATCGCCTAGTATTTTTTTAAAAACAATGTTCATACTTCGCTTTCTATTACCACTTGCACGCCGGAATCTACAGTCCCGAAAACTAATCTTAAACAATTATACCTGAGAGCTAAAGAAAATCGATAGTTTTAGTAATTCTAACTTTGAAATCTGACCCTGGCCAGTAAACGTCTGATTTTTCTGCCCCCGTTATGCAGCTCCTTATATTTCTTTAAGGCTTGGCGCAATTTTTCCTCGACGATATCCACCGCCGCGTACATATTAATGGTAGTCTCTTTAATCCGAATGGTTTCCTTAGGGAGGTGGAGTACCGCTTCACATTCACATAGCTTACCCTGCTTCGACTTTGATTCTTTAAGATAAAATTCGGCGTGTAAACTTCCCCGGTTTTCCGATGCAACATATCGCTCAAGTCGGTTAATTTTTTTAGTCAGGTATTTCTTTATATTGTCATCCAGTTCAAAATGTACACCGTGAATGTCAAGTTTAGCTACCATGTACCCTCCTGTTTATCTTTATGAACCGGGCAAGATTTTGCCCTACTTATATTTTACTCTCTACTAACAAATCAGATCTGTTCCTGATTGCCCATATATGATCGTAGAACGTCCGGCACGATGACATGACCGTCGGCAGTTTGGTAATTCTCCATAATAGCCGCCATGATTCGCCCCAATGCAAAAGCAGTGGCGTCATTAGTATGTATAAATTCAACATTAGCGTCGGTCCGCTTCAAGCGGATTTTTAAATCTCGGCTCTGGTAATCCGTCATATAATCAGCAGTGTGTGTTTCCCGATAAGTATTTTGGGACGGAAACCAGGTATTAATATCTATTCCGGTAGCATTTGGCTTGCCGATGTCTGCGGTACACTTTCGAATTAGCTGGTATGGCAAACCGAGCGCATTGACTAGATGCTCTTGGATAGCCACCGCCAACTTATGCTCGTCAAGTCCGGTTTCCGGCGAACTTAAGACCTCCATCTCCAATTTGTCGAACTGGTGCATCCTCAAGATACCCTCCACGTCCTTGCCGTAAGTACCAGCTTCCCTGCGAAAACTGGTCGAATAACCAATAAACCGTAGGGGCAACTGATCCTCCGGTATGATTTCGTCCATATACATGGTACAGAGTGTGTGTTCGGCACTAGCATTTAACCACAGGTCGTCCTGCTCAATCTTATAGGTCACTTCTTCGGCATTCAATCTCGCACTTGCCTGGTAAGGAGCGGTACGTAACATGGCCGGCGGTAAGATCGGTATAAACGGCCGCGGATCCAGCTTTAGACCATTGTCTTTGATAAGTTTGGCTATTACTTCCGGATTGGTCAATGTGCCTATCACAAAGGAGATGAGTGCAAACTGCAACTTAACTAAATCGTTCTTAAGATACGCAAAACGACTACCAGAAATTTTAGCGGCTCTTATTTTATCTATAAAATCACGTTTTTCACCCAGCACGTGATGAGAGAGCGGTTCAAAGGCAAACTCCGGCTTGTCGCCGACAGTTTTAGCGACCTGGTTTTCGTCCTCCGTCAATCCAACCGGGACATCGTCAAGCGGCATATTGGGTACGCTTTTTAAACGAATAATAAAATCTTCTTCGATTTGTCTATATTCACTTTCTTTTGATGCTAGCTGATCTTTAATTACTCGGCCCTGAGTAAGTTCTTCTTCTGAAGGCCTACGTCCTTTAATACTTTCAGTGGCGCTGTTTCTTTGACGGCGCAAGCCATCGATCTCGCTTAAAAGTTGGCGGCGTTTATCGTCGACTTTGAGCAAGGTTGCAATGTCAACTTTATAACCCTTCTGTAATGAACGCTCCGCTACTTTGTCTGGATTTTGCTTAATGTACTGAATATCTAACATCTTCGGATCTCCTTTACTTACGTGGCTTTAAGTTGTTTTTGGGCATTAATGGCGTTAATTGTTAACTCCGTCCGCTTCTTGGCATAACTACAATAATCACACACTCCGCCCATGGCCGCAGTACCAACCGGCGGCATATTTTCATCTTCCAGACACTGCTTAATTTTCTCTAAAACCGGCTCGATCCAGCTATCGTCGCCCTCATATGGTATGACTTTTGTACGAAATTCAATACGATCAAAAAAGCCGTCGGCCTTAACTTTAGCATTGGCATAGACGAAATAACCAACACGAGAAACGTCAAGTCCGTTTTGCCTTAGCAGCCACTGGTAAATTTCCATCTGCCGTTTATACGCTATTTGCCAATCACTATCAATCGAAACGTCGCTTTCTTTGGCGGTCGCCTTATAGTCAACCACTATAACCTGTCCGTCAGCGCTAACCCACAGATCGTCAATCGCTCCGTAAACCCAAAAGTTAGTGGCTGCATGCAAAACCGAAACGCCCGTAAAAGTATCACGCCACTCGTCAATTTTGTCGTGCTGCATAGGAATTGCGTCGATCGAAAATTCTACCATCAGCGGATGAGGCTTAGCTTGTACACGATAAGAGTCAAACTCTTTTTTAAACAGTTCGTCAATTGCTGAATTGATCCTGAACGGCGGGCCGTTCGGTCTTGTAATACTCTTACGGGCGTCTAACCAAAAACAACGCTGGCACTGCATAAACAATTCTATTTTGCTGCGTGACAACTTAAACGGCGTTTTTTGACCCGGAGCATAAACCTGTCGGTAACCTCTTCTATATGCCATATTTACAATCTATTGTATCAGGCTGCATTAAATTAATTACCTTTAGGACTTAGTATTACCAGGCTCTCGATGTGGGGTGTTTTTGGAAAAAAATTATAGACGTCAAGACTATCAATATTATATTCCGCTTTAAGCAGACCCATGTCTCGCGCTAGAGTTGCCGGATTGCAGCTTAGATAGACTATTCGTTGCGGCCGTTGGCTTAACAATCGATCGATTATTTTATGATGTAGCCCGGCTCTGGGCGGATCAAAAATTATGCAACCCCTTGACGGTATAAGATCCAAGACAGTCTCCGAACTTGCTACCGTAATTTTTGCTTTAATGTTAAGGTTTTCGGCATTACGCGCCGCATAGCTGGATGAGCCATCATTTATTTCTACTAATTCAACTTCAGCCGAATCCATGCTCAAACCGATAGTGCCGACTCCGGAGTACATATCCACGACCAGATCAGTTGCATCTATACTTCCCTTTATCTTTTGCAACACCTGCTCAAAAACATCAAGATTAACTTGAAAAAAAGAATCCGGACCATACCAAAAGCCTCTACCCATAAGCTCGTCGGATAATGTGGTATCGCCCAACGTAACTAAAAGCTTCGTCGCTACACTAGCAGGACTTTTATGGTCCGAGTAGTAGACGTTCAATCCTTGCACTTTATCCGGCAAGTGCAACTTCGCAAAATCACTCCGTTTTGTAAATAGAGACATGGCGACCTTATCTTGGCGACTGGCACGAATAACAACGCTTTTCAAATCGGCCGCCCGGACTCCACTACGCATCAACTCAGCAAGTAACGCGTGAGCAGCCGTATCGATTGCCGGCATCGCCAAAGAGCTACCAGTAACTACCTGCTTAAGGTGGGTGGCACGACCATGCAGAGCTAAATGCAGTCCATGGTCATCCCCCCAAAACCCGTATTCCATCTTGTTACGGTAATGCAGCTTCTTTATGGAATCGTGATAACTAATTGCGGGGATTGTGATTTTTGCACTACGCATCAACTCTTCTACTATGGCTAGCCGAGCTCTGTTCTCGCCCTCCGAAGACAGGATCTGCCATGGCGCAGTTGATAGGAAGATGTCATCCTGTGGTATTTCGCGCTCCGGCGATCTAATGATTATTTCCTCAGCTATAGCTTCTATATAAGATCTTTTTTGCTTGACAATTCTAAACCGTACCGTTTCCCCGGGTAGGGCATTCCAGACAAAAATTACCTGACCATTATCCAACCGGCCCAGTCCCTGACCGCCGTTAACTAGTTTTTCGATTATGACAGTATTGGAACCAGTCAGAACGATTTACCCCACTCGATCACTTCTTTTTGCAGCTGAGCCGGGCTGTCGACTACAAATGTTGGGCCGCTGGTGGCCAATAAATCATGGCTGTTATATCCCCAAGAGACAGCTATGCATGGTATGCCGGCCTGTTTGGCAGCCATCACATCTCTAACCTCATCGCCTACGTAAATAACCTCGTCGGGTTTTAGCTGCTCAAGTTTTAGTAACTTGTTGATTATCTTTGCCTTGCTAAACAAACCGGCACCTCCGTAAACTTTGTCAAAATACGGCAACAAGCCCTTTTCAAGTAAAAATTTTTCGACATTCGAGCGACTGTTTGAGCTAATTATAAGCATCTGGAACTTTTCACTACGTAAAGCCTTCAATACATCTTCAACACCGGCAAATACCGGAACTTGATGGATCTGTTGAGCCATTAGCCTGCGGCCACGGGCAAGCAACCAGGGCCACTTCCATTTAGGAATATTAAGGTTCTTGATAGCCTGCGCTAAACCCATATTATTGTCTCGCATCCAGCCTACTCTATCGACATCGGCCAATTGCTGGTTTTTAGTCAAGTAATAAGCAATAGCAACTACTGTATTAAAACTATCGGCGATAGTGCCATCAAAGTCAAAGATTACTGCCCGCATATAGTTAATTTTTATCCATAAGTTTGTATAAATAGGATAAGCAGTAATTACTCAGTACGCAAGGCCTCAATTGGATCTAGACGAGCCGCTTTGCGAGCCGGCAAGAGTCCGGCAACGACCGAAACAATAACCAGAAATACAATCAATCCCAAAACCTGCTGCCAGTGAAAAATAAGCAGATTACTGCCACTGAAGTTAATCTTTGTGGAAATCCAAGGATTAATCAAAGTACCGACAATAATTGCCAACACACTACCTATGACCGCACCTATGGCACCTATCCAGGCAGCCTCGACAATGAAAAGCTTACTAACACTGCGACTACTCATACCCAAGGCCTTCATAAGACCTATTTCCCTAGTTCGCTCCAGGACACTAATATACTGCGTGTTAACAACACCAAAGAATGATGCCACCAAAGTAATCATCCCAAACACCAGAATTATAATCTGTAATACATTAACGATTTGTGTAATGAAGGCCTGGGCGTTTTGGGCACTCTCGGCACCATAACCGGCGTGTTGAATTAATTTCTGGACAGCATTCAATTTCGACTGGTTAGTACCATCAACCACTCTGACCGTAGCAGTTAAAAAGCGGTTGTAATTTATCGTGCCCTGGTTTACAAAGTCATAAGCTGCTTTAGCATCCTGCGCGTTAAGTAGCAGGGTGGTATTGGAACTACCACTTATAAGTGTCGATGGGGCAGCCAACACCGCTTTTACCTTAAAATTCATAATCGTGGTTTTACCGACAATCTGTCTTAGCTGCACACTGATATTTTGACCAATTGCCGCCTGGTCGCTCTTATAATTTAAAAGAGATACGTAATCTTGCGGTAAGACTACACCACCAGCCGGAACGCCGCCATTTACAAGATTACCGGCAGTAAATTGATGGCTAATGGTCGGATCAAAAGCTTCAACCGATCCCGTATACTTACCGGCATCGGCAGAGGTAACAAATTGAGCAGGTGTCGTATATTGCTCAAAGACACTGGCTACGCCCGCAATTTTAGCTAAAGCCGTCAAGTCATTTTGGTCTAATTCTTTGACTTGCTGACCCCTGTCGTTCAAAGCTGCAAAAGAACTGCTATAAGGCTGTGGCTTATTCGAGCCCGGACCGGACGTAAAGACATTTTGACCCTTAGCAACAATCAGTGAGCTGGGATCAAAATTCGTATAAACCAGTTTATTGCCATAAGCTTTAGCGCCGTTAGCAGCCGCTAAAGTTGCCGTTAAGGTAAAACCACCCACGGCTAAGGCAGCCGCGGTCAGTAACGTCCGGATTTTCGCCTGGCGCAAAGATCGACCACTACGCTTTATAATATCTGACCAACTCATAATGTCACCCGCTTCAAACCTTCAACTTTTTCAATTTGGCCATCATGAATATACACTCTTACATCACACCTGGCAGCAATATCTTGATCATGAGTCACAATCACCAACGACACGTTGTATTTTTTGTGCAAATCAAACAGCAAATTAATGACTTTATCACCGGTTGCACTATCTAGATTGCCGGTTGGTTCATCAGCCAATATGACCTTAGGCTTGATAACAATAGCTCTGGCGATTGCTAAGCGTTGTTTTTGACCTCCCGACAGAGTGCCGGCTTTACTACGAATTTTGTCAGTTAAATCAACTTGACTTAATGCGTCCTCGACTATAGCCCTCCGCTTGTTAAGTGGCACCTTATTTATTTCTAATGGCAAGGCCACATTTTGATAGCACGACTGATTAGCTTCAATAAAAAAGGACTGGAAAACAAAACCCAGATCCTGTCCCCTGTATTGGTCCATGGCCTTTTTGCTCAGTTTGGTCAGTTCCTTGCCGCTGATATTTATGCTTCCCTCACTTGGCCGATCCAAGCCGCCCAGAAGATGAAGAAAAGTCGATTTGCCGGATCCACTCTTGCCGACTACTGCAATCGTTTTGTGCTCAGGCAACTCAATTGAAATGTCCTTTATGGCAACAAAAGCATTATCCTTTTTGCCATAAACCTTACTTACACTCTTAAAACTGATCATTCCTCTAAATATAGCAACTAGCGACTTAAGACACTATAGGCATAGTTATTAACCATTAAGCGTATTATCAGGATTCGAGCTCACGTATCCTATCGTGATCCAAACCGTAATAATGACCGATTTCGTGCCACAATGTATGACGAATATTTTCTTTCAAATGAACAATGTCTAGCGAAGCGCGCTCAAGCGGCCCCTTAAACACAGTTATCTTATCTGGTAAAATCCTGGTTTGCCCCTGACGGTTTGGTAAGGGCACACCTTCATACAGTCCGAATAGGGTTTGGTCGTTTCTGAGTTGCAATTTTTCTCTCTGTTCCGGTGAGGGTTCATATTCATATAGAATTGCCACGTTGGAAATATTGCTAGAGTGCTGCCCCGGCAAACTTGCCAGCGCCTCATTAACTAGCGCCTGAAAGGTGTCGTCGTCCACCGACATCGTGATTACAGCTTAGCTTCCGGATATATTTGTCTTGTTGTATCGTCTACTTCGTAACGCAGTTGAGGAAACGGTACACCCTCCCGAGCAGTTACCCCTTCGAGTAACCAAAAAACGCGCTCGCTATAACCTAACCCGCAAGCTGGTGGCATACCATATTCAAGCATTTCCACGAAATCAATATCCATCATCATCGCTTCACTGTCGCCGGCATTACGCATTTTTTGCTGCTCAAGAAAACGATTGTACTGGTCCAGAGGATCATTAAGTTCCGAAAAGCCATTGGAGGCTTCACTACCTGCAATGACAGCCTGAAAGCGTTGGGTGGTATCTGGTTGGTCTGGATTTACCTTAGCGAGCGGACTAATGAATGTCGGGGTGTTGATTAGCCATATTGGGCCAGCCACATCTTTACGGATATTCTTCCATAACTTGTCGATGGCTCTCGGTTTATTTTCCGTCTGCTCTACTTCAAGACGATGTTTTTTTAGTAAAGCTTTAACTTCGTCAAGCGAACAGTTATAAATATCCAAGCCATCATAATGCTTAGCAATAGTTTCGGCATAATCCCACCGCTCCCACTCCTTACTTAAATCAATGCTCTGTCCGTTAATTTCAAATCCTAAAGTATTGAAGGTTTTTAAAATTACGTACTTGAACATTGCCTCTTGAAACTTAATACCGTCTTGCCAATCTGCAAATGCCCAATACCACTCCATAGCGATGTGCTCAGGCAGATGTTCGTCGCTATAATTTTCGTTTCTGAATCTTGGACCAACATCATAAACTTTTTCAAAACCAGCACCTAGCAATCTTTTAAGCGGCAGCTCGTGACTTATTCTAAGGTAAAAATCCTGATCCAAAGCGTCCATATGCGTAACAAACGGGGTGGCATCGGCCCCGCCGGTAGAATGTTCAAGAACTGGTATATTAACCTCGACGAAGTCATTGTCATTCATAAAATCGCGGGTAGCCTGCCAAAACTTGCTGCGCCGAATGAAACGGTCACGGATTTCCGGATTAACATTCATGTCAACATAGCGCCGCCGTAAGCGCTCTTCCTTATTGGTAAAACCTTCCCGACTAAGGGGCAACGGCCTCAGGCTCTTGGTAAGCAACCTCAGGCGCTTGGGCTCAACAGACACTTCGCCCGTTTCGGTTTTTATAACTTTACCGTCAGCTTCAATAAAGTCACCGCTATCGAGCAACGGCAATTCGGCAAAACCAAGTTGGGAATTGGCCGAATTAAGCGGTTCAACCGTATCAGCCTTAAGAAACAGCTGCAATTCACCGCTCATGTCTTTAATGACAACAAAAGCGATCTTGCCAAATTTACGGATCGTCGTTATTCTACCGACAACCTTAACGTCTTTACCGCTTAGGTTATCGTAATCTTCCCGAATTTGCTGAAGCGTATGGGTTCGGTCGACATGAGCCGGATACGGATTTAGATTGATTTTTTTTAGTTCATCAAGTTTACGTAATCGCTCTTTGCGAAGTTCCTGCAAGGTTGCCATATGGTTCCTATTTTAACTAATTTTGATCTATAAGCTAATATTATAGCTCTGGGTTCGAGTTAAAGCCTGTTAATTAGGCGATCGAGACTATAGTATAGGTCTGCTTTTCATTGGGAGTCTCTATATCAACCGACTCTTTTTCTAGCTTACCAAGCAAGGCTCGGCCAATTGGCGACTCATCGCTAATCTTGCCATTAAGAGGATCGGCCTCGACTGTGCCAACTATCTGGAACTCTTTGGCTTTTCCATTCTCGCCTTTAAGGGTTACTTTTGAACCCAATTGAACTTTAGCTTTTCCACGAGGTGCCTGAATAACTTCAACGTTCTGCAAGATATGCTCAATTTCAGCTATCCGGCTTTCATTTCTTTCTTGAGTAGCTCTGGCGGACTGGTATTCGCTATTCTCGGACAAGTCACCAAACTCACGTGCAGTCCGAATATTGTCGGCAATAACTGATCGTTCGGCAATCAAGCCACTTAGTTCCTTTTCAAGTTCTGCTATACCATCTTTAGTAAGCCGGAAAGTTTTTTTAACTGCCATTTCTAGTATCCCTTTCTGCTTCGACCGAGCAATTGCTCTAGATCTTATTATCTAATTATCCTATTGTATCCCACTCATCTTTTCGATAAGAGTTTGTTTATTCAAAAATGAAGGCGATTTTTCAGTCCTGCCTTTGATTTCAAAATTTCCAGTTGTGTCTGTTTCTTCGTTAATGACAATTCGCCAAGGAATGCCCATCAAATCTGCATCAGCAAACTTTTCACCCGGACGAACATCACGGTCATCATATATTACCGCAACCCCATTATCTGTCAATAGATTATATAACTCATCACCCATAGCCGCTACCTTATCTCCACCAATGCCAATCAAGTAAACCTTAGCAGGCGCAATCGCCGCTGGCCAAATAAGACCACGCTCGTCATTAAAGTGTTCGGCGACCACGCCCATCAAACGACTTATGCCGATACCGTACGAACTCAAGAAGACGGGTTTTCGCTCACCATCTTCATCAGTAAAATAAACGTCCATCTGCTCGCCCTTGGCGCTGCCGAAATTAAATATATTACCGACTTCGGCTGACTTAACTTCTTCAAGTTCAGCTTTATTAAGGCCAAGTTGTTTTAAAACATCATCATTATACACCTCTTCGTTAACAGCTAAACGCTTGGTTCTGTCCAAATAAATCGTATCCTCACCGTTAGCCGTAACCGTCTGAAACTCATGGCTGAACTGTGTAAAAGAACCACCCGAAGCAAACGTTATAAAAGTATCCTTACCTAAGCCAACTCGCTCGTAGACTTTGAGATAAGCTTGTTTGCTACGCTCATAGAACTCATTAAGCTCAGCTTGGTTGCGCGAAAACGCATACATGTCTTTCATGAGAAACTCGCGGCCACGCATAATACCACTTTTGGCTCTAAGCTCATTCCTAAGCTTAGTCTGAAACTGGTAAACATATACCGGTAAATCACGATAGCTCTTAGCAAACTTGCGCATCATCACCATCAGTGCTTCCTCGTGACTCCAACCAAAACCAACATCCGTACCGTTTTTTAACTTACTCTTAAACCAGACGTC
>JAJYIP010000001.1 GCA_021790005.1 bacterium
ACACCAAGGACACAGATACAGGGTAAACTAGTCAGCTATCTTCACTACTACAACTTTAAACGTGTACACTTGAGCTTACAGTACAGGGTGCCTGCTGACATGTTGCAAAGCTCCTGAGTTTTATACGGCGTAGTAGCCGGCGACTATTATTCGTTACACCACTCACGCGGATGTTAGTCTTGCCATGTTTGGTATAATTAAAATTACTAATGGAGGAGGGTTAATATGCATCACGTAGATCGTGTCATTGTAAGAACTCGAAAACTAAAAGGTAAAGCTATGTTAATAAGTGCAGCGTTTGTGCTGGCCGGAGGAGGCTTAGCACTGCCGTTGGCTATATTTGGCAGTGTCAGCGCCGATCATGTAGCGCAACCTGTTAATCTACAATATACACCCGAGCCGTTTACTGCGTCATACTTGTCGACTTGGACTCCAGACAGAACCACGCCTTCGGGCGGATACGCGTCTGTTAATTTTGCGGGCCGACAAAACGTACTGCAGATGAATATTGACACTAGCAAACAAAGCCCAATACAGTTTTATCAGACCGAGGGCATACAACACGCGTTGCCCGGAGCTGGCGCAATGACGGCCGATCTTTATGTTGACAGTTCGTGGCTAGGTAGCCCATCCACTCCTGTAAGTGCTGGTTTCTGGGGCGTCGGTAACGATCAAAACGGTGTCGTTAGCGCTTATCCGATCATAGAATTCACAACTAGAGGAGCGCATAATTTCACAGGTTGGCGACTCTGGAACGATATCGCTGGCAAATGGACCAACTTAGTTAATGTTCCATATCACGTTAACAGCTGGAATAATCTGGCTATGGTATATGATCCCGCGAACACACTTTTTAATTTGTATGTTAACGGTCAGGCGGTTGGATCAAATGTGTCCAGAGGATCGGTTAAGCTGGGGGCGGTCATATTCGATAACTATAACTACGGTAGTATGGGATCTAACTACAGCGTTTACTGGAGTGACTTTGCCTACAGTACCGGCGCGACACAGTGCAAGGAAGGCGGTTGGAAAATGTTTGGCAATCCGCTGATGTTCCGTAATCAGGGACAATGTGTAAGCTACTTTGAACACAATGCTTATGTCAACACGGATAAGCAGCAGAACCAAAAGCATAATCAGGACAGCAATAAACACCAAGATAAATAATAAACTCCTACAAATCTTAACTAAACCGGCGCTAAAAAATCGCCGGTTTATTTTTGTATCAAAAAATCGCTTTTATCTATATAAATGAGGTAGAATTAGAAACATATTAATAAGCTAATATACAGACAATAAGGCTAGGTTATAAAATAAGATATGGATAGTCGTGACTACAGGCGCCGTTTTATAGAGGATATATCACCGGCGGTTAATAAAAGAGCCCGTCCGACCGATCCGCCTAAAAATCTTAATCTGGAGCGTTTTTTAGATGCTCCAACTCCAAATCGCGCTCCCAACAGCTCTACTGCACAACCGGACAATAATCTCAGCCAAACATCAAGATCATTAGATAATATTAAACCCATCAACAACAATCGTCAGATCACTAATTCAGGTTCACTACTGAATGCGACGCTGCCTAATACGATGTATCGGGGTCGTAGTGCCGGTAGTGATTCTTTTAAGGCTAAAACCGCCAAGACTAAAAAGAAACGCTGGTTTATGCGACATAAAGTCGCATCTTCTTTTATCCTGGTACTTGTCGTGCTTTTTGGTATCGGCGGGTATTTCGGCGGACGCTTATTAGGTGATGTCAATAAGGTACTGCACGGCAATATATTCAGCGACGTCCACGCTTTATTCAGTACCACCAGACTACAGGGAGAAGCTCAAGGCCGGGTAAATATTCTACTGGCCGGCTATCAGGGTGTTAATAGTGACGAGGGTGCGCTGACTGACTCTATCATGCTAATTAGCATTAATACCCGGAACAACACTGCGTTTATGCTTAGTATCCCAAGAGACTTGCTAGTTCATATACCGGGATACGGTTACGAAAAGATTAACTATGCTAATTCGGTCAGTAGCTTTAATCAGGCCGGTTATTTTAAAGGTGGTATAGGTCAATTGCAGCAGATAATTGAAAACGACTTCGGCATACCGGTACAATATTACGCTTTAATTAATTACAACGCCTTTGAAGCGGCTGTCAATGCCGTCGGTGGAATAACAGTCAATATTCAAAGCCCTGATCCGCGCGGACTTTATGATCCTAACGTAGATAAGGCTCACGGCGGCCCTGTTAAATTACCCAACGGCCCCGTAACCCTAAACGGATTACAGGCTCTTGGTTTGGCGTTGGCTCGCGGTGATTCACCTTATGCATACGGATTTCCTCTCAGCGATATTAATCGTGAACAACACCAGCGTCAAATGTTGATTGCACTTGAAAAGAAAGCCCTTAGCGCTGGCGTTTTGAGCAATCCACTAGATGTCACTCATTTATTTGATGCAATCGGCAATAATGTATCAACGGATCTTAATTTGGCTGACGTCTTGCGCTTAGCTCAGCTGGCTAAACATATTAACGTTTCAAATATCCAGTCTTACGGTTTAAGTTATAGCGGTAAAAACAATCTGCTGGTAACTTATTATTCACCAAAGGCCGGCGACTCATTAATACCCAAAGCAGGGCTTAATAATTACTCTCAAATCCAAAGCTATTACCAGTCATTGACTTCCACTGCCAGTTCTAAGAAATAGCTAAGTTATTATAAAATATACAAACATGTCAAAAGCGCAAAGATTAGTTAGCTTTCTATTTGTGTTGGCCGTTGTGACGGCTTTAATTCCCGGCAAGACCATAGCTGCCCGTAGTATTATTCACGCCCGCGTACACAACGGTAATATAATCAAGTATTTTAAAGTTACGGGTAACCGCGTAATCGCTCCCGATGGCAGCACTTATATACCGGAGGGAATTTCTATTTACGGTGGCTTGGAAGACACTGATTATTTAGAAAATACAGCCAATATTGATGCACAAATTAAGGCTGCAGCGCTTTACTGGCACAGCAATACCATACGACTTCAGGTTGCCGAAAGTAATCTATTCTTAAATCCAACTAAGAGTAGCGGCTACAATCAGGTTTTTTTACGTGAGTTAATTAGGGAAGTCAGTCTGGCGAGGCAGCTTAATTTAGTTGTGGTAATAAATGACCAAACTGAATTTACTAATAATACGCCTTTGCCGACTGCCATGACTCTCAAGTTCTGGCGCGTAATGTCATCTGTGTTCGGCAATAATCCGTATGTTATTTTCGATTTGTTTAATGAGCCAAGGTTGGAAAATTTTCAGGCCGTTAATCGTCCAGGCTATAACAATCGTCTGGCCCGGATACTGTTTAATAAACGAATAATTAATCGTTTCATGCCAGCACACAAACCTGTCAATAAACTCAATCTTAAAAAAATATGGACTACATGGAAGTATGGCGGGATCGTAAATAAAACTCGCTATATTGGTATGCAAACACTGGTAAATAAGCTTAGAAGTAGCGGAAATCGTAACTTAATTTGGGTTGAAGGTCCATTCTGGGGTCAAAGTTTACCCAGTGGGAAATATCTATTGACGGGCAGCAATCTAGTTTACTCCTATCATCACATTAATCTTAATCACGCTAGAGATTGGCAATTTATAGGTACTCTAGCCGCTAATCACGCTGTCGTAGACGGTGAATGGGCACAGTACCAAGCTCCGTGGCAGGAGTGCTACGCTAAGGCCCCATCGTCGACCCCACAATATTTAAATTATCTGCATAATCACGGCGTGGGTTTAATTGCTTGGTCGCTGCAGGCCGGCTCTCTACTCAAGGGAAATCCCAATGTTATTCCAAATAACAATAATTCACCTAACGACCCTAAAACGGCCAATCAGCTTAGTTCACCTAGCCGGTTTGATCCAAACTATAGGTGTAATACCGATTTCGGACATGGCGCCGGTGCGCTGCTTAAAAAATATGCCTTAATCAATAGTCATCCGGTATAGAAAGGTATTTAGGGTACGGACGGCACCGAAGGCAGTGATTGGTTTGGGCTGGAACCGGTATTAGACTGATTCGTTTGGTTGGTTGGTGTTGAAGTGCCCGTATTGTTGGACGTTGAAGATGTAGCAGTGCTGGTAATTGTAACGGGTTGTGATGTGCTGCTGTATAGCACACTATCAACGACCTGAGCGGTTAATGAGCTGCCTGGTGTTAGATTATTAACGGTCGCAGTAGTCACGTAGGGACTGGCCGAATTGATCGGGATTTGCAGGGTTAAAACGTTATTGCCGCTATCCAGAATGGATATGGTGCCGGCTGGTGCTGTCGTGTAAGATCCGCCAGATAAAGCATGCGTTCCCTGAGCGGCCGTAACGGTGAAGGTGCAATTGTCTTTGCCGTTAACGTCGTCGCAGGTTACATTGTTAATCGAGATTGAGGGCATAATATCTGAGCATTGATGGATATTGTCTGTTCCTTTGGGGGTTGCTACGCTTGGGCCGCCGTAAAACGTATCGACCGAGAAAACATTAGCTCCAGCACCGATGACTTCTTTTGCTAACGGTGGAGTGCATTGAGTTGCGAGTAGTCCGGTTACCTTGTCAATGGTTCTCGTACTGACCGTGAAGTTAGTATTGACCCATGACGGATATATGTCGGTACTTGGACTTGGATAAACCCAGCCGTAATAATGCCCCAGAGCTTGAGCCGGAGGGTTGTTTAAGACAAAGGCCGGTAAAGTTTTAATGTCGGCTGGACGTTGCCAGTTAACTGGTTTTTGACCTTGGGTTAAATAGGTGATCATGCCTCTGGTCAGGGGCTCGGTTAGACCTTCCAGGCCACCATAGTGGGGTGTGAGTGGTTTAACTGCTGTATGATAGCCTACCCAGGAGCCGACAACGTATTGCGTTGTCATGCCCATCATGAGTCCGGTTTCATCAGCGTGAGTGGTGCCGGTTTTAATGGCGACATCCCAACCGTTGGTATGTTGGAATTTCCAACCGAATGAAGATATGGGTGTGCAGTTGGTTGGCGAGCATTGACCGGGTAGGTAGCTGGCGTTCGGGTCGCTTAATATATTGTCGATTATATATGCAGCATCTTGTTTAACTACTTGTTGCGGTTTTGGCTGCTGCCATTGGTACACAACCTTACCCTGATCATTGGTTACCTGAAGGATATATGATTGTGGCAGATAGGCGCCAAGTCTTGAATCGGTCGCAAAACCGTTGACATTCTGATTCAGTTGAAGATAACCGCCTTCGCCAATTGCAGCCGATGCGTAGCAGGTGGTTTTAATTGTCTTGGCGCTATTGGCATAACAATTGTAGCCGTTTTTAAGCCCCATCGATTCGGAAAGAGAGATGGTTTTTTGCTCGCCGGCAATAAGCATGGCTTTGACGGCCGGTACGTCTCTAGAGCCGCCTAGGGCGTATCTAATGGGTGTCGGTCCGGGGTACTGGAAGTCATAGTCCCATAGGCAGTTACCTCCGTTAGCCGGTATGGCTTTATTGGTGCATGGATAGCCCGGCAGGGGTTGCTGGTTGTCGTATATAACACTTCCCGCACCAACGTTTTTGCCGTAATTTATCAAGGCCGTGTAATCATAAAGTTTATAAGTCGATCCTGGGTTTATCGGTATAGTTGCATAGTTAATTTGCCCATCTACCGGATTGTTGAAGTTCACGCCGCCAATTTGGGCGGTAACTTGACCGGTTGGTACGCTTTCGACAACCATAGCCTCTTCGTCGCCGCCGCCATTGATAACATTTTGAAGGTTGTTCGTAACCAGATTTTCGGCTTTGTTCTCTTGAGTCAAATTTAGCGTGGTGATTACTTTCCAGGCGCCTTGTTTAAGCAGGCGGGTGCCAAGACGGTTCTGAAGATGCTGTAAGGCCGTTAGGACAAAATAGGGCGCTTGCATGCCGGTAAATTTAGATGTCAGTGGATGTATTTCAGCAAGAATATTAACTTTCTTAGCAGCATCGGCCTGAGCTTGCGTAATCATGTGCTGAGCTGCCATCTGATCCAGAACGTAATGCTGTCTGGCGATTATGGCTTTGGCATCAAAATAATTTTCGGTTGCCGCCGAATTATACTGAGGGCTGCTATATGGCGAATAGACTGTCGGGGCTTGCGGAACGCCAGCCAAAAAAGCCGCCTGAGCTAGCGTTAGCTGTGCGGCCGGCTCGTTAAAGTAATCTTCAGATGCGGATTGGACACCATACTCAACATTGCCGTAAGGGGCAATGTTAAGATAGGCAGTTAAAATCTGGGATTTTGAGTACTTGTGAGCTAATTCTATGCCTAAAATTACTTCTTTTATCTTCTCGGGGATCGTCAACGGATCGGCCCAGCCCTCATTAAGTTTGGCAACTTGCTCCGTGATAGTCGATGCACCCTGTAAACCGCTGCCCAAGTGGAGTATATCGTGAGCGGCGGCGCGGATAATTGAACCAAAATTTACTCCTGAGTCGTGATAAAAGTTCTTGTCTTCAATGGCTACCGTAGCCTGTTTCATATAATTGGATATCTGATTGCTGCCGACCGGTATGCGTTTGATGTCCTGGTACTCCTGCCAGAGTGCAGTTTTACCGGTTCGATCATAGAAGGTTATGCTACCTCCCAGATTCTGGTTATAAATGTTATTGATGTTCGGTGTGTACTTACTGACGTACGCAAATGTCCCCAGGCTGATTAAAAACAGTGCCGCAATACTTATGCCGGTAATTTTAAGAAAACGAATCAACCCGGCCCGATTGAACCAGTAATCCTTAAACCTTTGTTTATAGGCTTGAAATTTTGTCCTATTCTCGACTTTAACAGGCTTACGTCGACGGTTGCGCGTAGTTCTTGGTTTCGATTGGCTTAGCTTTGCTTTAATATCTCTTGCCATATCCTAATAAGATTAGCTATCCCTAACGATAGTAATATTTCTGAAAAAATGCTTACCTTATATATTAATATATTTAAGAGCATTTGTTATATAAAAATATAATTTTATTAATATTTATCAATAATGCATTGATTTAAACTTTTAGACAAAATAATTCAAGTACTTTTGTATTTTTATAGGTACATCTTAGTTAGGTTTTCTGAATAAAAGTTTAAAAAAGATGAATTTATGGGTTAAGTTTGGTTTGGAATAAATCTATTAGCCATTGAACAGGGCTTCGTGGATAAAAAATCTAATACAGCCGGCTCCGATCGTAGCTACTTGTTGTAGCCCCATGTCGTCTTCCGCTTGCAGAGTCTTTTCTTGAAAGGCAGTAGCTAGAATCGATTGCAATCCGACGTCTTCGTACGCGCTAATAATGAACGATTCAGGAATGCCGTTAAATTCAGCAATGTCCTTGCTACTATCGAATGTTTTTTCCACTGGAACGGTTAAATTGCTTTTAGCATAGCTTAAGTATGCTAAAGCAGCACCTACTCTAAGAGCCAGATAGGGCCAAAAGCCCTCTGTAGATTTTTTGTTAAGCTCAAATCCGAATTCGTCGAGATATGATTGAATGCAGTCCTGATTCGTCTCCAGTTGCTTAGCGGCTGTATTGACAATTGCGATTGCACCGTGTTCGATGATCAAGCTGTTTACGTCATCGACGACGCTAGGTAATATTTGTGGTGGACTATTGTCTGGTAGCCAAAGCTCTTCTACAAACATCTTTGTTGACCTTAAACTTTTATATATATTTACACCTTTAAAAAAGTTTAGCAATACCTTAACGTCGGTATTTTGTATAAAAGTTAGGTGGCTTAGCTTTGGGTTAGTTCAACAATGTTGGTTTTAATTTCGCTATATGCTTGAGCGATGTTATTGTCGTTGTCTTTGGCCTCTAAGATCTTCGTCAACGCTAGTTTGCCATAATTAGTCAAGCTCAGGCAGTCAGAGAAGTCAGGGGTATCACAGCGCTCAGCTAAACCAGCGCTATGTACTGCCAAAAGCGAGTAAACCGCCTCAGCTTTAGATGTAGCGACTTGGCGTTCACTGTACTGTTGGTCCAGAAGCTTAGCATAAAAGAACGCTCTCTGTTGAAACGGAAGCACATCTATTAAGGCGGTTGGCGGTAGAGGCTGCTCGGATATACCCATGGCCAAAATAAAACACTTTATGATACTAGATTTAGTATCTTGATTTAGATCAACTGTCAGCTGCTCGTGATTCATATCCATAAAATTCAGTTAAGCACAAAAAAGTATGGTTTGCTATATTTTGTCGGTATCGTAAATGCTAGCGTGACCGAAACACAGCCTAAAAAGGTAAATGTGATATAATATTTGTCCGAATATGTCTAAAGAATTACCAAATTATGAAAAAGTTGAGCTTATTCTAGATTATTGTGATTTTGGTGATCCAAACGTGAATCCGGGCATACATGTCGACCCGGTAGCCCTGCGTGAATACCGCATCAATAAAATTCATGACTACATAATCAAATATTTTCTGATTAGATCGGACGTATCAACCATCGAATTTAAAGATACAACAAAAGACTATCCGAACTAGAAGCTTTTTGTACGTTTTCAGGTCAAAAAAACAATATTGCGTTTTAAATCAGGTCAACTTTTAATAAAAGTAAGAAGTTCCTAAGTTTACTGTGAAAGCATTAGATGTCATTAGTAAATAGCAGCATTAATTATCGGTGCATACACTGACTATTTTATAAATAGTTGGCTGTGAAGAAACTGTTAAATTTTTAAAATAAGTACAAAGATGATTTAATAACCACATATATAGGGGAGAGAATTATGAATCAGTTGAGTAGGCATAGAAGTAGGGGTGGCAGGATTTCCTTTCGGGTACTCAGTTTAATTCTGGTCTTGTTGGTAATCGGAATTGCTATCTGGGCTTATTCCATGTTGTCTTCTAAGAATAGTTCATCAAACAAATCTATAAGTTCTAAGCCTGGTTCGACTTTAAACTCTTCGGCAACAGATAAGCAGCTAGCGGCTGCCGAGTCCGGTATATTGCCGTGGCAGTTAAGTGCACCCTTAAGCCGTATGGCAGTCTTCCCTGGGCAGAATAGCAATCAATTGGTAATTGCCGGAGGTCTAACCGGAGCCGGACGGTCAGCCAGTGGGATTTATACACTTGATACCTCGAATGGTAATCTTGCTATGACCGGTACATTACCTACACCAGTCCATGATTCGGCTAGTGCTATGCTGGGAAGTTCATATGGAATGTTTGGCGGGGGCAATACCAGCTCAGTCGGTAGTGTTAATGTCTTTAGTCTAAATGGTGCTTCGCTTAGTAGCGGCAGTTTGCCTCAGGCCAGATCTGACGGAGTTGCGGTTAATGTTAACAACAAGGTATATATAATCGGTGGCTATAATGGTGCCACCGGCGATGCCCAGGTTCTCTATACGACCGATGGCAAAAGCTTTACTAAGTCTGCTAATTTACCAATTGCAGTCAGATATGCGGCGGTGGCATCATCTGGCAGTCTAATTTACGTATTTGGTGGTGAAGCTACCAGCGGACCTAATGCCGGTAATCCAATTAACGCAGTACAAGTAATTAATACGGCCAATAATACAGCTAGTGTATCTGCCATTAAATTACCCGTACCGCTTGAGGGTGCATCAGCTTTTGTGATTAATGGTGAAATATTTTTAGCCGGCGGTCAGAGCTCGGTTCCGGAGTCGATTACACCCGGAGTTGGTACGACTCAAGTTCCGGGCGTAACGGTTGCCAGCCAATCAGATACATATAATACGATTTGGGCGGTAGATACGGTCTCAAATAAGGTGCTTAATGCCGGCACGCTTCAGCTTCCAATTGCTTATGCCGGTATGGCCGTGTTAGGGTCTAGGGCTTGGTTGATCGGAGGTGAGTACAATGGAACGGTAGTTAGTTCCGTTCAGATGGTTACCCCGAACAGCGCTTTTGGTATTGCCGGCCAACCCGGTGCCGGATCGCCCTATTATGGTGCGAAACTGATGATTGCTGACCGAGGCAATAACCGAGTGATTGTTATGAATTCAAGTATGCAAATCACTTGGCAATACCCAGCAGCCAATACTAACACCAAGGCGGCGGGAGGTTTTTATTTCCCCGATGATGCTTTCTTTGCTAATCATGGTACGGCTATAATTTCAAATCAAGAAAACAACAATACTATAGTTGAAATAGGCTATCCTTCCGGTAAAGTGTTATGGACGTATGGTCATCCTTTGCAGGCCGGCTCAGCTAATGGCTATTTAAACGCGCCTGACGATGCGTACGTGCTTAAGAATAACGAGGTCGTGGTAGCGGATGATGTAAATTGTCGGGTGTTGTTTATTGATCAGGCTACCAAGCAAATTGTCAGTCAGATAGGTACGACGGGAGTTTGTACGCACAATCCTAACGTCTCGCTCGGTGCTGTTAACGGTGACACTCCACTTTATGATGGCAATGTGCTGTTATCTGAGATCCGTGGCTCGTGGGTTAGTGAATACACGCCACAAGGAAAAATGGTCTGGACGGTACAATTACCAATATCCTATCCATCTGATCCGCAACAGTTAGGCGCTGGTCCTGGATTAAATCCTGACAAATATTTAATTGCCGATTATTCTAATCCGGGAGCAATTCTTGAGTTTACAAGGGAAGGTAAAGTGCTCTACAGATACCAAGTAACATCCGGCACTGGGATGCTTAAATACCCATCATTGGTGGAACTGTTGCCGAGTGGAGTATTTATGGCGAACGATGATCACCGCGATCGTATGGTAGCCATCGATCCCAGCACTAACGCACTGGTTTGGCAATACGGCGTCACAGATCAGCCCGGTAATACCACAGGCATGGTACATAAACCGGATGGCTTTGATATTCTTCTACCTAACGGAACAACCCCAACTCACGGCGCTACCAATTAATACATATAAGTTATTAGTAGTTAGTGGTTAAAAGTGGCAAGTTATGATGCTGTAACTTTGCGGTCAATATAAAAGATGATGAGTAGTTGATGCTTGTTTCGAACCAGACCTTAATTTCACCATAGCGAATTATTTATTGTGTCTATTGCATGTGACAATCTGCTTGTTTGCACCGTAAGTAAAATATGGGCAGATGTTGAGAGCGTAGAAATATAGTTAACCTGGTATGATCTCAAGTTTTTAAGCCAGTGGTACAACTATCTTCTCTATGACATTATATTTAGCCACCCAATTACTGCATGCAGCATAAAAGTATTGGCAAGAGTGCTAGCTGAGGTTTTGCTATTAACTGCTCCTTGGCTCCCCATGTTGGCTGATTTTAGCAAAAGCCATACGTATAGCTTCCTAGAAGCAACCTCGTTCATGGTAGATATACGTGGTGCAACCGCTGCACTAAATGCCCAGGTCAGAGATTAGCATAATGAAATTTGCTCATCAAATGGATAAATTAAGAGATGCCTTATAGTAAATAGCTGAAGAAATAGGCATAAAGCTTAAAGTGGAGATATGAATTCAATTTTGGCTTGGGCTATGGGTCTTATTTTTGAACCTAGACTCTTAGTATTGACCTTGCATCAATGACAAGAGTATAGGTCCTGTTAATTTGAGCTATAATAATACATAACTTGTGGAGGTTTTAATGTCAAATATTCCAACTATAGAACTGAACAACGGCGTCCAAATGCCCGTACTTGGTTTTGGTGTTTTTCAGATGAGTAATGAAGAGGCTGAGCAGAGCGTCTTTGATGCACTTCAAGTTGGGTATCGCCTCATTGATACGGCCGCTTCATACCGAAATGAGGAAGCAGTCGGACGTGGCATAAAACGAAGTGGCATACCAAGAGATGAGATCTTTGTCACTACTAAGTTATGGGTTGCAGACTCCAACTATGATGGAGCAAAAAAGGCTTATCAACTCTCACTTGAAAAATTAGGGCTCGATTACGTTGATTTGTATCTAATACACCAGCCGTACAATGATGTTTTTGGTGCATGGAAAGCTATGGAAGAACTGTATGAAGCCGGTAAGGTAAAAGCCATAGGTGTTTCTAATTTTACAAGTGCTAAGATTGTAGACTTTGTCCTCAATAACAAACCCAGGCCTATGGTTAATCAAATAGAGACACATCCGTTCAACCAACAAGCAGAAGCCCATAAAGTAATGGATGAATACGGCATTATCCATGAAGGCTGGGCGCCGTTTGCTGAAGGAAGGCAAGACTTATTCACGAATAAAACACTAGCAAAAATTGCAGAAACTTACGGCAAGACGACTGGTCAGGTCGTATTGCGCTGGAACATACAACGTGGCGTCATCGTTATACCAAAATCTACTCATAAAGAACGTATAGTTGAGAACTTTAATGTATTTGACTTTACGCTTACTCAAAAGGATATGGCTGAAATTGCTAAGTTAGATGAGAGTAAGGGTTTATTTGTCAATCACGAAGATCCAGAATTTGTTAAGTACCTATACGCACGTGATAGAAGCTAGATATTAGCACGATACTCACAAGGTTGGTTCGAATAGCTGGCCTTAAGTCAGGTTATTGAAAATATGGAGCTATTGTGGTTGCGTATTACTACATTGGCCGGGATTATGGTCCTATTTTCGAACTTTGACGTTTGTTATTGATCCAACGTCACTAGCTAGAGTTAAGCTCTACTGGCTAGTTCGGTTAAATAACGCTACTAGCTGACTTCTTTCGTCCTCAGATACAAACTTAACCCTGTTATCTATTATTTCTTCTAGAGTAAGCCATTTATGATTGGCGTGTTCGTCTGAAAGTTCAATATCGCCACTAATGTACTGACATTTAAAAAATATTGCTGCAATGTAATTAGTCTTCTCGTCTTTATCGTACTGACGTTTCGACACGAACAATGTCTGCCCGATTTCGATGGATACTTGTTCGCCAAGCTCCTCGGCCACCTCGCGCTTTAGTGCTTCGGTCCAAGGCAAGTCACGTTCAGATTCGTCGACACGACCGCCTGGAAAGTCGAGGTAGCCATCTGCAGTAATAAGTACGAGTATCCGTTTGTCTTTAAAAAGCAGAGCTTTGGTGGTTATCTGGTATAGGGCATGGTTATACAGAGACATTTGTTAATAATATGACAAAAAGTCTTATGTAGCCAATCGGTGTATCGGTACATATTGTTGACACGAGTTATAATAAGATTATAATTGGAAATATGATTGAAACGGAACAAAAACTCATACAAATCGGGTCCAGTGAAGGCATCACGCTATCTAAAAAGGATTTAGCTCGTCTCGGCGCTAAGCGTGGAGATTTCTTGCGTGTTCGGGTCGAGTTGGTGAATGATAAAGCGAAACACAGTAAACTACTGCAAGAGTACGACGAGTTTGTTGAAAAGTACGGCCAGACTCTAAAAAACCTTGCCGATAAATGAGTGTTAAATACTTAAGTCTTGAAGAGATTCTTAGGTTACACTTTCAGCTTGTAGAAGATTTTGGTGGATCCCATGGCGTACGAGATGAGAGACGATTAATCTCAGTTGTTGGAGCTCCAAAACTCGAAGCATTTGGAGTAGAGCAATACCCATCTATTTATGATAAAGCTGCAGTTTATTTTCGGAATATTATTGGCGATCATCCGTTTGTAGATGGTAATAAGCGTAGCGCAGTAACTGTTTACGGCATTTTTTTACGTCGTAACGACAAGCGGCTTACAGCTTCTCAAAAAGAACTCGAAGACTTCACGCTGAGAGCGGCCAACGAACATTTAGAAATAACAGAAATTGCGGAGTGGCTTAAGGGCCATACTAGATAATCTAAGTTGAGAAGATTGTAGGTATGGTTTGAAATCTTACCAAAGAGTTACTTATGGCTAAACGTGGATTAAAACCCTCGCTCAATGCATGTACTACGATTACATAATTGCAAATCAAAAATATCTACAGCATTGAACTCGTATAATCATAAACAACCTGGCTGAGCATACCGGTTAAGAACCTTTTCGTCTTACGTTCACTATGTTTCTAAACAAGTTTCTCAATATTGTCCACAGCTTGCTAGACCGAAAAAAAACTTCAATTTATCGGGTTTGGCTTGACAGATAATTATCAATGTAAGTATAATGTAATTACTATGAAAGCAGCAATTATTAATATAGGCAACTCAAAAGGCGTTCGTATACCAAAACCTTTATTAGAAGAAAGTGGCTTGATTGACAATGTAGAAATTAAACTCGTAAAAGATGGTCTAAAAATTACTCCAGTCAAAAAGAAAGAGCCCAAAATTAGCGATACTTTGCTTATGAGTCAACAGGCTCTTGCAAAAGAATGGGATACACCAGAGGAAGATGAGGCATGGGCATTTTTGCAGTAGGGGATGTGGTTATATTACCTTTTCCGTTCTCAGATTTATCTAGTAAAAAACTCCGCCCTGCAGTAGTAGTCGCTAGGGCAGACTTTAATGATCTAATATTCTGCCAGATTACATCAAAAGACCGTTCTGAGAATGGTGCAATAAAATTAACTCTCGATAACTTTGATAGCGGCAGGCTTAATTTAATAAGTTACGCAAGACCAGATAAGCTTTTTACTGGCGATGCATCGATAATTGTAAATACTTATGGCAAGTTAAATGACGTAACAAAGCAAGATTTGCTCGACTCAATAATGCAATTATTCAAATATTAAATTATCTCGTGGCTGAGTACGTAGTAATAAAAAAATATGAGTAAATCGTCTAAGTCATGGACTATATATAGTATTCTTCCTCAACATCTACAAAAGCAGGTCTTTAAACGTCTTCGTCTCTCATGGCTGGCTATGCGTCCCACAGTTGGAACCCCTTCTTAGAAGTTGTGTTGGTTTAGTGAATGGATTAGAGGAACTAAGTTTTAGGGTACAAAGGGGTTGGGTAGTTATTGTCCAATTAGAGGAAGAAGTCTAGATATGAGATACTCAACAAGATATACAAAAGCCGGTACAGATTCCTCGCAGGCATAGTTTGCTCTTATTCTTCTGCTATCAAGTGCTGCTTAGTATATGCAGCTCTGGAAAGAGATATGATCTAGCATGAATGGTATAATAAAATTATGAGTGAATCAGCAACAAGAGACGACATTGATGAAGTTATAAATATAGTAAAAGACTTTATGGCTCAGGTAGACATTAGGTTTACTCATATTGAGTCAGAGATTTCAGAGCTAAAAGTCTCACATTATAAGTTATTGAATACTATAGATAGTTTTATTTCTAGAATAGATAAATATGAGACCGAATTGGCTGCTAGAGATGCCCAGTTTGAAAGACTACTGGATTGGGCTAGGAAAGTTTCTATAAAAACAGGCATCCCACTAGAAGATCTTTAAGAAATTAGCAATAAACACTAAATTGAAATTCTATATTGAATACCGGTTAAATGGGCTGAGCATACCGGTCAGAAAGCTTTTCGTACTTTGTTCGTACTAATCCTAAAAACCTAGACTTTACGGACTTTCATGCTGTACGTATCATTGGCTGGGGATGAGGGATTCGAACCCCCGATCCTGGGACCAGAACCCAGTGCCTTACCGCTTGGCCAATCCCCAATAGTGACAGTCTAAACTAAGTTAGCACAAATAATTTTTTTCTAAAAGGATATATAGGGTGTTTTGCTTTTAAAACTATCTATTAATTTTTTGATCATAATCGTATTACAATAGCTAAAATGAATTTTGTTAAGAAAATTTATCAACTAATACTCAAGTCTCTAAACTATAAAAAGGTAAA
Source organism: bacterium (assembly GCA_021790005.1). GTDB lineage: Bacteria > Patescibacteriota > Saccharimonadia > Saccharimonadales > UBA4665 > JAJZWH01. The sequence goes on from JAJYIP010000001.1 coordinate 15,654, forward strand.
ACTGGTAATATTTTCAATCCTCATTCTAATAATTATTGGGTTTGGTGTATTCGCCCTCTACTATGCCGTCTCTGGTTATAATAAGACAAAATCTAATTATGGTGCAACGTCTAACCAGCAAACTACAAACGGTACGGCTGCTCAGTCAGGTAACCCGTCAAATAGTTCATCAGCTAATCAATCGTCAAATTTGTGGCTTATAGCGTCGTCAGCTGTTGGCTACATAAACCAAGCCGAAGGCAGTAGTAACTTTACCAATAGTATTTTTAACTTTTCCTATGACTATGAAATAACCACACCCCACATATCTGGCGGCAATCTACTGTCTCATGCCACTAAAGTTATGAGCTATAAAAGCTATGCTCAATTCCAAGCCGATGCTTACTCTCACAGCCTACCCTCTGGCTATCCGGTTATGATGTACGACAATGAAGACTGGTCATACACGCCGATCAACGAACAGCAAAACCCAATACTGTATTACCGGCAATTTGGTCAGTTGGCTCATAGCTTGGGCTATCACGTACTGGCAACGCCGGCTGCCGACTTAACGAAAGTTTTATTGCCCAAGACAGATAACTACAGCGGTTATTTAAAGCTGGGCCTGGCTAAAACGGCACAGTTTGCGGATATATTTAACATCCAAGCGCAGAATACGACTAATGCCCAGTCGTACATTTCATTTGTAGTGTCCGCTATTGCTCAGATTAAACAGGTAAACCCTAAGGCGATCATACTGGCTGGGTTAACCGTTAAGATTAATGGTCCTTCTTTGGCTACTTTAGAAAAAGAGTATAACGGAACTAAAAATTTAGTTAATGGTTATTGGCTAAACGTAATAAGCCACACGCCTTCAGATAATATCTATGTGGGTAATTTGGCTCACGAATTTCTAATAGCAGTTAAGGCTTAAAGAATTTTCAAGCAGTTTGGCGTTATACTAAACTATAGCTAGATCAAACTAAGCGGAGTAGATAACTAATGTCGAAAGTAATCACCGTAGATGGTACGGAAGTTTATGTGGCCGAACCAACCCAAGAAGTCAAAGGCGGACTAATCGTTATTCATGAGATATGGGGACTCAACGACCATACTCGAGATGTAGCTGATCGTTTTGCCAAACAAGGCTATCTGGTCTATGCTCCCGAGCTACTAGCGGGGATGGCAATCAAAGAAGAAGTTACGGAAGATATGCAGCATAATCTTTTTAACCCCGAGAAGCGCAGTGAAGTTCAACCGATCTTGGGTAAACTGATGCAGCCAACCCAGACGCCGGAATTTACCGCAACAACAGTTAAAAAACTGCAGGCCGTATTTAATGCTCTATTGGCCGATCCAAAGGTTAACAATCGGGTTGCCATTCTTGGTTTTTGCTTTGGTGGGAGCTACTGTTTTAACCTGGCCGTAGTCGAGCCTAGACTAAAGGCAGTCGTGCCTTTTTATGGGCACTGCGGATATCCGGTTGAAACATTGCGCTTAATCAGTGCGCCGATCCTAGCTTTTTATGGTGAAAATGACCGTGGTATCGCTGCGGAGTTGCCAGATCTTGAAAACCGGATGCACCAGGCCGATGTAGATTTTAGCTACCGGGTTTATGCCGGTACCGGCCACGCTTTCTTTAACGATACTAATCCATATGCTTACGATGAGACTGCCGCCAAAGATGCCTGGAAGCGTACCCTGGAATTTCTCGATAACTCGATTAATCGCTAAAAATATCCGATTCACTAAGTTCAGATGGCAAAAAACCCTGCTTAGGAATATAGCCAGCTTGCCAGCGATAATCTTTGTTATAGCCGAGGTCTTTCATGAGTTTGGTAGGCGCATTCCTTAGGTGGAGCGGGATACTTAGGTTAGGGTATTGCTCGGCCATTAGCTTGGCTTTAGCCATACTCTCAGCCACCTGACGTGACTTGGGTGCTTTTGCGAGTACGGCAGCACAATGGTATAGGTTATATTCGGCTTCAGGTAGACCGATACGTTCGACCGCTAAGAATGTTGATACGGCCAAATTAAGAGCAGCCGGAGCCGCTAAGCCAATATCTTCGCTAGCAAATATGATCATCCGGCGGGCAATAAATTTCGGATCATCACCGCCGAGCAATAATCTGGCCAAGTAATAATAGGCGCCGCCGACACTGCCACCACGCAGACTTTTAATGAACGCACTGGCCAGGTTATAGTGCGACTCTCCGGCTTTATCATGTAGTGGTACTTGTTTTTGAGCCGCCACTACAATGACGCTTTGGTCGATCGGTGCATCTCCGGACAGACTAAGACTTAATTCAAGTATGTTAAGACCATAACGAGCGTCGCCGTTACTGAATGAGGCGATCAGACTGATAGTTTTTTTGGGTAATTTAGTTTGGCTGATCTTTAGGCTTTTAGCAGCTTGCTGAATAATGGCTTCAATACTGGCTTCATTTAAGGCTTGTAAGACTACTAACCGGCAACGACTTAAAAGTGCTGGTATAACCTCGAAGCTTGGATTCTCAGTCGTGGCGCCAATTAAAATAATGGTGCCGTTTTCAACGTATGGCAGGAAAGCATCTTGCTGGGCTTTATTAAATCGGTGGATCTCGTCAATGAACAGGATAGTGGATTTTTTAAATAGTTGGTTAGACTTGGCTTTATCTATGACTGCCATAACGTCTTTTTTACCAGAAGCAACCGCTGACAATTCTATGAATTCGGCATTAGTTTCGTGCGCTATAATCCTCGCTAGGGTCGTCTTCCCGCTACCCGGCGGCCCCCAGAGAATAAGGCTGATCGGACGTCTGTCGGCAGCCAGTCTGTTGAGCAGTTTACCCGTACCGGTTACATGTTCCTGGCCAATTACCTGATCTAGTTTCGATGGACGCAAGCGGTCCGCTAAAGGCACATAAGTTTCATCCATATAGCTTCAAGTATAGATTGTGCAGACTATATAATATATAAGAATATGCAACATACTTTGCTGGCTCAAGAGTTAGGTAGCTTGTCCGCGCATGACGCGGCCGGCCGATTAATCGGCAGCAAACTTAGTGTCAACAGAAACGGTCAGATACTTAGCGGTACCATTATCGAGACCGAAGCTTATGATGAGTCTGATCCGGCTAGCCATAGTTTTAAGGGTGTGACTCAGCGTAACCATGTTATGTTTGGTCCACCCGGGCGGGCTTATGTTTATTTTACATATGGCATGCACTATTGTTTGAATGTGGTGGTTGGTCGAGACGGTAGCGGTGCCGCTGTTCTAATTCGGGCGTTAAAGCCGCTGACTGGCATAGAAGCAATGAGGCAATTACGTGCTACGACCAAAGACAATAATTTATTAAACGGACCGGCTAAACTAACTAAAGGTCTGGACATCGATATAACTCTTAATGGCCATGATTTAAGCCAAGCTCCCTTAAGGCTTGAACTGCTTGCGCCGTTAAATCCGGAGGAAATTAGCTGGACCAAACGCATCGGAATCCGAGAAGAAAATGATCGAGAGCTGTACTGGCGGGCGTGTTTAAAAAACTCGCTATATTTGTCAAGAAGCTTGTAAAATTTCCTATTGAAAAAATTACTATATAGGCTTAAGCTTTTTAATAGGAAGTGTGAGGCTTCCTAAACGACCCGGAGTCAATCCTCCGGGTCTTTTAGTTGACAGCTTAGGCGGCTTTGATAGTAATCGGCGTACCGATCTGGACCCAGTTAAATAGCCACTTAGCGGTCGCCAGCGGGCATTCAACGCAACCGTGCGAAGCGATTGATGAGCTGGTAGAAATATTGCCAAATTGATTTGGAGTACGCCAAGTAGCGTCATGAAAACCATAAGCTCCGTATTGGTTAAACAGAAATGGCATCCAGTAACTTACTGGATCGCGCCAGGATGATACTCCGTCGTTTCCGGTTAAGGTCACATTGGTTTCCTTGGCATATATATGATAAGTTCCGGTTGGGGTAACATCGGCCGGATTACCCGTATAACCAGTGATGACAGCCGAACTATAGGCTACGTGATTATAATTACAGGCCCATATGTGTTGCAGGCTTAATATAACGATAATTTGTTTAGGATTAGTGTTACCGCTGCATTCAGTCGTTTGAGGTTTGGGCAATGGAGTGGTGCTGACATTGTAAATCTGTTGCTTGGTAATTGATTGGTAGGGAATGGATTTGACCTCTCCGCGAAACAAATATCCGATGGAGCCGACAATCGCTAAGATTATCACCAACCAAAGCATGCCGCCCCGTCGTTTTTTAGCCGGCCTGACAGCCTGATTAGGCGTCGGCCTATTTAAAATGTCGGCATAGTTTCCGACTTGCAGCATGCCCGGACGGTAGATGCGCATATTTTGGTGATTTTTGAGTTTACGAACCATAAAATACCTAACTATATTTTACACTATCTCCTTAAGGGAGTCTTAGAATTCGTTTTTACTTTTCAGCTGGTTTAAAATTGAGTGTGATGAAAAAAGGTGTCAAATTTATACTTTTTGTAGTCTTAATCGTTCTGGCCGGATTCGGTATGAATAACCTTGCTAATAAATCCAGTGTTTATAAAAGCTCATCTAAGCCTAGCTTAAAGCCAACTGTTAAGCCGCCGAGCAAACTGGCGTTCAATACCAAGCTTTATTCACATACCGATCCTACTTCTATTTGGGTGATGGTAAATAAGAAAAATCCCCTCAACCCCATAGACTACGCTCCGAGCGATCTGGTCGTACCGAACGTGCCGCTTAGGGTACCGGGCAATCAGACGATGCAAATGCGCCGGATAGCAGCTGATGCTCTTCAGGCTATGTTTCTAGCAGCTAAGGCTGACACGATTAATTTAATGCTAGCCAGTGGCTACCGCTCATATAGTTACCAAACTACGCTGTATAACTTCTATGTTAAGACACAAGGTCAAGCCGTGGCCGATACGCAAAGTGCCCGTCCTGGATACAGTGAGCACCAGACTGGATTAGCGGCTGATGTGGAGCCCGTTAGCCGAACGTGTGAAGTGGCCCTATGCTTCGCACTAACACCGGAAGGCAAATGGTTGGCGTCGAACTCCTACCGCTACGGCTTTATAATCCGTTATCCTCAAAACGGACAAGCTATCACCGGATATGAATATGAACCGTGGCATATCCGTTATATTGGTGTAGCTGCCGCAACAGCCATGCACAATCAGGGTGTTCTGACATTGGAACAGTTCTTCAATTATCCGGCCGCGCCAAGTTACTGATCGAATTCGGCGTAATATTGTTTTGAGGTTAGTAACACTACGTTAACTCCGTAAGAATTCAGTGTAGAGGTTATTCTTTGTTCTTGGGCCTGGATGGTGGTATTTAACTGTTGGGTATTAATCAGGCTTTGGGTGGCGTCCTCCAATAAATACAGATGAAGATTAGTTCTGGCATCAATATCGTCGGCTGCAGACTGGGCTTCGGTCCATTCATAATGCATATAGATCGGTAAAAAGCCTAGCCCGGATATTGCTAAAGTCTTTGGATTGATCTGCATGACAGCTATCCCGTTAAAGATAGTGGCGGCAGGTTCCTGAGTGTGTAGAAAATTGCCTAGTCCGTACCAGACCAGGGTTTTATTACCATGGCTGCCGCTGAGCCACTGGACGGGTTGCAGTTCGTGTGTACCTTGACCGAGTATTAGATTGACGCCTTGGTCGGCTAACCACTGGGCATCAGCCGCTTGAATAGGGTTGATTGTCTGACTGTATTCAGTCCCCCAGCGCATGCTGACAATTATAAATTTGGCGCCGTTTTGTCTGGCAGTATTAATTTGTTGCGAGGCAAAAGCTTTGGAAAAAATATTAACTCCGTAGTTATTAAGCGGTGGCGCGTCTGAATTGGAGTATGTCGTATAGGCCAAAAAAGCAAACTTAATGCCATGTTTCGTGAAGTATTTGACGGACTCATGTTGCGTTTGGTTCTGATTCTCGCCAGCAAACGCTAGAATACCCGGCGTGTGCTGCCAGGCGCTGACTGAGTTGTTGACGTTTGTCTGGGTAAAGTCGAAGCTATGGTTAGACGCCAGATTAATTAAGTTGCAACCCAGCTTACCCATATCTGTTACGAATTCGGTTGGGGAATTAAATTTTGGATATCCGCTAATGCCTAAGCTTTCACCGCCATTTAAAATCGGGTCATTGCAGAAGCGGATGTCTGCAGCTTGAAAGACGGGCAGGAAATCGTCGATCATTGGCATGTAATTGTATGTACCGTTAGGAAGTTTGGCGGCCGCATTGATTGAATCGTGAGCGATCCAGTCTCCGGTGGCGATCATATTAATAAACGGTCGGTTGTAGCCCGAGGGTAGCGCTGCCTTGGCGTTAGGTGCGGAATGCCTGGTTGATCCGTACCCCGCTGGCTTTATATAGTTATATAAAAAGGCCGTAACGATAAGCCCCATTAAAATAAGCAGCCGAAAAACTAAATTACGCCGCTGTTTTCGGTGCCGGTGATAGTCGACTTTGTCCATTTATTTTAAATATACATGAAAAGAACGTGGCAATAAGTAAGTTATGGGCCGCACGTTGCCCCAGCATAAGCTATAATTTTAAATATGATAGAAGCCGTGTTGATTATATTGGGTTTGATTGTGCTGGCACTCGGTTATACTTTGTTCAGGCGACAAGGCGGTAGCCAAAACTCTCAAGCGGCGTTATTGATCAAGCAGGATCTGGACCGGCTAAGTGAAGACATAACTAATTTAAAAGACAGTCTTAATACACAAATAACTGACCGGCTAGATAAAAATCAGTCGATGATGCTTAGTAGCATGGAGAAGCAATTTAGTGCCAGTTCCCGGATAATAAATGAAGTAACCCGTAGTCTAACGGAGCTAAAAGAATCAAACAAACAGGTGGTTAGTATAACCGATGAACTGAAAACTCTTCAGAATGTCTTACAGAACCCGAAGCAAAGGGGAGTTTTAGGAGAATATTATTTGCAATCCGTGCTTGAAAACGTCTTGCCGCCAGACAGGTTTAAGCTGCAGCACAAGATCGGACAGGGAGATGACGGCCGAGACTTAATCTGTGATGCGGTTATTTTGCTGGACAAGGGTATTATGCTGCCGGTTGATGCCAAATTTTCACTCGAGAACTATAACCGGTTAATTGAAGAAAAGAATCCAATTCAACGCGATGCTTTAGCTAAACAGTTCAAGTCTGATCTTAAGCAGCGGATCGATGAAACTGCTAAATATATCCGGCCGGGCAATGGTACGATGGATTTTGCTTTCATGTTCATACCCAGCGAGGCAATTTACTACGATTTGTTAGCCAATAAGGTCGGCGCCAGTAACGTTTCGTCGCGTGATCTTATTGAGTATGCTTTCAGGGATAAAAACGTTATCATCGTCAGTCCAACCAGCTTTTTGGCATATCTGCAAACCGTTATGCAGGGGTTAAGAAGCTTGCATATTGAGGAGCAAGCCAAATCAATCCAGCTACGGGTAGGTGAACTAGGTCGTCATATCAACGGCTACCAGACCAGTATGCTCAAACTAGGCAACTCGTTAAAGAGCACAGTCGGCCATTTTAACCAGGCGCACAAGGAACTGTCCAAAATGGATAAAGACGTCCTGAAGATTACTGAAACCGGGTCACCAAAGGTTGAAACCTTGCTTTTAGATAAACCCAACCTGGACGATTCAGAGCTCTAAGCATTAAGGGCCAGATCGATTGCTAGTGCGGCCGTCCAGGAAAAGTAAGGTGCGCCTAATCCTTCGCCAGTTTCCGGATTGAAATACTCAAAACATCCATAGCTGGACACCATAGTTAGAGTAGAACTCCTTAACTTATCGGCTTCTTCGTTAAAGCCGTAGCGTTTAAGGCCGTCAATGATCAACCAGTTAATATTAACCCATGCCGGACCTTGCCAGTAATTGGTCGGCTTATACCAGTAGGAATTAAGCGGAACTGAAGGCAGGGGATAGTTTGAGCCGTAAGCGTGTTGATCATTAATCAAATGAACCAGTTGGCTAGCTTGATCTTTGCTGATGCAGCCAGCATAAAGCGCCAGTAGAGTGCTGACCGATTCGGTTTTCAGTAGTTTGTGAGTAATAAAATCACGTGAGTAAAACTGGTTGCTTAAAGGATCCCAAAGTTGAGTGAAACTTTGTTTTGTCTTGGCCATGCTTTCCAATAAATCATTTGGCACATCTTCTTTGAGGCTTTTGGCGATTTCTAGCAAAAGTTCGTTATTTCTGATCAGGATAGCATTAAAAGCGACGTCTTCTATGGCAAACATGGAGTGGTCTAAAATCCGATCAATATCGTAAGCCTTGCGTCTTAAACGGCGCTGGATATCAAACATGGCCAAGGCTTCAATGGTCGCGAACCGTTCTTTAGAAGGAATTGTTCTAGTATCACGCCTAAACAGATTTATAAGATTATCTGCCCGGGTTTCTTTGACTAGCCTGATCCACCAACTTAACTGATGCTCATTCAGTTCTGACATCCAGGGAGGAGTATTGTCCATGCCGATTTCCCAGGGGTGAATTTGTAGTACTAAACCTTCGTCATGCGGATCGCGGTCGTGGTATAACCACTGGTGGTATTTAAGTAGGCTGGGGTAAACCAGCTCGAACCATGGACGTCGATCTGACCATGTCATTTTTTCGCCGACTCTAGTTATCGCCTCCGCCAACACGGGCGGTTGGGTAATACCAGTCGTAGCTACATTGTCGGGTGCGTAGGGGCTTACCCAGCTCCGCCATAAATCCCGGTCTGTGTTGTATTTCGTATCATCGCTAAAAATAATGTTAGGCAACATGCCATTGTGCCATTGTCCTCTTAACAGGCTTAATATTTCCTGCTTGGCTTTAAAAACGTCACGATGCCGGAGTCCGATAGCTATAAAACAGCTATCCCACAGCCATTGGTGGGGATATAGATCGGGAGCTGGCTGCGTATAGCCCCAACGAGCATTGGTGTCTAAAACGGAAAACGCTTCGCTGAGTAGATCGGTTGGAGGCTGCATGATTACTTTATATTTTCCTAATGTCCTTACTAGACTACCACGTTGGCATGTCTTATGCATCGTTTTGCCTCTGCTATACTAAATAGAAATTATGAATCAGGAACTAACCGATGAAATCAATAATGTTAGAGGCCTGCTTGAGGCTAGACTATTAACGCTTGATGACAAGCGTTCAATACTTCGATCAATTGAACTGAAGGCGCTATACGAACGGATTAAAACATTACCGGATGAAAACAAGGCGGCATACGGTCAGGCGGTTAATGAATTGAGGCGTCATCTTGATCAATTAGTTGGCGAAGCCGAAGGTTTTGCTCAAGCTTTGGCGCCAATTGATGTCAGTGCCCCGTTTGCGGTCAATTCAGCTAAAGACCGACGGCCGGGCTTATTGCCGGCTAATTATGGCAGCGAACATCCTATTATGAGCGAACAGACCAAAATACTTAGTATCTTTAAAGGTATGGGATTTTCGATTGTCGAATCTAGAGAAATTGACGATGACTGGCATATGTTCGGGGCACTTAACTTTCCCGAGGGACATCCGGCGAGGGACGATTACGATACCTTTATGACAATCCAAACTGATCCCAAGGGTAAACAATGGATTGCACCGGCTCATACCTCAACTATGCAAAACCGTATTCTTGAGCGATATAAGCCAGAGCTTGACGGTGGACAGCCGATTGCCGTAGTTATTCCCGGGCGGGTCTTTCGTAATGAAGATGTGGATGCTCGGCACGAACATACTTTTTACCAAATGGAAGGCGTTTATGTGGGTGAAAACGTGTCAATCGGCAATCTGATCGCGACCCTTAAAACTTTTCTGGAATCGTATTATGAGACAGAGATTAAAGTTAGAACCCAACCTTTTTACTTCCCGTTCACCGAACCGTCACTTGAATTTTCCATGGGCTGTCCGTTTTGTAACCAGAAGGGATGTCGAGTCTGTTCGCATAGCGGTTGGATTGAAATGCTTGGTTGCGGCATGATTCACCCGAACGTCCTGCAGTATGCCGGCATTGACCACGACAAGTACCAGGGTTTTGCCTGGGGATGCGGTATCGAACGCTTCATTATGTTAAAGCACGGTATTGAGGATATTCGTTTATTTGAGTCGGGACGGTTGGACTTCTTAAGACAATTCAGTCTCGGTGGAGGTAGTCAGTAATGAAAATTTCCTTAAACTGGCTACAACAATTATCTCCAAACGTTGCTTTACCGCTTAGTGAGGCTGATCTAATCGAGCGACTTGGCAGTCAACTCGGTCAAGTAGATAACGTGACGGATCTTAGTGAGCTGTACGCTGCCGCGGTAATCGTTAAAGTTGTCGATTGTGACAATATTAGCGGCAGTGATCATTTGCACAGTTGCCTGATTGACGATAACGGCGTGGTTGCCGACGTTGAGCGGGAAGACGGTCATCTTATAAGGGTAGTATGCGGTGCCTCTAATGTGGCCAAAGACCAGCTGGTGGTTTGGTTGCCGCCAGGCATGGTTGTGCCTTCATCTGCCGGCAAGGAACCGTTTGTTTTGGAAGCCAGACAGTTAATGGGAGTCACCAGCAATGGAATGATTGCCAGCGCCAAAGAACTGGCCATTAGCGATGACCACGAGGGCATTGTAGTCCTGCCAGCGGACACTGGACTAAAACCGGGTGACAGTTTTAGAGATTATTTAGAACTTGATGACCGCATAATTGACATTGAAAATAAGATGTTTACCCATCGGCCTGATTTGTTTGGTCAATTAGGTGTCGCTAGAGAGCTAGCTGGCATCTACGGTCTTAAATTCTCGTCACCGGATTGGTATGACGCTAACCGTGAGTTATCGGGAGCAACCAACGTTGAGCTAAGAGTAGATAATCGTTTGCTGGAAAGTGGCTGCCCCAGGTTTATGGCCGTGGTTATTGCCGGCTTAAAAGTTGAGACTAGTCCATTGTGGCTACAAAGTTATCTGTCGCGAGTCGGTATCCGCCCTATCAATAATATTGTTGATGTGACAAATTACGTCATGCAGGCCACGGGTCAGCCTTTGCATGCCTATGATCTGGATAAAGTTAAAAATGATCAGGCGGTTGAGCTGGAGATCCGACGGGCTAATGCCGGCGAGGAACTTGAACTGTTGGATGGTAGCCGGGTTAAGCTGCTAGATGCAGACATCGTCGTTGCCAATCGTAGCACGGCTTTGGGTTTAGGCGGAGTGATGGGTGGCGCTAACTCAGAGATCAGTCAAACAACTGAAGCCATCGTACTGGAATGCGCTACTTTCGACATGTACTCGATCCGGCGTTCGGCTATGGCCCACGGCGTATTCAGCGAGGCGGTCACCAGATTTACTAAAGGTCAATCTCCGTTACAAAACCGGGCTGTACTAGCGTACGCCATTGATCTTATTAAACAGCTTTTACCTCAAGCTAGCATCGTTTCCGAAGTTGTCGATTCGATATCCGACCAAGTCAAGCCACCAGCCGAAGTTAAAACCCGGCTCGAGTTAATCAATACCTACTTAGGTAGTCCGTTGCCACCCAAAGATATGGCGGCAATGCTTACTAATGTCGAATTCAAGGTTAGTTTTGACGACAACTATTTAAACGTCACGCCTCCATTCTGGCGAACAGATGTACTGGCGCCGGAAGACGTTATTGAGGAGATTGCCCGACTTAAAGGTTTTACTAATTTAATCCAGCAGCTGCCGTTGAGACGAATTGCACCACCATCCACACCCCACCTTTTGCTGCTTAAGCAAGCGATGCGCAGCCTATTGGTAGCAGGCGGTGCCAATGAGCTAATCGGTTACAGTTTTATCGATGCTAAGTTGATGCAGGTCAGTGGCCAAGATACATCACAGGCTTTTAAGCTGGGCAATGCACTCAGTCCACAACTTGAATACTACCGGACAATCTTAGTGCCCAGTCTATTGAGTCGACTGCACGCCAACCACAAGGTTGGTTATGATCGGCTGGCATTGTTTGAGCTTGGCAAGATACATCGGCTTGATTGTCTGGACGAAGACGCTATGCCCCTAGAGCCGGAACGCTTAGCCCTCGTTGTGTCAACGATACCAAAAATTGCCAAGACGTATTATGATGGTCCGGCCTATTACCAGGCCAGAAGCTATCTGGATTTCTTGCTTGGCGGACTTGGTATCGACACCTCGGTGGTTACATTCGATAGTCTCGCCGGTACGTCTCAGGTTAATGAGTGGAAAGATAATCTAAAGCTATATGATTCTAATCGGTCGGCGGTATTGAAGGCTGGTGATCAGATTATAGGGGTAATTGGTGAATTTGCCTTTGATGCCAAAAGAGCCTTGAAATTGTCGGAATTCAGTGCTGGCTTTGAGCTGGATCTGGAGGCTATTCATAAACTAAGACAACTTAGTCGCACCACCTACCGTCCGTTATCCAAATTCCCATCGGTGGTACAGGATATGACGGTTGCAACGGATGCCGCGATGTCCTATCAAAAACTAGTCAGTAAACTTAGTCAACAGATCGATAAGCTGGCACCCAAAGACCTTGATTTTACAGTCAGACTCATAGACATTTACCGTGATGAAGCTGCGTCGTCGCAGACGTTACACTGGACCTTCCGTTTTACGGCCACCAGCCTCGAACAAACTCTTACCGACCAACTAGTGGCGTCACTCATTGAAAACATAAAAGACCTAGTAGGCTGACAAGTCAAAACATAACCGTTATACTAACGTGAGTATGCTAAAAGCTGTTCGTGCCATCATTCTAGACGAAGATAGAATCATGGTAATGCATCGTAACAAATTTGGTCGCGAATACGATATTCTTATTGGCGGTGGTGTCGAAATCGGTGAAACTCCCGAACAGGCTCTTTTTAGGGAGATCAAAGAAGAAGTTGGCATAGGTATTGCTGATCCGCGTCTGGTTTTTATTGAACGGGCAGGGGTACCCTATGGTGATCAGCTGGTTTTTTTATGCCGTTACGTTAGTGGCGATATTAACATGGATAAGACTACTAATGAATTTAAGATCAATCTGCTGGGTCTTAATACGTATAAACCCGTCTGGCGCAGTTTCAAAGAGTTTGAATCAATTAATTTCCGTTCGCCGTCACTACATCGAGCTGTACTTGAAGGTATAAAACACGGTTTTCCGATTCGCCCTATCGACATCACTAATACCTGACGTTATAATAGTCGACTATATGGCAACAAAAAGTGGAAGATTTTTCGCCGGTTTCGGCGCCGCACTATTTTTAGTAACATCATCAGCTTTAACTGTGGGGGTAATTTTGACACTTCAGCAATCAAATAACAGTTCACAAGCGGCCAGTGCTACTACTAACACGTCAACCGCCAATTCGACGCCAGGCGCGACTAATATTGATCCGTCCGGATCTTTTAGTGTTGGTCAAAAGCTGACGGGATACACGCCACTGACTAAGCCCTTGGCACACCTAGAGATTTATAATTTACAAACTGGCACTGGTACGGCCGTAACGGCCGGCTCGACCGTGACCGCTGATTATGTGGGTGCTCTGGCTGACAGCGGTACCGTTTTCGATGATTCCTCAGCTCACGGTGGAGCGCAGACATTCTCGCTCAGTAGTGTAATTAAAGGTTGGTCCTTGGGCATTCCTGGCATGAAAGTCGGCGGCGTGCGTGAAATTATGATTCCTTCCGGGCTTGGCTACGGTTCTCAGGCGGTTAGCAGCATCCCGGCTAACTCTGACCTTGTTTTTTGGGTTAAGATAACAGCTGTAAAATAGACTTTGTATTAAAAAGCACAATATATAGCGTCTTGACGTAAAACGGGACACTATTTTATACTGCTAATGCAACAGAACTTTAAGTCCAAAATAAATAGTTCCAAGGCAAGACATAAAAGCTAGAAAAACATAATTCCCTAAACAAAGGAGACCCCTAAAATGGTCAAGAACATAACCATCTTCACTACTAACACCTGCGCTTATTGCCAGATGGTCAAGACTTACCTTAGAGCCAAGGGGGTTGGCTATGACGAAGTTAATTTAGATGAAAATCCACACCGTCGGATTGAGGCTCACAGTCTAAGTGGTGCCCTGACGGTGCCGGTTACGGTCGTAACTAAAACTGATGACAGTCAGGAAATCATAGTTGGATATAATCTGTCCAAGTTAGTACCGGCGATCAGTTAGTTTAAGACAAGAGGAAGGTTTGGTTTTATGAGTCAGCAGATTGTTGTTTATGGTGCTTCGTGGTGTCCGGATTGTCATCGCAGCCGCACCTTTTTAGACGAACACCACATTAGTTATGACTGGATAGATATTGACGAAGACCCAGCGGCAGCGGATAAGGTTGCCCAAATTAACCATGGCAACAAAACTATTCCGACCATAATATTCCCTGATGATTCGATTTTAGTCGAGCCGTCGGACAAAGCCCTATCAGAAAAACTGGTAACATTAAATATTATGCAGCCCGACAACAAGCAATCAGCTGTAGTCACCCACGACGTTATCATGGTCGGCGCCGGTCCAGCGGCTTTAACAGCGGCGATTTATACTACCAGAGAAGATATTGATACTTTGTTGTTTGAAAAAGGCGTTATTGGCGGTCTGGCGGCGGTAACGGATTTGATCGATAATTACCCTGGTTTTACCAATGGCGTACACGGCCTTGAACTGGCGGATAGCCTAAGAGGTCAAGCCGAACGCTTCGGCGCTGTTATAGAGCTGGGCGAAGTTATGTCAATTAAAGACGAGGGCAAAATGAAGCGCCTTGAAACTACTAGCGGCGACATGCTGGCTAGGGCTGTCTTGATTGCTACCGGCAGTGATTATAAGAAAACCGGTGTGCCTGGCGAAGCGGAATATTATGCCCGTGGGGTGCACTACTGTGCGACTTGCGATGGTGCTTTTTATAGAGATAAAAAATTAGCCGTGATTGGCGGAGGCAACTCAGCCGTGCAGGAATCGATCTTTTTGACCCGTTTCGCTAGCCATATCGACCTGCTGGTACGCTCAACCCTCAAAGCCAGTGAGGTTTTGCGCAGCGAACTTAAACAGTACGTCGCTGCTGGCAAGATAACCGTTCATGAAGGCGTTAAGCCCAAAGAGATTGTTGGCGACGATAACGGCGTCAATAAAATTATTACCACTGACGCAAACGATAAAGAAGTAGTGTATGACATTGACGGGGTGTTTGTTTTTATCGGCTTACTACCAAACACCGGTTTCTTGAAGAGCTCGGGCATCGAACTGGACGCAGTTGGTTTAATTAAAACAGACCAAAATCTTGAGACTAACATTAAAGGTGTGTTTGCAGCCGGTGATGTGCGCAGCGGAGCGACCATGCAAATTGCCAGCGCTGCCGGCGAAGGTGCGACGGCCGCTTTGAAAATTCGGGAATATCTAGAAGGCAAACTTTAGTCAAGACAAGCTAAAACTTGGTTGGATAGTCAGTTACGATCGAACCGACACCTATACGGGCTAGTTTGTAGGCTCGTTTCGGATTGTTGACGGTGTAGGCTGTTAAATCGTAGCCGCGGTTGGCCAGGGGTCTGACGTAGCCAACCCACAGCCAGCGCTGATTCATGATTAGCCGTTTGGTATTAAGGATTTTGGCTCTATGCCCGGCTCTGACGCCTGACCATGGTTCGCTAACGGCGACCGCCAATTGCGGCAAAGCGTGATGGATGTCTTTTAGTACCTGAAAATCAAAGGAGCATATTTCGATATCCGCGGCACTCCAACCGTTTGCTAAAGCCCGCTTAAGCTCCTTGACAATCGGATTAACTGGCTCAACCGGCTTTATCTCAATTAATAGTTTAAGCTTGCCTTGAGCACTTTCCAGAACGTCACTCAGACTTGTCAGATCACTCTTCAAATCCCTCAGTTGTTGAAATGTAGTAGTGCGTATTAGTAACTGTTGTCCTTCGTAAGCTACATGAGTGTCATGGTTTAAAAGCGGCACCATATCACTACTGACTCGGACATCGATTTCAACGGCTTCAACGTGGTCTTTAATTGCCTGATCGATAATCTTTAAGGTGTTTTGTTGGGTTTGGTCGGCAGTGCCGCCGCGGTGGCCAATTATCTTCATTGCCTATAGTGTACAATAGCTGGTGAATCATCAGATAAATTAATTCATGAGGAGGCAAACCTTATGCCAGATTTTAATCAAGTATTAACACCGGGAGATATTGACGCTGGTCGGCTTAACGCAGTCGTTGAAATTCCAGAAGGCAGCCATTTAAAAATCGAATACGATCGCAGCCGGGCCTGCTTTATGATTGATCGAGTCGAGCCGAGCATATATGCCAAACCGGTCAATTATGGCTTCATACCGGCCACAAAAGACGAAGACGGTGACGAACTGGACGTATTGGTTGTTACCAGCGAACCGATCCCGACCGGTATTTGGCTGGAGTGCAGATACATTGGCGTGCTTAAGTTCGAAGATGACGGTGAAGGTGACCATAAGATTGTTGCCGTTCCGGCTGACGACCGTGACAATGGTGACAGCATTAACAGCTTAAGTGACCTGGGTCAACGCTGGCAACAGAAAATTACCGAGCATTTTTCACACTATAAGGATCTAAAAAAACCGGGTACGACCAAGGTTCTTGGTTGGGGTGATGTTAAAGAAGCCAAGCAAGTGATCGAGGCATCGATTAAGCGTTACAAAGGCTAGTTTTAAGGTGCATAACCACATCATTGTTACTAAAATTATATTGGTTCATCCTCTGGAGCCGAAAATTTTACTGCTCAAGCGCAGTGCAACCGACCCGAGGCGTCCGGGGCAGTGGGACATTCCCGGCGGTAAATTTGAACCAGATAAGGACAAGATGCCGTCCGACGGAGCGATCAGGGAGTGTTATGAGGAAGCCGCTATAACGTTAAAGCCAGACGATCTGAGCTTTTTGACCAGTGATCATGAAGATTTTAACGATGCTGACCCTAAAGTTGTCGATTGGCTGTTTTTTGTCGCTAGAAGTAACTCTGAGCAGGTTAGTTTAAGCTATGAGCACGATAGTTTTACTTGGGTAGAGCCAAAATCCGCTCTAGACGGCATGCTTAGTTACGAGCGGCACATTAAAACCATTCAGTATGCGCTCAAGTTTGGTGCTCTAGCTAAGTACGGTATTACGGCTTAAGCTTTAACTCAGCCTTATAGTGCTGTTATAATAGTGCTATATAATTAAAATAAATATTACTAAAAAGGAAAGATTATAAATGAAAACAAAAGTTGCTATTAACGGTTTTGGTCGGATTGGTCGCGTATCTTTTAGGATCGCCTTTGAGCGTAGCGACATGGAAATAGTTGCAATTAATGATTTGTTCGCGACCAGCATTTTAGCTTATCTACTGTCGCATGATAGTAACTATGGTAATTTTCAGCATAAAGTTGAGTTTGACGACAACAGCTTAACAGTAGATGGTCAGCGAATTCCAGTTTATGCCGAAAAAGATCCGACTTTACTGCCTTGGCGCGATCTTGAAGTTGATGTAGTCATTGAATCGACCGGCCATTTCACGACTGCCGAAAAAGCCAAAGCCCACATTCAGGCTGGCGCTAAAAAAGTTATACTATCCGCTCCATCCAAGGATGATGAAGTTAAGACAATCGTGATCGGTGCTAACGATAGCGAACTTAAAGACGCTGGCGAGATTATCTCTAATGCCTCATGTACTACCAACTCGGTTGCGGCCGTCATGGATATTATTGACCGTGAGTACGGCATCGAGAAAGCCATGCTAACGACCGTCCACAGCGATACGGCGTCCCAGACTCTAACAGACAGTCCAGCTAAAGATTTGCGTGAAGGCCGGGCGGCACCATCGAATATTGTCCCAACAACTACCGGTGCGGCGATTGCCGTAACCAGGACCGTACCAAATTTAGTCGGTAAATTTGATGGTTTGAGCGTACGCGTGCCTACGCCAGTCGTCAGTTTGAGTGATGTTACTATGCTTTTAAAACAATCAACTACCAAAGAAGCTATCAATGAGACGCTTACTAAAGCCTCGCACGATCCATATTACCAGGGTATTGTGGCGGTTTCCGATGAGCCTCTGGTTAGCAGCGATTACATAGGCAACAGTAACTCAGGCATAGTTGATTTGGAGCTGACTAACGTTGTCGCCAGCAATCTTGCCAAAGTTGTAGTCTGGTATGACAATGAATGGGGTTATTCGAACCGGTTGGTCGAATTAGTGGCGGATACCGGCAGACTGTTACATGGAAGTAGTGACGTACCGGAGCCAAGCGAAGGTTAGACTATGAAGATTTATTTGGGCAGTGACCACAATGGTTATGAATTACGCACTAAACTGGCTGAATTCTTAAAACGGAGTGGATTTGAAGTTGTCGATGAAGGCGATCAGAAACCTAATCCAAATGATGACTTTCCGGTTTTTGCCAGCCGGGTAGTCAGCGCCATAAGAACTAGCGACGATTTCGAAGCGCGTGGAATATTAATTTGTGGTAGCGGTCAAGGAATGTGTATGGCCGCTAACCGTTTTCGTGGTATCCGGGCGGCTTTATGCTGGAATTTAATTGAAGCCAAATCATCACGCAATGACGATAACAGTAACGTCTTGTGCTTAAGCGCCACATCAACCAGCTTAAAGGAAGCCGAACCAATTGTTATTACCTGGTTATCGACTCCTTTTGCTGGGGCAGCCAGGTTTAAGCGCCGCTTAACGGAACTGGACAACTTATCCTGAAAGGTAGAAGGCAATAAACTCTTGGTCAGTATCTGCCCGACTGTAACAGTCCAAAACCGTGACGAATTCGACTCTCAGTTGGCTTTAACGGCGAGTCTTACTAATCGATTACATATAGATTTATCGGATAATACGCTGGCACCCAGAAGCCTATTGCCCATAACGGCCATGAGCTGGCCGAAAGATAAGCAGATTGATCTTCATGTTATGGTGATGCAACCAGGTAATATCTTAAACGAGCTGATCCGATCCAAGCCCCAGCTCGTCATCGTTCACGCCGAAGCTGAAGGTAATTTGTACGAACTTGCCAAACGCTTTAAGATTAACCGGATTAAAGTCGGTGTAGCCCTACTCCAGCCGACACCGACGTCAATAGTGATGCCGGCGCTTGATTTAATTGATCATGTATTAGTGTTTTCCGGCAATCTAGGTTATCAGGGTGGTTCTAGTGTTGATATGACTTTGCTAGGCAAGGTCAGTGAGCTTAAATATGCCAAACCCAGCTTGGAGATTGGTTGGGATGGCGGTGTTAATGATCAAAATATAGCCGATTTAGTTCGAGGTGGGGTTGACGTTATTAACGTTGGCGGTTATATCCAAAACGCCAGTGATCCGCTTCAAGCTTATGCTAAACTAAAAACAGCCGCAGGGATTATCTAATATGCCTCATAAATTATCTATTAAACAACTTGAAGAAATCGCCAACGATATTCGCAAGGATATCATCCGGATGCTAGAAAAAGCCGGTAGTGGTCATTCGGCTGGACCGCTCGGTATGGCGGATATTTTTACGGCACTTTATTTCGACGTATTAAAACACGACCCAAAAAACCCTGACTGGGAAGACCGGGATATCCTTATATTATCAAACGGTCATACTGTTCCAGTGAGGTATGCCACTATGGCTAAGGCCGGTTACTTTCCGCACAATGAACTGATGACGTTACGTAAGTTTGGCTCCAGATTGCAGGGTCATCCAGAACGCAAACGATTACCTGGTCTGGAATCAACATCTGGTCCCTTAGGCAGCGGTTTAAGTCAGGCTTGTGGCATTGCGCTCGCGCACCGCATGGACCAAATACACCATCGCTGGGTATATGTTGTGATGGGCGACGGCGAAACAGACGAAGGCAATGTCTGGGAGGCGGCGATGCTGGCCGGTGCTAATCACCTCAGTAATGTGATTGCAATTATTGATCGCAACAACATCCAGATCGATGGACCGACCGAAGTGGTGATGCCGCTCGAGGATTACAGGGCAAAATGGGAGGCGTTCGGCTGGCACGTATTGGAAATTGACGGCAACAATATAGAGGACGTGATAGATGCCTGCGCGATGGGCCGCGCAATTGTTGAAAAACCGGTTATGATCTTAGCTCATACTGTTGCCGGTAAAGGCGTTGACTTCATGGAATACGATTTTCACTGGCATGGTATGCCGCCAAACTTTGAACAGGCCAATAAGGCATTAAAAGAGCTTAGGACGCTCGGCGGTAAGATCAGGAGCGAACATGAGTAGCCTAGTTTATGACGTTGGTAAGGATAAATTGTCGGAAGAGCCAATCAGAAAAGGGTTTGGTCGCGGTCTCGAGAGAGCTGGACACGAAAATGCGAACGTTGTGGCGGCTTGCGCCGATCTAACTGAATCCACCCAGATGCATTTGTTTCGACAGTCATTTCCTGATAGGTTCGTTGAAATCGGGATTGCCGAGCAGAATCTTGTGACCGTCGGTAGTGGTCTGGCGGCGGCCGGTAAGATACCGTTCGTTAGTAGTTATGCAGCATTCAGTCCTGGCCGTAACTGGGAGCAGATCAGGACAACTATTTGCTTAAACGATGTGCCGGTAAAGATTATCGGATCGCATGCCGGTGTCAGTGTTGGCCCTGATGGAGCAACGCACCAAATGCTTGAGGATATCGCCTTAATGCGCGTATTACCAAATATGGTAGTCATAGCGCCCTGCGATAGTATCGAAGCCGAAAAAGCGACCCTGGCCATGGCAACTGACAAACGCCCTAATTACATGCGTTTGGCCAGAGAAGCAACACCAATTATTACTAAACCGGAAACTCCTTTTGTAATCGGCAAAGCCCAAATTTTTGAAGTCGGCAGCGATGTGACCATTATTGCGACCGGTACAATGACTTACCAGGCGCTTTTGGCGGCCGATCAGCTATATAAGGACGGAATTGAGGCTGAAGTGGTACACGTGGCGACGATTAAGCCGCTAGATACTGATTTGATTCTAGCCAGTGTTAAAAAGACCAAAGCTGTCGTGACGGCTGAAGAAGGTCAAATGAATGGCGGTCTGGGCGGAGCGATCAGCGAACTGCTTGGTGAGTACTATCCGGCTCCGCTGCGCCGCATCGGCATGAAAGACCGGTTTGGCGAATCCGGCGAACCTAACGAACTGATGCAGTATTTCGGTCTGGACGCTAACCATATACGTTTAGCAGCACATGAAGTAGTTGAGCGCAAAAAGTAATAGAGAGGGTGGGAAGTTATGCCGCGAACATTAGATGAGATGAGAAAAAGCTGCGCACTGGCCAGAGCTCGCATGCAAGATGCTAGAGATCAGCACTGGGCATTCGGGGCCTTTAACTTAGATGACGAACCGACTCTAATTGCGGTGGCGCGAGCGGCTCGTAAGCATAACGCTCCGGTGTTAGTTGAGGTCAGTCAGGGTGAAGTTGATGACATTGGTATCAACAACATCCGTGATCTGGTAGATAATATAAAAAATTCATACGGCATAGAAATTTACGTTAACCTTGATCATAGTCCGAGCGTGGAAGCGGCTAAGCTGGGCATTGAAGCCGGCTTTGAATTTATCCACATTGATGTATCGCAGGCCGACCACAATGCCAGTGACATGGATATTATCGCGGCCACCAAGCAAGTCGTTGACTATGCTCAATTAACTGGTGCATCGGTTGAGAGCGAACCACATTATTTTGGGGGCTCATCTAATTTACACACTGAAAAAATCGATTACGAAGAGATTAAGAAAACATTTTCGACTCCTGAAGGCGCCAAGCTTTTTGTGGACGAAACCGGAATTGACACATACGCCGCTGCAATTGGTAACCTGCACGGTAAATATCCGGTACCAAAAATTCTCGATCTTGATCTGCTGAAGCAAATTCGGCAGGCGATCAGTTGCAATATTAGTCTGCATGGCGGCAGCGGTACGCCGGGTCACTATTTTAAAGACGCTGTTAAGATTGGGGTTAGCAAGATAAATATTAATTCCGATATGCGTATTGCATACCGTGAAACACTAGAAAAGACATTACAAGCTAATCCCCATGAATACTCAGTAGCTAAACTCATTTCTCAAGACGTGATTGATGCTGTACAAGCGGTTGTCGAAAGTAAAATCGCTGATTTTAATTCTTCTGGCCGGGCTCAACCCTAACTAAAACATAAGCGCGGTTGATTATTGACGTAGTTTTAAGCTATAGTGTACTCACGATGCAGTCTTTGAGTGAGGATGAAAAACGGCAGGTCTTGGGTACGATTTTAGCCGACCAATTGAGCGCTCTGCATGATGCAGTGAGTGATTTGCCGGAAGTTAAAAAACAACTTGATCGCCTGGAAGAACAGGTTGGCATAGTTAAAGATGACGTCAAAGTCGTTAAGGCAGCCATCACCAGCTTGAGCGACCAGATAAATACTCAAGAGAGGCAAATCGCCGAACTCAAGGCGTTTTAATAAACAGTAAGTAAGGGTGGGTGGTCTATGGCACAGAAACCGGATGTAATAAGTGTTGGTGATATCGTTACCGACGTTTTTATTAAGTTGCTTGACGATCAGGCACGCGAATACACTGACGATCAGGGGCGTTGGCTGACGATGCCGTTTGCCACTAAAATTCCATTCGATATGGCTGAAACAATCAAGGGTGTAGGCAATGCGGCCAATGCTGCTGTCGCTTTTGCGCGACTCGGACTTAACTCGGCTTTCGCTACCAACGTGGGCAGTGACCAGGAGGGGCGGGACATGATCGCTGCCTTACAGACTAATCAGGTGGATACCAGATTCGTCAGTATTAATCAGGATAAGGTCAGCAATGTGCACTACGTCCTGAGGTATCAGGTTGAGCGGACGATCTTAATTCATCACGAAATTTATGATTACCATTGGCCACATTTACGCCCAGATGAGATGCCGTCCTGGATCTATTTCAGCTCAATTTCACAGCATGCCATGGAGTATCACGACCAAATCGCGGACTGGCTAGAAGGTCATCCGGAAGTCAAGATGGCGTTTCAGCCGGGAACTTTCCAGATGGATGCCGGAGTTGAGCGTTTGCGCCGGATATATGCCCAAAGCGATATTCTAATTGTTAACCGTGAGGAGGCCGCGTTTATTACTGGTGGAAACCGTGATGACTACTTTGATCTCCTAAATCGAATACACGGTTTGGGGGCACAAGTGGCTGTCATAACAGACGGTCCTAATGGTGCCGTGGCGAGTGACGGCAAAGAAGTTTACCGCATGCCGCTCTATCCGGATCCGGCACCACCGGTAGACAGGACTGGCGCTGGTGACGCTTTTGCCTCAACCTTCGTCGCTGCTTTAATTAAAGGTAATACGCTCGCGGGGGCGTTGCAATGGGCACCAATCAATTCTATGAGCGTGTTGCAAAAAGTCGGAGCCCAAGCCGGTTTGCTGACCGAAGCCGAACTTGAACATTTTTTGACTAATGCGCCAGAATCCTACAAACCTGAACGCCTGTAAGTCTGGAAACTGCTTTAACGCTTATGCTAGGATAGATATAGCTAGGGGTAACATTTAAATTGCAAGACATAAACATAAATCATCCATGAACCGAACTTTATCATTGCTGTTTGAAGCTCAAGAACCGAACTTTCATCACGTTTTGGCTAGATTAGAAGCGGCTGGATCGCATGTCTCTCATGACATTCGCCTGGTTGAGCATGTGAATTCCTTGTGTAGGGATAAGATAAGTGCTCTTGGACTTGATCCCCATGACACTACTGGTGAAGAGTTGTATCGGGCATTACAGGTTAAGTTGGCTGGTGACGACCAGTTATTAATTAAACGGTTGCGCGCAATGAGCGCTCAACATATTAACGCTGAAGCCAATGTGACCGACGGTTTAATTTATGCGCTTGAACAGGCGTCTGTAGAGAAGTTTGGCTATGGCATTAAGAATGCGGTTTTAAAACGGATCTTAACTAAAATACCGCCCAAACGGACCATGCGCTCGATCGGTTACCGTTCAATAGCCTCCATGCTCAAGCACGAACCCCTCGCTTTACTTACCAGTGTTGCAATTAACTATGAATCCGAAACCTGGCTTAAACAGTATCGTCAACAAGTTAAGGCTTTAAAACCTAAAGACTGTGAAACCAGAGCCGTTGCGGTTTACGGTCTGAACCGAAATCACTGGAGAAAACTTTCACTTGAGCTAGCACCAATTATCAAGCAAACGGTCATTGTTGAGCGAGAGTTGTCCACTCTGGTAATCTTGGATGTTCCTAGTAACAACCCGAAGGCTGGGTTGGCGACGGCCACGCTCGGCTTGGGTTTAAGCGGTTTAAACGAGATTCATTCAAGTGCCAATTATTTGAAAATCAGTCAAGTCTCGCCCAATTTTGGTGAACGTATGAGTGAGTGTGTGATTGAAGAACCAAAACTTAGTATTGGCCTACTCGATACTCCGTTAAGTTGGGAAACAGTGCAACGCTTCGTGCATAAGCTTAAAGGTGCACTAGAGCTGGACAAAGAAGACCACCTGGATGTTTGGGAACTAATCGGTTGGCAGCCGATCGAAAAGATGTTGGTCCGGATCGCACCCGAGCTTAAGTTTTGGCAAGACTCGGGACATTTGGCTCAATTAGATAAGACTCGACCGGTGTCCTTGAATATTCTAGACAATTCCCTAAACTTATTTAATCATCGCGACTACGACCAGAGGGTTTATCGCAGTGCCCAGCGCAATCTTTGGCAAGAGCTGGTAATACGCTACATCCGGCCGGATTTACTGGTTCAGGCTATTAATAACGAATTACAACCTAAATTGGCGCTTGAGTTGACTGTCAATGCCTAAAGAAGAAAGGAATTAGAGTTATGTATCAGATTGCCGTATCGGGGGCCGCTAAAGGTGATAGTGTCGAAGAAGGTAAAGAGTTAGCTAGAGCTATGGGAGCAGCGATTGCTGACGCCGGACATGCTCTGCTGAGCGGTGCAACCATCGGGCTGCCTAATTATGCAGCCGAAAGCTATAAACAAGCTGGTGGTAAGATGAGTGTCGGCATCAGTCCGGCCAGTTCTAAGGTTGAACACATTCTGAAGTACCGGCTACCGACCGAAGCTTATGACACTATTCTATATACCGGCCTACATTACATCGGACGGGATACGCTCTTAATTACGTCGAGCGATGCTGTTGTCAGTATTGGCGGGCGGATCGGCACATTGCATGAATTTACAATTGCCGTAGAGAGTGATACGCCAATTGCGTTTTTGCAAGGCGCCGGCGGTATTAGTGATGAAATCCAGACCTTGTTATCTTTAGCGCACCCTTTGCGTGAACAGCACGAAATTATCTTCAGCGATTCCCCAACAGAACTTATCCATGAGTTAACTAAGACGCTAGATCGTATGCACGGCCACTATAAGGGTCTTTACTACTAGAATAAGTCAATCATCACCCCCGAGCTGTTACAATTAGACGTTAGCAGGTGTTTATATGGCTACATTTAATTTGAAAAGTGACTACCAGCCGATGGGTGATCAACCGAATGCGATCACCCAGCTTAATGACGGACTTATTAGCGGGCAAAAACACCAGACTTTGCTTGGTGCTACCGGCTCCGGCAAAACCTTCACTGTCAGTAATGTTATAGCCAAAACTGGCAAACCGACCCTGGTGTTAAGTCACAATAAGACTTTGGCAGCCCAGCTTTACTCAGAATTTAAACGTTTTTTTCCAGAAAATGCCGTTCATTACTTCGTCAGCTACTTTGATTATTACCAGCCTGAGGCATACATTCCCCGTAGTGATACGTATATTGAAAAAGACAGCCAGATCAATGAGGAAATTGATCGTTTACGACACGCTGCTACCGATGCGCTGTTAAGCCGCCGCGACGTAATAATCGTAGCTTCGGTCAGCTGTATTTACGGTATTGGTAGTGTGGAAGATTATAACGACTTGGCTGTATCGATAAACGTCAAAGAGATTAGGCAACGGGATAAGTTTTTGCGGCATCTAACCGACATTCAGTACGAGCGTAACGACGTCGACTTTCATCGTGGATCTTTTAGGGTGCGTGGTGATGTGGTGGATGTCTTTCCGGCTGGCGAGGAAACATCTTACCGAATCGAGTTTTTTGGCGACGAAGTTGAGCGCATTAACCGGCTTAACCCACTTACCGGTGAGTTAACCGGTAGCCTTGAGTCATTAAAAATCTTCCCGAGCTCACATTACGTCACGCCACAAGAAAAGCTTAAACTGGCACTAGTAGATATTGAAGCCGAATTAAGTGAGCGTTTGGCCTGGTTTCGCGCTAACGGCAAACTTTTAGAAGCTCAGCGACTCGAACAACGTACCCGTTTCGACATTGAAATGATGGCGGAAACCGGTTTTGTTAAAGGTATCGAAAACTACAGTCGTTATCTGACAAATCGCGAACCGGGCGAACAACCGGCCACACTGTTGGATTATTTTCCTGATGATTTCTTAATGGTTATTGACGAGTCACACATGACGATTCCTCAGCTACGCGGCATGTATAACGGCGATCGGGCGCGCAAAGAATCGCTTGTGCAGTATGGTTTTCGTTTGCCCAGCGCACTGGATAACCGACCGCTTACATTCAGTGAGTTTGAAAAGCACGTTAACCAGGTGATTTATGTTTCGGCTACGCCGGCAGACTATGAACTCAGACTTAGTCCGCCGCCGGCCCAACAGGTTATCCGACCGACCGGCCTACTCGATCCAGTAATATCCGTTAAGCCGATTGAAGGTCAAATCGACGATCTAATCAATGAGATTCGTCTAACAATCGACAAATCGCAGCGGGTTTTAGTCACCACCTTAACTAAACGTATGGCCGAAGATTTGGCCGAATACCTGGCGGAACTGAATATTAAAGTCGCCTATTTGCACAGCGATATCGACACGCTTGAGCGGACTGACATCTTGCGAGACTTAAGACTGGGCGTTTTTGATGTATTAGTTGGTATCAATTTACTCAGAGAGGGACTAGACTTACCAGAAGTATCATTCGTGGCCATACTTGACGCTGACAAAGAAGGTTTTCTACGCAGCGCACAGGCTTTAATTCAGATTACCGGCCGGGCCGCGCGCCATGTCGAGGGTCATGTCAGTATGTATGCGGATAAAATCACCGCCAGTATGAAGTTAGCTATTGACGAAACTAATCGGCGTCGCGAAATCCAGACGGAATATAACCTTCAAAATAACATAACTCCGCAATCGATTACCCGCGAAGTCGAAGCTAGGCTAAATCTCGGTGAAGATATGCCCAAACAAGACAAGATTGATCTTAAGAAAATACCAAAAGATGAATACGCCTATCTCGTCAAAGACTTATCGGCGCAAATGGCACTGGCGGCCGCCAATCTACAATTCGAACAGGCAGCGGAGCTAAGAGACCTAATTAACGAAATTAAATCAAAACAATAAATAACATTATTGATCGTCCTTGCCGTCACTAAAACGATTAAACAAGTTCAGTTTTATGGCTATGTCAAAATGTTTAGCTTTATATCTATTCCAGCCGTAACTGCCGGCAGCTATAAACGAACCGGTGGCAATGCCTAAAATGCCTGCCGAGATGGTGCTTTCATTGTAGCTGGTCGGTGTGATCGCCATGTATTTAAGAGCCAATAAAAACACGTTGTTGATCATTGTGCCGTACAAAGCCCCTCTACCTATAGAGGTCTCCAAGGCTATTTTACGGTTAACGTTTTCGCCTATTGCATCAAGCAAAGGCTTAAACTCCGCACCATCCGGCTCACGTTCATGCATAATTTATGAGATTACATTATAAACTATCTGTAAAATATCCAAACTACTGATACAATAGGATTTAATTATGGCAAAACTTTCTAGAGATGATGTGCTCAAATTGGCCCGGTTAGCCCGGCTCGAATTAAGTGATGCTGAAATCGAGGAATACCAAGACGAGTTAAGCCAAATACTGGATTATGTTCAGCAACTACAGCAAGTGGATACTGCCGGACTAAAACCAACTAACCAGGTGACCGGTCTAGTGAATGTTATGCGTGATGACGAGATTACGGACTACGGTTATGCACCCCGCCAACTACTGGATAATGTCGCAGAGGTAGAAGCTGATCAAATCAAAGTTAAAAGGATGGTTGAATAGGTATGTCTTGGGAGCCGATTGATGAGTTGGTAACGGCTGTAAAAGCAGGACGGATTAGTGCAGTGGAATTGGTTGAGCGATCACTTAAAGCGATCGACGAGAATCAAAGTTATCACGCTATTATTAGTGTTTTAAAGGACAACGCTCTGACTCGGGCAAGGCAAATCGATCAGGCAGTAAAGAACGGAGAAGATCTGGGTGTTTTAGCTGGTGTTCCTTTCATTGCCAAGGATAATTTTTTAGTCTACGGAAGCGATACGACCGCCGCCAGTAATATTCTGAGAGGCTTTGCAGCACCCTATCAGTCAAGTGCCATTAACCGTTTGGAGGCGGCCGGTGCAATCTGCGTTGCTAAAGCTAATCTGGACGCCTTTGCTCATGGTGCCAGTACGGAAAACAGCGATTTTTTTGTTACGTTTAATCCGCATGACAAAACGCGCGTACCGGGTGGTTCATCGGGAGGGTCGGCCGCAGCCGTAGCGCTAGGAATGGCACCTTTTGCACTTGGTACGGATACTGGTGGTTCAATTCGTCAACCAGCCAGCTTTTGTGGTGTATTTGGACTCAAGCCGACCTATGGACTGGTTAGCCGCAGCGGTGTTGTGGCTATGGGCAGTAGCTTAGATTGCATTGGTCCGCTGACTAACTCTGCCAAGGATGCCGCTATCGTGCTTGATGTCATAAGCGGTCGTGACAAACTTGATGCTACGACCATAGACAAAGATACTGCAGGCTATGCTAACACGGAAGCCTCATTACTGAAGGGCATTAAG
Source organism: bacterium (assembly GCA_021790005.1). Taxonomy (GTDB): domain Bacteria; phylum Patescibacteriota; class Saccharimonadia; order Saccharimonadales; family UBA4665; genus JAJZWH01. The sequence continues at coordinate 44,463 of JAJYIP010000001.1, forward strand.
ATTGGCGTAGTGAAAGAATATATGGGTGATGGTGTTAACGACGAGGTTAAATTAAGCATTAAACGCACTATCGACTCTCTGGCTGAGCGTGGCGCGGACATCATCGAGATCAGCTTACCGTCATTACCGCTTGCCTTAGCTTGTTATTACATTATTGCTCCCGCTGAAGTCAGTTCCAATCTCAGTCGTTATGATGGCGTTAGGTATGGGTATCGTGACACAGAGGCTCCAGATTTGTTTGATAGCTATACCAAGTCCAGGGGTCATGGCTTTGGCAAAGAAGCTAAACGCCGCATCATGATCGGTACCTACGTTCTCAGTAGCGGTTACTATGATGCTTACTATAAAAAAGCCCAGACGGTCAGGACTAAGTTAATCAATGAATTTAGCGCTGCCTTTGACGCAGTGGATTATCTAGCTGGTCCGGTATTTCCGACTACAGCCTTCAAGATTGGCGAAAACGTTAAAAATCCTCTGGCCATGTATTTGTCCGATGTTATGACTGTCGCTGCCAATCTGGCTGGCGTGCCATCACTAAGTTTGCCTATTGCTCAAGACTCGCATAATCTACCGATTGGATTACAACTTATGGCGCCTCAACAACGGGACCGTGAACTGTTAGGTTTAGCGATGGCGGTAGAGGAGCTTGTCAAGTGAACATATCCAAACACATCATCGCTTACGCAGCCTTAGGGTTAGCACTAACATTAATTTTAATTGCCTTAGGCATAATCTTGGCGGCTAAACGTAAAAAACGCGGTATTGCAGAACGCTGGAAAGAAAACCAAAGATTACTGGTAGATAAAAAGACCTGGCAGGATGCAGTTATAGGTGCCGATAGACTGCTGGATGAAGTGTTGAAAAAGCGCCACTTTAAGGGTAAAACTACCGGCGAACGACTGGTCGCAGCCCAGCATGCCTTAAGCATGAATGATGCGGTTTGGTTCGGTCATAAACTTAAGAACCGTATCGTCGACAATAAAGAGTCGGTCTCGAAAGCCGAGGTCAAAAAAGCTTTGCTTGGTTTTTGGCAGGCGATGAAAGATCTGGGGGAGTTTAATAAAAATGACGAAAAATAAGTATGTCGCTACTATCGGTATTGAGTGTCACGTTCAACTAAAGACTAACTCTAAGTTGTTTTCAGGAGCGGGTAACGACGCCCGAGAAGCTGAGCCCAACACGCTCGTTAATCACATTGATTTTGGATTGCCGGGAGCCTTACCGGTATTTAACCGACAAGCCTTAGTGCTGGCTTCCCGCGCCGCGCTGGCATTAAAAACTAAACCCCAAAAATTCTCAACTTTTGATAGAAAACATTATTTTTACCCTGATCTACCAATGGGCTACCAGATAACTCAGTACGACCAGCCGATCATTCTGGGCGGTAAAGTCGATTACATGTTAAACGGTGAAAACAAGACGGTTGGCATTACTAGAGCACATCTGGAATCTGATGCCGGCAAAAGCACTCATCCTGCCGGTAAAGACTACTCTTTAGTTGATCTTAACCGTGCTGGTACTCCTTTACTGGAGATAGTTAGCGAACCGGACATGCATTCATCAGCCGAAGCTAAAGCCTATGCTAAAGAGCTTTACTTATTAATGCGTTACGCTGACGTAACCGCTGGAGATCTCTATCACGGTAATATGCGTTTTGATGTCAATGTCAGTGTTAGTCAAGACAATACTTTAGGTACCAGATCCGAAACTAAGAATTTGAATAGTTTTCGCTCGATTGAAAAAGCTATCGATTATGAGATTAAACGTCAAATCGAGGTAATTGAAAGCGGTAAGAGTGTCGTGCAGGAAACCCGTGGTTGGAATGAAGCTAAAAGTCGGACTATTTCCCAACGCAGTAAAGAAAATGCCGATGACTACCGCTATATGCCTGATCCGGATTTACCTCCGCTCGTCATTGACGATGACTACATTGCTAAAATTTCTCTGGCTATGCCCAGTTTGCCGGATGAATTAAGAACTAAATTGGCTAAAATCGGTTTGGATAAAGCTCAAATTGAAACCCTGATTGATGCTAATGTAGAGATTAGTCAGGCCGGTTATTTGGACTTGTTGGACTCATTCGCTAAAGACAGCGAAACTGTAAAAACCTTAGCTAACTGGTTAGTGAACGTGGATATTCCCCTATTTAAAGACAAAGCGGCCAATGCGGCGCGGGATCGCCAAAAACTATACAGTGCGGCCATTGCCATGTTGAAGGCGGCCAAACTTAGCTCGACAAATGCCAAAGAGCTTATTCAACGCTGTCTTACTATGGGAAAATTGCCGCAAGATATTGAAAGCTATGCTGAGACTAGTGGACTATTGCAGCAGTCGGACAGTTATGAGCTTAGCAAAGTCATCGACGAAGTTATTGCAGCTAATCCCAAAGCTGTTAACGACGTCGTGAACGGAGAGCTTAAAGTGATTGGTTTTCTTCTTGGCCAAGTCATGGCCAAGACTAAAGGTCGAGCCAACCCCGGTCTGGCTAAACAGATTATGGAGTCCAAGCTGATTAACTAGACGGCTTGGTAACATAATGCTAAAGCTTGCTTACAGTAATAATAGTTAACATTAATCTAGTTAAACTAAAGGATTAATAAGCATGAAAATACTAATACTAGGAGGCGACGGTTTTTGTGGTTGGCCGACATCGTTATATTTGTCCAAAGTCGGCCATGAAGTTGTGATCGCGGATAATCTGTCACGCCGACAGATTGATGTCCTGTTGGCAGTCGAGTCTCTGACGCCAATTGCTTCAATTGATGAACGGCTAGCCAGCTGGAAAAAACAGACAAATAAATCTATAAGTTACGTCGAACTGGACGTCGCGCAAGAATACGACAAACTACTGGAGGTTATAAAAAACGTCAAACCTGATGCCGTGGTCCATTTTGCCGAACAAAGGTCGGCACCCTATTCTATGAAATCACCGAAGACTAAACGCTACACGGTGGACAATAACGTCAATGCGACCCATAACCTGATGTGCGCGCTGGTGGAGTCGGGTAGTGATGCGCACGTTGTACATCTTGGTTCGATGGGAGTTTACGGTTATGGCTGGTCTGGATCGGCACCTATTCCTGAAGGCTATCTGCCAGTTACAATCGATACTCCGGACGGTAGCCTAGTTAGAGAAATACTGCATCCTGCCAATCCCGGCTCGGTCTACCACTTAACCAAGACGCTTGATCAGTTAATGTTTGCTTTTTATGCTAAAAATGACCAACTGAGGGTGACAGACTTACACCAAGGTATTGTCTGGGGTACCCAAACCAGCGAAACTCTGCTCGACGAAGCTTTAATTAACCGTTTTGACTACGATGGCGATTACGGTACGGTACTTAACCGATTTTTGATGGAAGCGGCTATTAAACGTCCTCTAAGCGTGCATGGCAGCGGTGGGCAAACCCGGGCTTTTATTCATATTAAAGATAGCGTGAGATGCATCGAGATTGCCCTAAATAACCCGCCAAAAAAAGGTGACAAGCCGAAAATATTCAACCAAATGACTGAAACCTATACGGTAAAGGAATTAGCCGAACTTATCGCTAAGTTAACTGGCGCTAAGATCGAGTACGTCACTAATCCGAGGAAAGAAGACGACCAAAACGACCTGGTGGTTGAAAACCAGCAGTTTCTGGCCTTGGGTCTTAGTCCCACTACGCTCAGTGACGGTTTATTGGTGGAAATCGAACAGATCGCCAAAAAGTATGCCAAGCGCATCGACCAGTCTAAAATACCGGCTAAATCAACCTGGAACAGGACTATAAAGCTGACTAAACAATAGAACGCTCAGCTAGTTCGGCTTGCATTGAATTCATTGGGTCGAACTTGCCTTTAAAAACTATATCTAGCATTCGAGGATTGTTTTTGTATTGCTTCCAGAAATCGATGGCCAGTAGTTTGCCTTTTAAGTACGCTAAATCCTTGTTGTACGTCAATACTCGATTCTTTGTGCGTGGCATATTGGTTGGTGTGCCTCTTAAAATTCGCGTTACGGCGGTATAGGCTGAAGTTTTTGCCTTGGTAATCATGGCTTCGTATAAGTCCGGTCCGGGGGCAGCCATTAAAGCTTGAACGCGCCACAGTGTTTCGTATGTTTTTCGAAAGTCCAGTCCGTTATAAACCAGCCCAATCGCCAGATATTTGTTGAGAAAATTGGCATCCCATTTGGTCGTGTCGCTGGCAACGGCGGCTTCGCATAAACTGGCAAAACCTTCTTCAAAAGTCAGATAATCGCTTTGCTCGTTGTCCTTAGCTTCGGTATACAAGCCGCTTCCTAAAACAGCTAAGTTCGAACTTGAGCCGTAAATTGCTCGTCCGGCATGAACTATATACTCGTGTACTATCTTTGAAAACATGGCTTCAGGCGTTTTAAGACTAGCGCGTCTCATGCCCACTATAACGGCCATTTTGGGAGTATCCCAGGCCAGGCTGGAACTATTAGGGTTCGTAATTATCTCAACGCCGGACAAGTTTAAGGGGTCTTTAAGTTCATGGACTTTTTGGAATAAATAGGCCATATCGGACGTGCTAAAGGCGCGTTCTGCCTCCGGTCTTTGATCGACTACCTGGTCTTTATATTCTTTGATCAGATTAAAAATGTCTTGATGTTCGGCATATAACCGTTCTTTAAGATAACCGAGTAGATCTTCCGGTATTGTTGGTAAACTTTCCGGACCATCAGAACTTAAGGGGGGTAACTCGATTGTGCTATCGACTAACTGAATGTCGATGCCATGTTTCAGATCGTTAAGTAACGTCTGGCCTAAAGAGGAATAAGTCCTGGCCTCGATATTATGATAAATTTCATTCACAACGGCATTGAGTATTGGTTTTTCTGGTTGGCCGTACAGCTGTTCGTTTAACTCCTGAGTGGACGAGACCGCTTGGTCAAGTTGTTCGTCCGACATTGAATCATATAAACGCACCAGATGTTCGCTGCTAAGCAACCAATACATTTCTGCCATTCTATAAGCCGCGCTATCCCAGACCGCCGAGCTTATGGTTGCATCTTCCTGCCTGGCGGCAAGGTCTAATATGTCGTTCAAATTACTGATGCCAGTGCGGAGTTCTGCGGGTTTTAATAAAGGGTAATCAAATTCCGGATTCATTGTCCGGTCATTTATAAAAGCCTCACGCTCGGCATCTCTTACGCTAGCCTTACCGGCAAGCTTTTCGTAAGCCTGAAAGCCTAATTCGGGTGTAGCTCTCGGGTTCAGAGCCTCTTTAAGCGAAATTAGTTGGGGATCAATCTCAGTCATTTACCGCAGTAGTATACCACAAACACGACAAAAAACCAAAGACATTGCAGTATAGTCTTACAATCTAATCTAAGCATTTTTTTATTAACATAAATAGTCAATTATGTTGTAGAGTTAAGTCATGCAACTATTCGATCGGATAGTCTTAGATATAGCCGCAATTATCTTTAGTCTGTTTTTTGTGTTTGCCACGGGTTTAATCATATACGTTTGGATAACCTATCGACGTTTGGTTAAAAGAGCCACTATGGCAATTGACAGCGTCGAATCTGTCAGTCGGATGATTAAAGAAGTCGGTTCGAAATCGTCTCTCAAAACTGTCGCTAAAATATTAAAGTACATCTTCATGTCTAGCAGAAAGAATTAGCTATGGGTTATAAGAGATCGCTTAAAAAAACCGCCGCCACGGCCTTTTTAGTGGGCCTAGCTGGTTATATTGCCGGTTTGCTAACGGCTCCGAAAGCCGGCAAAGAAACCAGAGAAGATATTCGCCGATCATTACCGGTGGATAAACGCGATGCTATCGAGAAGGCCGAGTTTTTATATAGCGAACTTAACGAGCTGTTAAGTAATGCCGTAGAAGATCATGAAGTTTTGACTACCAAGGCTCTTCATAAGCTGAATTTGGCTTTGGATAAGGCTAAATCCGGACGTGACAAGCTCGAAACCGTCATTGAAGCTGTTAAGCATGGCGAGGGATCAGATCGGGATCTAAACCAATCTATTAAAGAGGCTGAAAAAGCCGTCGTCCATTTCAAGAAGTTCATGCTTAAAAAATAGTATTTCTGGTCTGGAAATCCTATTGCTTAAACTGCTATACTTTTAGTATTGATCTCACGGATAGTGGGCTAAAGAGACAAAAAGTCAAAAGAGGGAGCATGACAGAACGAGCCTCAACCAAGGCAGCTAAACTCGGCAAGGCCGACTATGTGCACTTGCACAACCATACGCATTTCAGCGTATTAGACGGTTTGAGCAAAATTGGACCGATGGTTGATCAGGTCAAAGCTATGGGCATGCAAGCTGTTGCCATAACCGATCATGGCACAATGAGCGGTGTGATTGAATTTTATAAGCTAGCCAAAGAGAAAGGTGTTAAGCCGATTATTGGCATGGAAACATACATGGCCGCTCGTAGCCATACGGATAAGGAAGCCACAAAAGACAAGCCTAATTACCACATGACACTTCTAGCCATGAACAATCAGGGGTATAAAAACCTGATGCGCTTGTCGTCGATCGCTAATTTAGACGGATTTTACTATCGGCCTAGGATAGATTTTGAACTCTTAAGTCAGTACGGCGACGGTCTGATAGTGCTCAGTGGCTGTATTGGCGGTGAAGTGGCCGATGCGCTCAGGAATAACCAGGACGCGGCGGCTGAGAAAATTGCCCAACGCTACAAAGCAGTCTTTAAGGATCGTTATTACATAGAAATTCAAGATCACGGTCATCCCGAACATCCAAGCAAATGGATTGAACAGGAAAACGTCAACCACAAGCTGCTTAACTTAGGCAAGAAACTTAATATACCTTGTGTTTTAACATGCGATGCCCACTATTTAAGCCATGATGATAAGGAAGCCCACGAAATCCTACTGTGTGTACAAACCGGAGCCTACTTAAGTGATACAGACAGAATGACTCTGGCGGATTTTGATCTTCACCTAACTGACCCGGATGAAGTAATAAACCGTTGGGGTAAGGATTATCCAGAAGTCATTGCTAATACCAAACGTATAGCCGATCGCTGTGAGGTTGAAATTGAACTTGGCAAAATATTAATTCCGCAGTTTCCCGTACCTGATGGAGGCAATGAAAGAGAGTATTTGGAGAAACTGGTATATAACGGTTTGGCGGTTAAATATGCCGGCGTCAGTCCTGTCGATGCCGATAAATTAAGTGTGACAAATAGCGCCAAGCTTTTGCCGGAAAACGTTAAAAATCGGGTGCGTTATGAACTGGAAGTCATCAGTACCATGGGTTTTCAGGGCTACTTTTTAATTATTCACGATTTTATAACTTGGGGTAGGAGTCAGGGTATCGTCTTTGGTCCCGGACGGGGCAGTGCAGCCGGTTCGATTGTCTCTTACGGACTTGGTATTACTCTACTAGACCCGATTAAATATGACCTGCTGTTTGAAAGGTTTCTGAACCCTGATCGCATCAGTATGCCCGATGTAGACATAGATATTATGGATACTAGGCGTAATGAAGTGATTGCCTATTGTGCCGAAAAATACGGTCACGACCGGGTGGCTAATATTGTGACTTTTGGTACGATGGCGGCTCGTAATGCTGTTCGGGATGTTGCTCGGGTGTTGCAAGTTCCATATTCTGAGGCTGACCGTCTGGCCAAGATGATTCCGCCACCCATCCAAGGCCGACATACGCCTTTAAAAACCTCGCTAATCGAAGACATTGATTTGAGGCGAGAATACGAGACCAGCCCGATGGCAAAACGGGTATTCGATCTGGCTATTAAGCTTGAAGGCACCATTCGGTCACATGGTGTTCATGCTGCCGGAGTAGTGATCGCTCCTGATGAAATTGTCAAGTTTGCTCCTTTAGAAATGGCACAAAAAGGCGTGGTGGCAACACAATATGCCATGGGTCCAATCGAAGATCTAGGGTTATTAAAAATGGATTTCCTGGGCTTAAGTAATCTAACGATTATTAAGAACACGCTAAGAATAATAAAGAAGGTATATGGCGTTGACATAGACATAGATAATTTGCCACTGGATGATCATGAGACTTTCGCACTATTCCAAAAAGGCGATACGACTGGCGTGTTTCAGTTTGAATCTGCCGGCATGAAACGTTACCTTAAACAGTTGCAGCCGACAGTATTTGAAGACATTATAGCTATGAATGCCCTTTACCGACCGGGTCCAATGCAGTTCATTGAAGATTTTATACTACGAAAACGTGGTGAGCGTAAAATTGTTTATCCACACGACAGTATGTCCAATGTGCTCGAGAATACCTATGGCGTACTGTTATACCAGGAACAGGTCATGCAAATCAGCAAAGAAGTTTGCGGCTTTAGTGGCGGTGAAGCCGACACTCTGCGTAAGGCCATAGGCAAAAAGAAGATAGATATGATGCGCAAGATGCGCCAACGGATGATTGAAGGTGCCAAAAAAGTCTCTGGCATTGAAGAGTCGACGATGCAAAGATTCTGGCAGCAACTCGAAGATTTTGCGGCCTATTGTTTCAATAAGTCGCACTCAGCTTGTTATGCCATGATTGCCTTTCAGACGGCTTACCTAAAAGCCCATTATCCAGCGGCGTTCATGGCGGCTTTGATGACATCGGATTATGATGACACGGAACGTCTGGCGATCGAGATCAATGAGTGTCAAAAAATGAATTTGCCGGTGCTACCTCCGGATATCAACGAATCATTTAATGAATTTGCCATAATTACCGACAAGCCAAAGACCGCTATAAGGTTTGGATTGACAGCTATTAAGAACGTGGGCAGTAATGCCGTAGAAGAAATCCTAAGAGCCCGTGATGAGCGCGGACCGTTTATGAGCCTGGAAGACTTTTTAATCCGAGTTGATTATCATGCCGTCAACCGAAAATCACTCGAAAGCCTGATTAAGGCTGGTGTCTTTGATCGTTTCCACGACCGCCAGCAACTGCTCGACAGTTTGGATTTGATTATCGCTTTTGCCTCCAAAGCTCAAAAACAGGCCAGCAGCGGACAGACGGACCTGTTCGGTAATGCCGTCGCTGCTCACGACGTCAGAGTCAATCTGAATTTGCCCCCACTCACCGACGAGCGGCATATAACCCGTGAACAGTTAATGTGGGAGCGAGAACTGCTAGGCCTTTATTTATCCCAGCATCCACTGAATCTTTATGAGAACATCCTTAGCGAACAAACAGTACCACTCAAAGAGCTTAGCAAGGACCATGATGGGATGAGCGTGCAGGCTGGGGGTATCATCACCGCAGTTAGAGAAATTCTGACTAAAAATGGTCAAAAAATGGCTTTTGTTAAGATTGAAGACTTAAGTGGCGAATTGGAGCTGATTCTGTTTCCAACCAGCTATCAACAGACCCTAGGTTTGTGGGAAGTCGACCGGGTTATATTGACGCGTGGCAAGATATCCTCTAAAGACCGTGACGGTAATCAAGGCGATGAAATTAAAATTATGGTTGATGATGCCAGGGAGATAACCCCAGAACAGGCAGCCGCCTATCAGCTAACCAACAAGAAGCAAAAAGTACCTAAGCCTCGCAAAAAACCGAATACTGCACTGACTATGCCTGGACCTGGCGCTAAAGGGGTCGTTGATTTGCCGACAGTTGAACGTCTGTACCTTCGCTTAAACGATTCCAGTGACCAGACACTGCTTATGAACTTAAAACAAACGATTGACGCATATACAGGCAGCACGGAAGTTGTCTTAGTGCTTGGTGGTGAAGAAAATCGTCAAATTATAAAATTACCGGCCGGTATAGATACCCAAACTGCTGGTATAGAACGACTCAAATCCATTATGGGTAACGACAACGTAGCCATCAGATAATAACGCTGCCGCTGCTGGTATTGACGGTTCGGCTGGGTATATTAAGGTCATTAATAGCGATCATGCCTGTTCTAATGCCTTAGTCGTTTGACTGTTTTTATGATTAAACCTGTTTTTCTATCAATAACCCTTACTATAGCTAAGCTGCCATAAAAACAGTCAGATAAACTTCAATTGTTTCTCGCTTATGACGTCGGGTCATTGCACCCAATTAAACCAATTAGTCAGCTGCTAGAATAGACTCAGTTAGTCTGAGTGGAGTGAGACACTTAACTAACTATTTCTTATAAACATCTTTTCTATGCTGAACCAATAAAATCACAATATTATTGCCCTCAATATCGAAAAGAACTCTATAATTACCTACTCTATATCTATACTGAGCATCAGCTGGTTTTGTCAAAGCCTTCGCATAGATCAAAGGATCTTTCTGGCTCCCGAAGAATTCAAGTTTTACTTTTAGTCTTTTTTTAATTTGTGGTGTAAGTTGTTGTATTGATTTAACAGCAGGCTTTTTATAAACAAGCTTAAATTTTGCCATTAAATATCTCCAAATACCTCGTCATGACTAAAATAGTCTTTACTATAACGGGCTTCCTTTATAGCGCTGAGGTAGGATGGGTCGGCTACGGCTAATAAGTCTTCCAGTCTATCAAGATCTATGATAGCTCTTTCTTTTTTACCGCGTCGTGTAACAATCAATATTTCATCATGTTCAATAGCATCAAGTGAGTCCGCAAGGTTACCCCTTAACTCGGATACGGAAAGTGTTTTAGTACCCATAAACAGATCCTTTCAATAATATTACAATTCAATTGTACACTTAAGACGTATTTCGGCCAAGTACGTATATAGTAAATATCTTTAGGATGACAGTCTACTTCTAGATCAAACGCTTGGACTCTAGATAGCACTTTCCCGGGCCAGATACTCAAACTGCCGGCATAGAACGACTCAAATCCATTATGGGTCACGATTAGCGTAGCTATCAGATAATAACGATGCCGTTATGAGCCAATATCATACCGGCGGTGGCCAATATGATAAGTGCAATATCCAGAAAAGGATGTTTGGCGGCGAAGTCTTCGCCTTCAACTAAAACCTTACGCCAGGCAAACGCATTTCTGAGTAAGAAGACCGATAGGGCTATGGCGCCGATCAAGGATTCCAGTACGACGCCAAAGTAGTTATTGGCAGACAGGCTGATATAACCGGATTGGACGTGATGGTTTTGCCATAATGCATCTATCATGAAGCCAGCTCCAACGATACCAACAACCGGTATGTATGGCCAGTAGGTTTTTAAGTAGTTTTTGGAGTGCCGGTGGTGGCCGGCCTTGACTTTCTTTTGTAATGTTCCCGGTCGGGGTTTAGTAGTTAATGCCATATTTTGTTTTTAAGCTCAAGCATTACTTTAGCATATTTACTAAATAAAACAGAGCCATGCCGCCGGCTACCGCGACGTTAAAGGATTCTTTGGTGCCTAGCATGGGAATTTCGGCTATCGTGTCAGCGGCACTTAACAGTTCAGAGTTGACGCCTGCAGCTTCGTTACCGACTATCAAGCAAACCGGTCGGTCTGGCTTAAAACTGGTAAGGCTGATGCTATTGGCAGCTTGCTCAAGTGCCAAGATGCAAGTATTCTGGGCCTTAAGCTGGTTAACGATTACAAGAGCGTTTGGGTAATAGCTCCAGACTTGACTGGACTCCGCTCCCAAAGCAGTTTTTTTAATCCGCCGATTAACTTTAGCTGCCAGATGCGGTAGGCGGTGGTCGTTGGGCATTAGAGGATACGGTGTATAGCCGCAAAGATAGACTTCTTTAATGCCGAGTCCCTCAGCCGTTCTAAGTAGAGAACCGACGTTAAGACTGCTACGGACATTATCTAAGAGTAAGTAAATATCCGGTTTCATGTATATATAATATATTACCTAAAGACGCTCATGCTTTATACTCTAATAAGTATGAGTAATGATCCGCGATTCAACGAAGAACAGGCAACCCAACAAAGAGCCCGTTTACTAGGCTTTGATTATGTCGATACGTCTGGTATTGACAACAAACAATTATTTAAGCACGTACTGGAAGTTACGGAAATGCGCTCACTGAGAATTGTACCGCTACGCGCTGACAGTCAAAATAACGTGTTTGGAATTACGACTACCACGCCGCAGTCTTCCATTCGTAGCATTAGCCAGCGTTTTCTTGATCAGCGCAATGCCTTTGTACTGATTTCTGACAGCGGCTTTAACGAGTATATGCGTTTGTTTGATCCGCCTAAGCCAGTTGTTTACCAGGATATCCAGATTAAGGATACTGGCAGTGCGCAGTTGATCGCTAGTATATCTAAAATTCTAGGTGAAGTTAGAGCTGATGACATGTTGGCTTATCTAGTCGCTCAGGCTCACCGGCTTAATGCCAGCGATATCCATATTGAGACTCAAGCTGAAGATATCCGTATCAGATTTAGAATTGACGGAGTACTGCACATCATTGCCCAGATAACCCCGGACAAATACCGGGTGTTAATGTCGGCTATTGCCTCGGCTGGCAATATATCTACCAGTTCCAAGGAGGCCCAGCAGGGCCATATTGCCCAAAAAGTTACGATGGCGGATAACTCCATAGTTGATGTCAACGTCCGTCTCATGACCGTACCGACAATAAACGGGATTGATGTGGTTATGCGTTTATTTAATATGGATGCTGAGCGCTACAGTTTGGACCGTTTGGGCTTATCTGACAAAGAAAGACAGGTGGTGGATAAGATTATCGCCCAGCCGAGCGGTTTAGTAATGGCTGTCGGTCCGACCGGTTCCGGTAAAACCACGACCCTTTATTCAATCTTAAATAGTTTAAATAACGAAACCAGAAAAATAATTACAATTGAAGATCCGGTTGAATACCAGATTAAAGGTTTGACCCAGATCAGCGTTAACACTAATGATCAAGATGACCGGCCGTTATTTGCTGAACAGTTAAGAGCGGTGCTGCGGCTCGATCCGGATATTGTGATGGTTGGCGAGGTGAGAGATAACGATACGGCCAAAACCGCTTTGCAGGCTTCGCTAACCGGGCATTTAGTCTTAACCACCTTTCATGCCAGCAGTGCGGCCGCTGCCTTGACCAGACTGGCGGATATAATCGGCCAGAACCCCTTATTTGTTTCATCGGTACGTCTGATCATGGCCCAGCGTCTGGTGCGACGCCTGGACGATAGTCTAAAGCAGGCATATGAGCCGTCGCCATCCGAAATGCAACTTATCCAAAAAGTCATAGAAACCATACCCGATCCGGCCCAAAGGCCATCGCTCGAAGGTCTTAAGTTATTTAGTCCTGGCAGTAGCGAGGCTAATCCTTACGGATTTAGTGGCCAGTTGGCAATCAGGGAGCAGCTGCTAATGACCGATCGGGTAATAGCTGTCATTACTCAGCCCGAGAGAGTTATCAGTACAGCGGATATTGAAACAGCAGCCGTACAGGACGGAATGGTTAGCATATTGCAAGACGCCATGCTTAAGGTTATCGCTGGTCAGACTACCTTGACAGAAATTTATCGGGTTTTAGGTTAGACGATAATCCGAGCGATAGCGCTAACTAGACGAGGATCGTCAATGGATGGCACTATATTATCAAAATCCGGCTTTTCAACTAGTGCGGCAATTGTTTCGGCGGCAGCTTGTTTATGCTTTTCACTGATGCGGTTGACGTGATTGTCCAGTGCGCCCCGAAAAATTCCTGGGAAAGCCAAGGCGTTATTAACTTGGTTTGGATAATCGCTTCGACCAGTGGCTACGACGGCGGCACCGGCTTTTTTAGCTAATTCTGGTTTAATTTCCGGATCAGGATTGGCCATGGCAAAAATAATTGCCTGTTTATTCATGGATCTAACCATGTCTTGACTTAGTATGTCAGGACTGGAGACGCCAATAAAAATATCCGCCCCTTTTATGGCTTCTTTCAGACCACCATTCAACTGGATTGGATCGGACAGTTTGAGCAGGGTCAATTTACTTTCATTTAAGTCCTGGCGTTTATTACTAATAATTCCCTTAGAATCCACCGCCGTCAATTTAATAGCTGGAGCGTATTCTTTAACTAGTTTAGCGATGGCTACACCGGCCGCTCCCGCACCGACGATTGTTGCCCGCGATGTGTTTAGATCTCGGCCGGTTACTTTAGCCGCATTGATCAAGCCTGCTAGAGTCACGATGGCTGTCCCGTGTTGGTCGTCGTGCATCACTGGAATGGGCAGTTCTTCGATTAAACGGCGCTCGACCTCAAAGCAAATTGGAGCCGCAATATCCTCTAAGTTGATGCCTCCAAAACTCGTTGCAATTGCTTTGACGGCCGCCACGATTTCGTCAGCGCTATGGACATTTAATACGATTGGTACGGCATTGATCATAGCGAAGTGTCGAAACAGTAGAGCCTTGCCTTCCATGACCGGCATTGCCCCTTCCGGCCCGATATTACCGAGTCCAAGCACGGCTGAGCCGTCGCTAACCACTGCTACGGTATTTCCAGTCCAGGTGTAGTCCCTTAGTAGAGCCTTATTGTCAGCTACTTTCATGCTGACGGCAGCGACGCCGGGTGTGTAATATAGTTTTAATTTTTCCAGACTATCCAGCTTGTCATTAAGCTCGATATGAATCTTGCCTTTGTTCTGCTTATGTATACTCAATGCTTCGTTAGCGTAATCTACCATCGATTTAGTATATAACTCTAGGCTTAAAAAATCTTTACATGCTGGATTGATTATTTAGTTATGTTATTGGCAAGTCGGTACCTAGAGGTACACAACAAAAGAATAATTTATAGCATAAAACTCCTTGCAATAAAGAGTTAAATAGGATAGTCTATTACGGATATGTCAAGGGCTATTGAGGAACTAAACCAGTTGCAAAAAAAAGAACACGTTGTCGATGTTAAAAGCGGCGACACTGTGCGGGTGCATCAAAAAATCAAAGAAGGCAATAAGGAAAGAGTCCAGATCTTTCAAGGATTAGTTATCCGAACCGATAACAAAGGTGGACATCTCAGCCGTATTACCGTCAGGCGTATATCCAGTGGAGTAGGGGTTGAGAAAAGCTTTTTGCTGCATAGTCCGTTGGTTGTCAAAGTTGAAATAACCAAGCGCAGTAAAGTCAGACGCAATTATTTATCTTACATGCGTGAGCGTACCGGTAAGGCCGCCCGTTTAAGTGGTGTGGATTTTGATCGTCAGGCGGTCAATACCTTGCCCGAACCAAAAGCAGTTGTTACTACTACAGCCGAAACTAAAACGAGCGAAGACCAGACCCCGGTTGAAGCTAAAGCTTAAATAAGCAAGGCAGATTATTAAGTGAACCATTATCCTGACGGGATAATCGGAATTGATGAAGTTGGCAGGGGTTGCTTAGCTGGACCCCTAGTCGTCGGAGCGGTTAAGCTCAATCATCTTATTGAAGGCCTGACAGACTCTAAGTTATTAAGTCCTAAAAAACGCGAACAGCTAAACGAGCTGATTATTCAACTGTCCGCTTGTGTCGGACTGGGTTGGGCCAGTGCGCAAGAAATCGATAGGCTGGGATTAAACGGTGCTCTTGGTCTGGCCGGTGAACGGGCGCTTGCTAAGTTTAAGTTGGTGGAGTCAAGGATTATTCTTGACGGATCACAAAACTATTTAAGTAAATTCAGTAATGTTGAGACCATTATTAAGGCAGATTTGACGATTCCGGCGGTCAGTGCCGCATCGATTGTTGCCAAAGTTGCACGTGATCATTACATGCAAGCACTGTCTTTGGAAATAGGCGGTTACGGTTTTGAGCGGAACGTCGGTTATGGCACGATTGAGCACATGAGAGCCATCGCCACTCTAGGAATAAGTTCGCAGCATCGTCGTTCGTTTGAGCCGATCAAGTCGATGGTTGCAAATGCAGCTTAAGCCGTGAAGAATTCAAGCAAGATGTTCAGATCACGTTCGCGCCAGGCTGATTGCCATATGATTGTTTCAACTGCCTGATCTTTGCTGCGCTTGAATCCCTGGCTCATGTGTTGGTCGAAGAATGCATTAAATTCTTTAAGAAAATCTATCCGGCTGAAGGCACTGGCTACGATGCGCGGCATCATGTAAAAACTCAGTTCGTTACCCAAATTATTATCTAACCAGTCCCAGTTATCCTTGATCCATTCCCAGGTTGCCAGTTTGGCGTATCGGTTAGACAGACTATAACTAATCCAGTAGGTGGCATCCTGTAAACGCACGTCCTTAGACTTAATCATGGCCAAGCTTTTAGTGATTAATTCCGGTTGCTTAAAGTTGGTTAAGCCGGCAGCCAATGTAATTTTTTCTTCGCTGTTTATCGTAGCCTTGTACATTTCTCTAAGTTCATTAAATGTTTTTTCAGCGCCGTGCTTGGCGACGGTCGTATAGACAACTCCCCGGATATCCGCTGGAATGGGTTTAGTCTGGTGGTCGTTAAAAAGTTTTTGAGCGGTCTTTATAGCAGCCGAATTGTCACTGGCGGTCATGAGACCAAGAATAAGGGGCCTCAGCAGAGTGTCGAAAATAGATTCATCAGGTTTTTGGTGCCATCCCAGCTTGTGGTATTGATCTTTAGCCAACTCGGCAATAAAAGGGTTCATTTTCGAACGCAGCTTATCATCATCCATTACCCGGCGAATTTGACCAACGTTAGTACTTATAACATCCCAGACATACAGGCTATCTTCATGCTCATAGGCCTTGAGCAGGTCGAGGGCGGCCAAACTGCTGCCATAGCCGGCCTTGGCAGCTTCAAAGCTGTCAGCCAGTAACCCCTGTCGATCGAGGGGGCTTATTTTACCTTTTAAAATCGCTTGTTTTAAACGCACGATATACCTATCGTTATAAGCAACTCTCGTAAAACTGCTGCGTCCCTGGTTGATTAATACCAGTTCAGCTTTGGACTTTAAAACAGTCTCGTAGTTAAGCTTGGTTAGTATATCCGTGCCAATATCTGAAGATGATGATAGGGGAATGGGCCAGATGGTATCGGCCTTAGTTATGGCCGGGTTCAAATAAAATCTGCTTTGATGCAAGCTGAGCTTACTATCCTCAATATCGGCGTGGATGATCGGATAGCCGGATTGTTTTGTCCATTGGTTCATAAATTGAGCAATTGGTTTATTGGCTGCTTTTTCCCAGGCTTGCCATAGATCTTGACTTTCGCTGTTCGAGTAAGCGTGTTGTTTAAGGTATAGTCTAAGTCCGTTTTTGAAATCGGTTTCGCCTAAATAACGCATCAGCATAAATAGTACGCTGGCGCCTTTTTCATAACTGATACTGTCGAAGATGGTCCTGATTTCGTCGGGATGATGTATGTCGACATTAATCGGGTGCGTACTTTCCAGGCTATCCAATCGAAAGGCCGCACTTTGTTCTTCAGTTATAAATTCATTCCAGACATGCCAATCAGGATGCAACTCGTCAATCGCCCGGTAACTCATCAGACTGGCGAAACTCTCATTTAGCCATAGATCATTCCACCAACGCATGGTAACGAGGTTGCCGAACCACTGGTGAGTCAGTTCGTGAGCTATAACATTGGCCACGTATTGTTTCATGTTTAGGCTGGTATTGTCATCGTCGACCAGTAAAGCTTGCTCACGGAAAGTAATCAGGCCCCAGTTTTCCATCGCTCCGGAAGAAAAGTCCGGCAATGCTACTAAATTACAGCTCGGTAGGGGATAATCGATCGCGAAGTATAGGTTATAAAAATCTAGACAAGCAATAGCTGTCTCCAGCGCGAAAGCAGTTTGCTGGACCAGCTCGGGTGTAGCATATGTTTTCACTACGATGCCGTTTTTAGTTTTGCCCTCTAAGGCGTCTAGTCTGCCGATTACGAAAGCTAACAAATAGGTGCTCATTTTGGGGGTAGGATAAAAACTGGTTTTGACCCGGTCATCAACTGTTGTCTGAGTAAGAATATTGGTGTTGGCCAGGACGGTTTCGGACTTATGAGACATCAGACTTAAGTTAAATATCGCCTTGGCTTCTGGTTCATCAATACATGGGAAAACCTGCCGAGCGTAGTGACTTTCAAATTGGGTGGCTAAGATAACCTCTTCGTGGCCTTCGTAATCGTAAAAACAAGGATATAGCCCATCCATTGGCTTAGTTATTTTGCCGCTGAAGTCTATAGCTATGCTGTATTCACCAGGATAGAGCACCTCCGAGCCGTGCAGTCTTAGTTCATCGTAGCGTTTATGAATCGCTATCCGTTCCAGTTTGATTGTCTGATCGCCGGTTTTTCTATGAGCTGTAATTGTCGCCTGATTGATTCTAAGACCTTTAGCATGCAGGACAAGTCGTTTCGATGGTCGATGGGTCTTTACGCCACGGATGGTTACATGGCCGTTAAAGTCCATAGTTGCCTTATTTGGATCAATAAACAGTTCGTAGCTATGTGGCTTGAACTGTCTGAATAAACGACGTACTGATTTCATGACTATCCCTGTAGCTTGAATTAACTTCTAACAAGTTTAGCATGTCGGTTAAATCTTTCGACAATCCAAATAATATTATTAATTACGTTCCTGATCGTTATCCCGGTTTAAGCGTTTGGCCAGCTCATGCCTGATTTTTTTAATCTCAATATCGCTTAACGGTTTTTTTACGGGCATATTTTAGCTTCTCCTAAGTTTTAGTAACCATAATAATGTAGCTTATGTGTCGGCCGCGACCTAGTATCATTTCTTACACAAATTGACATAAAATAGGTTTATCTGGTAAATTAAACTCAGATGATCCGGCCGAAACCTTAGGTCGGATTTTTTAGTGAAAAATATTTAAACAAAGGAAAATTATGGATTTTGACTTTAAACAACTGAGTGTCGCTATAAGGGCAATAGCTGAAGAAAAAAACTTACCGGAAGAAGCCGTTCAGGAAGTGGTTGAGCAGGCTTTGGCGGCTGCCTACCGTCGCGATTACGGTGAGCGTGAGCAGGAAGTGCGCGTTAAAATGAATCTTAATACCGGTGACGTCGATGCTTATGTGTCTAAAGAAATTGTCGAGACTGTCTCTAATCCGGCTTACGAAATATCTTTAAGCGAAGCTAAGACCCGTCAGAAAAACGCTGAGCTTGGTGAAACGATTGAAGTGCATGAAAAGGTCGAAAGTTTTGGTCGGGTCGCTGCCCAGACTGCTAAACAGGTCATTCTGCAGCGCCTAAGAGAAGCCGAGCGCGAGATCATTATGAGTGAGTTCGAAGACAAGATCGGTACGGTTATTAACGCTACGGTCGGCCGGGTTGAAGGTAGTGTGGTGCGAGTTGATCTGGGTAAAGCGCAAGGCATCATGCCACGCAGTGAACAAATCCAAGGTGAAAGATATTATCCCGGCCAACGCTTAAAGGTATATCTTAAAGACGTCGAGAGAGGCTTCCGTGGTCCACAGCTTATAGTAAGCCGCGGTAATCATGAATTTGTTGAATGGCTGTTTAGGAGTGAGGTTCCGGAAATGGAAAACGGAGCGGTTGAAATTAAGGCAATGTCCAGAGAAGCCGGCATCCGCTCCAAAATAGCCGTCTGGAGTAATGTGCCCGGAGTTGATCCGGTCGGTACTTTTGTCGGTGGACACGGTACGCGGGTCAATGCCGTAATGAGTGAGATTGGTGAACAGGAAAAGATCGACATTATTGTTTTTAGTGATAACCCGCTCGAATTTATTACCAACGCCTTAAGTCCAACTAAGGTTGCAAGTGTAACGATTGATCAGTCCGCTCATAAGGCACAGGTATTGGTTCCGGAAGATCAGCTTAGTATAGCGATTGGCAAGGGCGGACAGAATGTACGTCTGGCCAGTAAGCTGACCGGTTATGAGCTGGACATTGCGGCTGAAGCCATCAGTGCCAAACCTGCGGAAGTTAAGCCCGACACTGCTAGCCCTAAAAAAGACGAGCCGGCTACTAAGCCTGTACCGGGCAGGATTAAACGCAAAACCGAACTTGAATCCAGTCTGATTGAGGCCATCGAAGAGCACGGAGAGCAGTAATTAGCACTCTTGACTCGTGAGTGCCAGTAAGGTTATCATATTATTAATCTTAGCGTAATTAAAAAACGTTTAAAGATTTTTAAAGCTAAATTTTAGATCATAGAATTAGTTCGTAAATTTATCGTTGCAAAAGATGAAAGAGATATATATTACAGCTAAGTATCAAAGAAAGGTGCTATAAAAATAGTATGATGCCAGAGTCACCAGACTTTCAGGAATTTAGAAAGCATTTAACCAATAACGCACTGCAAAGTCTACGTCATGCCGATGCAATTGCACGTAGTTTCGGTAGTGCCTATGTGGGGACTGAGCATTTATTGCTTGGCCTATTGGCTCAGGATACAAGCATGGGCGCTAAATTGCTTGAAAACGTCGGCGTAACACTTGATCGAGCCCGTTTAGTGTTAAACCTGACTCCTAAGGCTATTGTTATTAATATGGGCGCAAAGGGTCTTAGCGAGACCGCTAAACTAACCCTTAAAACTGCCTACGATATTGCTCAGGATTATTCACAGGATTTTTGTGGAACCGAACATATCCTCTTCAGTATTTTAAATCAGAAGAATTCCCGGGCTTCCAAATTGTTAAAAGACATGAATGTTGACATAGATAGTCTCGGACGAGAACTTGAGCAATTTTTAAGTCGCCAGCAGTACGAAGAACCCGGTATGTCGGGAGTAACCGGTTCGCGGTCTAAGCGTAATCGTAAAACTGCTTTGGATTACTTCGGAACTGACTTAACCGAGCTGGCCAAAAAAGGCAAGCTTGATCCGGTTGTAGGGCGCGAAAATGAAATCGGTCGAGTCATTACGATATTGAACCGGCGTATGAAAAATAATCCGGTTCTTATTGGTGAACCCGGTGTTGGCAAGACGGCTATTGTCGAAGGTTTGGCTCAACGAATTGTAAGCGAAGAAGTTCCAGACAGTCTGCTAGATAAGCGCATTGTCATGATAGATTTGGCAGGAATGATCGCCGGAACTAAGTACCGGGGCGAATTTGAAGATCGCCTCAAAAAAGTCATGAATGAATTGGAATATGATACTAAAATCATCGCTTTTGTTGATGAAATGCACCTGATTGTTGGTGCTGGTGCGGCTGAAGGTGCCATGGACGCCGGTAACATCTTAAAGCCAGCCTTAGCTAGAGGTAAAATTCGTTTTATAGGTGCCACGACAACGGCGGAATATACCAAGCATATTGAAAAAGATGCGGCCTTGGAGCGACGTTTTCAACCAGTCCAGGTGCCCGAAACGACAGCGCCGCAAACTCTAGCCATCTTGAAGGGTTTGAGAAAGCACTACGAAGAATTTCACGGTGTTAAAATAACCGATGAAGTGCTGGAAGACGCCGTTGCCTTATCCAAGCGCTATATTCAGGATCGTTACCTGCCGGATAAAGCCTTGGATTTACTGGATGAAGCTTCCGCCTATATTCGGGTGCAAAAGATAAAAACCAGTCCGGAAGTTCGTAAGCTGCACAAAGAGCTTAAGCTGGTTAATTTGCGTAAAGATGAAGCCAGCGATAACGAGGATTACCAGCTGGCGGCGCACTATAAGACGCGTGCCAGTCAGATCTCTGATGAGCTAAACAAGCTGGAGGCTTCAATTAGAAAAGATAAGGCCATGGTGCTAAGTAGTGATGATTTGGCTGATGTGGTATCGCGTATAACCGGAGTTCCGGTTAAGAAAGTGATTCGTTCAGAAGCCAAGTATTTGCTGCATCTGGAAAAAACACTCGGCAGATATATTGTCGGACAAGATGAAGCCGTTACGGCAGTAGCTAAAGCTATCCGCCGCAACCGTAGTGGTATAGGTAGCGAAAAAAGACCAATCGGCTCGTTTATCTTTTTAGGCCCGACGGGTGTCGGTAAGACTGAGTTGGCCCGGGTTTTGGCTCGCGAATTCTTCGGCAGCGAAAACGCTTTGATTAAGATTGATATGAGCGAATTTGGCGAACATCACAATGTTTCTCGCTTAGTCGGCGCACCGGCTGGTTACGTTGGCTATGACGAAGGTGGACAGCTGACGGATAAAATCCGCCGACAACCCTATAGCGTCGTCTTGTTTGACGAGATCGAAAAAGCTCATCCGGATATTTTTCATATACTGTTGCAGATACTTGAGGATGGAGTTCTAACCGATGCCAAAGGTCGCAAGATAGATTTCACTAATACGGTTGTGATTATGACTAGTAATATTGGAGCCGACAAGCTTCAAAAAGAAGCCTCTCTCGGTTTCCACGTCAGTAACCTGAGCTCTCAAAAAAGACTTGACGAGATGCATAACGAAAACGAGTCGAAAGTCAGGGATGAATTAAAGAAGATGCTACGGCCGGAACTGTTAAACCGTATCGATAAAACCATCGTCTTTAATGCTCTAACTAAAAAAGACATCTTGAGGATTGTTGATCTTCAGATAGAAGAACTGAAAAGTCGTTTACAAAAGAAAGGTATAGGCTTGGTATTGACGCCTAAAGCTAAACAGTACTTGTTGGATCACGGCTACGATGCCCTTAACGGCGTTAGACCGCTAAGGCGCCTGATTCAGGATACGATTGAAGATCGTATGGCTATGGAAGTTCTCGATGAACACTATTCCAAAGGAGATATTATTCAAGTGGCAACCAAAAACGGCGAACTAGCTTATGCCACCCAAAACGAATAGTGTTTTCAATTTAGCGGCCGTTTTTAAGTCATTGGTTGTCATGATTATGGCAATGGTAGCGGTTTCTGTGGTCTGGATGCTGTTTAATCTTACTACGGTCAGGGATTGGATTATTCTTGCCGGCTATAATCCGCCCAAATCCATCATCGCCATTGCCAATGAGGATCAGATGACGCCTTATGCCAAAACCTTGTTTTACGTTAATCGACCCGCCATATTAGGTAAAAGCCAATTTGCCCAGCAGTGCCCTAATCGGCTGGAACAGAGTTATGTTATCGGCTGCTATCATGGTGGCGACAATGGCATATTTTTACTGGATGTTACTGATCCAAGGTTAAACGGTATTATACCGGTCACGGCCGCTTATGAAATGTTGCATGCTGGTTACGCTAGATTGAGCGTAGTCCAACGGACCAGTTTGGATGCGTCAATGTGGGCTTATTATGAAAAATACGTTAGTAGTCCGGAGATTCACCAGCAGATGGCGTCTTATGCTAAAACCGAACCTGGTGCTAAATACGATGAACTATACTCGGTGCTCGGCACTGAAGTTATGAATCTATCCCCACAACTTGAGCGCCATTACAAACTATACTTTACTAACCGGCAGACAATCGTTAAGACTTATTTGGGTTATGAAGCGGAATTTACGCAGCGACAACAGCAAATCGCCAGTGATGATCTTCAACTTAACAATTTAAAATACCAAATAACGGCCGATCAAACAAAACTCACAAGCTGGCAAGTGTTTATCAACACGCAAGCCGGACAAATGAAAGCTTTATTAAATAGTGGCGATTATAACGCCTACAACTCATTGATACCGGTCTACAATAATCAGGTTAACGCCTACAACCAACTACTGGCTCAAACCAAATCCTTAATCACTCAGTATAATAATCTGGTTAATACGAGAAACTCCCTAGCTTTGGAGGAGCAGCAGCTGGTACAATCGCTCAACTCCTCGTCTTTGCCGGCGTTAACGACTAAATAGAGTAATATATGGGTAAGATATGGTGAAAGCGAGTAAAGTTGCGAATTATGTATGTAGCGCCTGTGGAACGAGCTATTCCACTTGGTCGGGCCGCTGTGGTGCCTGTGGTGAGTGGAATACGATTGAACTTAATATGGCCAGTCCAGAACACAATCGTAGGGGTGGTAGTTTATCTGTCCAGTCACTGGAAGACGGCTTAAAAATAAACGATCAGCGCATGGTGACCAGCATGAGTGGAGTCGATCAGGTATTCGGTGGCGGTGTGGTTAAGGGCAGTGTTAATTTAATTAGTGGTGAGCCCGGTATGGGCAAAAGCACGTTGCTGCTGCAGTTGGCTGCTGGCATAGCCAAACATGAGGAAGTGTTATACGTTAGCGGTGAGGAATCGCTTAATCAGGTAGCCATGCGAGCCCGACGCCTACAGCTAGCATCAGATAATTTAAAACTAGCGGCCACTAACTCAACGGATGAAATTAAAGACGCCATCCATAGCGGCAAATACAAATTGGTGATCGTCGATTCCATTCAGACTGTCCGGACAGAAGAAGTCGGTTCATCGGCCGGTAGCATCACTCAGGTTACTAATAGTGCGCGGCTGTTATCTAATGCTGCCAAGAGTAGTAATACAGCTATCTTTCTCGTCGGCCATGTGACCAAAGAGGGCAGTTTAGCCGGGCCAAGGCTGCTTGAACATATCGTCGATGTAGTTTTAAGCCTTGAAGGCGATAATAGTGGCGGGCTTAAATTACTGAGAGTGTCTAAAAACCGTTTTGGGTCAATCAGTGAAACGGCCATCTTTGAAATGAAATCTAACGGTTTAATGCAAGTGGATAATCCTTCTAAGGTACTGCTGGCTGAGCGTAAGGTGACTGATGGATCTATCGTCTTGGCGACCATTGAAGGCAGCCGACCAATCTTGGTAGAAGTTCAGGCCCTGGTTAATCCAACTGGCTATGGGTATCCGAAACGTGCGGTCAGTGGCTTTGATCTATCCAGACTTAATCTGCTAGTTGCCATGATGGAAAAAAGAACGTCGTTAAAACTCAACGATCAAGATATCTACGTCAATATTGTCGGCGGACTTAAAATTACCGAACCGGCGGCTGATCTGGCGATAGTTATGGCCATAGCTTCGGCCGCCAGGGGCAAAAAACTTAAAGCCAATGCCGTGGTTTTTGGCGAAGTCGGTTTATCTGGCGAAATTCGCCATGTTTCCTTTATAGATCGAAGGATTGATGAAGCTAAAGCCTTGGGTTTCGATTACGCAATCGGGCCTAAAATACCAGCTAGATCCGACCAGCCTTCATTTTTAAAAACCGCAGCGGATGTTAAAAAGGCTCTCAATAGCTTTTTAAGTTAAGCTCTAGGGATTTGACGTTGTAGCGGGTGTGGTTGTGCTTTGGTTGGGCGATGGATTGGTCGTTCCGGGAGGGTTAGTAGCAGTTGGTTGTGTGGGTTGGGGAACATAGGTGTCTTGCATCTGGGTTGTCTGCGAGGCTTGGTAAAGCACGCTGTCCGTTACGGTAGCCGTCACATCAATCGTTCCGGACGTGGCCGGCACATAGTGCAAGGTAACGGTTGACGGTGATGATACCACCGGGAAAGATTTAACTACACTACCCCCGATACTAATGTCTATCGTGCCACCAAAATTACTACCCCCGAGCGGATGGGTGCCCTGCGTCGCCGTCGCGACAATCACGCAACCCTGGCCGTTATTATCCAGACTGGAACAGGTTTGTGGCGTCGTCAAGGTTATAGTTGGCGGTTGATCGCTACACTGGTGGATGGTGTCATAGGCATTAACTTGTTTTTGCTGGGTGTTAATTGTCTGGTTGGGAGGATAGAAGATGTCGATTGACCAGTTATTGGAATCGGCGCCAGTAACAGTCTCCTTGGCGTCTGCTGGCGTACAACTTGTCGCCAAGTCGCCGGAAACTTTATCTAAGACTTGGGTACCGGTATTGGAACCGCTGCCCGTATACCAACTTGGAAAAATTTCTTTAGTTGGTCCCGGCTCCTCGGAGCCGATGCCCACATGGGTACGCTGGACAAAAGCTGGTAAGACTTTAATATCTGCCGGCTGAACCCAGTTGACCGGTTTGGTTTTAATAGTCGACAGCGCCTGTTCAATTAAGGTTCTAGTTAATGGTTCGGTAATGTACTCCATCTGACCCTCAACTAATGGTTTGTTGCGGGTGTGGTAGCCAACCCAGCTAACGACTGCATATTGTGTCGTCCAAGCCGTCATTAAACCTTCGAAGTTATAGTTGGTCGTACCGGTCTTTATGGCTATATCCCAGCCGTTGTAGCGGTGGAACTTATAACCACCGGCCGATAACGGTGAACAATTAAGAGCTGTGCAATATCCGGGCAAATACGACGCTCTCGGATCGGACAATATATTATCGATGATGTAGGCAGCGTCTGGTTTAACGGCTTGAGTGCCAGCGGGCTGCTTCCATTGGTAGACGGTATGACCGGACGCGTCCGTGATATTTAAAATATATGTCTGGGGTAGT
Source organism: bacterium (assembly GCA_021790005.1). Lineage (GTDB taxonomy): Bacteria > Patescibacteriota > Saccharimonadia > Saccharimonadales > UBA4665 > JAJZWH01. Next base: position 70,472 of record JAJYIP010000001.1, read on the forward strand.
GTTTTGCCTAATCTGGCCAAAGTTGCATCACCGTTAACCTGGTGATCGATTGATATGTAGGCGCCATCACCGATACCGGCTGAGGCATAGCACTGGGTTTCCTGGTTGACTGAAGCTGTTTCAACATTAACACCGGGAACATAACACTTGTAGGCGTTTTTATAACCAGTCATGGCATCAACGGTATCGACGAACTTTTGTACCGATTTAACATGATCCGGACTAGTGTCGCCGGGAATTTCTTCCATGACTGATTTAAGAGCTGGCACATTTCTTGAGCCGCCCAGAGCGTAGCGAATCGTTTCAGCCCCGGGATATCTAAAGTCATAGTCTTCGGCACAGTTGCCGCCGTTAAGTGGCGTATTGTGGTTAGTGCAAGGATAGCCTGGAATGGGCGACTGCGAATCATATAATACGCTACCGGCGCCGACATTATTATGATTATTTACTAGGGTCACATAGTTAAATGGTTTAATGCTTGAACCTGGTGAAATATTTATATCGGCATAGTTTATTTGGCCGTATTGCGGGTTATTGAAATTGGTGCCACCAACCAGAGCTTCGACTTGTCCGGTCTGAACATCTTCCAGTACGGTGGCCTCTTCGTCGGCCCTAGCTCGTTCGATAGTTGGAATATTGTTTTGAATATCTTGTTCGGCATAATTTTGCAGAGTCGTATTAAGCGTCGTGATAACTTTCCAACCACCGCGGTTGACAGTACTGGCGCCGTACATGCGCTCTAGTTGTTGTTTAGCTACCATGACGAAATAAGGAGCCTGAATATTTTGGTATTTACCTTGCAGTGGAAACACCTGGCTTAAAATATTCGTATTGATAGCCTGGTATTCCTGAGCCTGGGTGATATAGCCTTGCTGGTGCATGAGCATTAAGATGTAATCCATGCGACCAATTAACGCTCCTTTACTAAATGAGTTACCGGCTTCAGGATTAAATTGCGTACTGCCATAGGGAGAATAATAACTCGGTGATTGTGGTATTGCCGCCAGCATAGCGGACTGAGCCAGCGTTAAATTACTGGCATTGGTATGAAAGTAATCTTCGGCCGCCGCCTGAACACCATACTCGATACCTCCGTACGGTGCCATATTCAAATAACCGGTTAGAATTTGATCCTTAGAGTATTCCCGATTAATTTCAATCGATAAAATTAACTCCTTAATTTTTCTGGTAATAGTCCGGTTGTCCGTCCAGCCTTCGTTGAGTTTGACTAGCTGTTGGGTAATAGTCGAACCGCCTTGCAGCCCGGCACCGACATGCAGGACGTCGTGAAAGGCTGCCCGGAAAATACCGCGGATATCAATTGCACCTTCCGTATAAAAACCCTTATCTTCTATCGCTACAGTTGCTTCTTTCATGTACGGAGATATCTGATTGCTTGGCACGGGCATGCGTTTGACGGCGTTATAGTCCTGCCAGAGTAGGATTTTGCCGGTACGATCGTAGTAGCTGATACTGCCGCCCAGGTTTTGGCCGGATATATTCTTGAGTGCAGGTAGATCCTTGCGGTAGTAGGCGAACAGACCAATCGTGCCGAAGAAGCTGAGTACTATAAAGACACCAATGACCTTCAGGCCCATAATGACGCCTTCTTTTGAAAACCAGTATTCAAGCAAATGCTTTGGCTTTAAGCGCACCGCCCAGCGTTTCCAGCGTTCCTTAGGTAAACTGGCTAAATACTCGGCTTTGGCGGCATTTCTAGCGGCGTGTTTTTCTTGGCGTCGATTGGTCAGGCTGGTGTTTAATTTCATCGACTTGGCACTACGATTACGACCAGTACGGTTGGAATTGGCGCGACGTCTGCCACTACTGTTGTTTCTGTTCACTAAGTACCCCTCTATTTAGTATCTAAGTATAAGAATTAGGGGACGGCTTGGCAATAAAATCCCTTAACTTTATTTTTATATGCGACGAATACCTACGTTATAAATCTAAGCTATGCAATAATTAAGACTAATTGGTAAAATATAAGCAGTAACAGGAATATTATGACTTTATCTGATGAGCTGAAGTGGCGGGGTTTTGTTAACCAGACGACGCTGGATGATGTTAAGCGGTTGGATGCGCAGAAGTTCACTTTTTATTGGGGTGTAGATCCGAGTGCCGATTCCATGACGGTAGGACATCTGGCAATGGCGATGATGGCCAAGCACTTTATTAAGCACGGCCACCAGGCGGTATTGTTGGTCGGTGGTGCTACCGGAATGATCGGCGACCCCGATGGTAAAGCCGAAGAGCGTACACTGCAAACCCTTGATCAAATTACGAATAATAAAAACGCCATCGCTCGGCAATACAAACAGTTATTTTCCGGACTGCCGTTTAAGTTGGTTGACAACTATGACTGGTTTAAGAACATGCATTATCTTGAATTTTTAAGAGACGTAGGTAAGCATGTGCCGATGCGCCAAATGCTGGGACGGGAATTTGTGCAATCCAGGCTGGGAGATAACGGTAGCGGCATAAGCTATGCCGAGTTCAGCTACGTCCTGATTCAGGCCTATGATTTTCTTTATATGCATAGGACTATGGGCGTCGACCTGCAAATCTGCGGTTCCGACCAATGGGGTAACAGTATTGCCGGCATCGATTTAATCCGGCGTGAAACCGGCGATGAAACCCATGTCTGGTCCGGTCCACTAATAATTAATCCGCAAACCGGTCGCAAATTCGGTAAGACCGAAGCCGGAGCGGTTTGGCTGGACTTCGCCAAAACGTCAGTAACCGACTTTTATCAGTTCTGGGTGAATAGTGACGATGCGGCCGTGGAGCACTACCTAAAAATTTACACCGAACTTACTCAAGATGACATCAGCTCAATTATGCAAGCCCAAAACGCCGATCCGTCTAAGCGGGTGGCGCAGTTTAAACTGGCCGATGAAGTCACGCAGTTGGTACACGGCGCCAAAGCCATGTTGCTGGCCAAAAACATAACATCTTATTTAAATGGTTCGCTAGCTATTGCCCGTGCTAGCAGTGCGGAAATCAAGCAACTGCGCGCTGAAATCCCGTACGTAAAGGTTAAAACGGGAGATTCAATGATTGACATTTTGGTTGCCAGCGGACTAGCGAGCAGCAAAACTAATGCCCGCCAGTTACTGGACAGTGGCTCCATCTACCTGAATGGGACCAAGACTAACCAGTTGGTCTTAAGTGCAACCGACTTGACCGAAAAACGAGCTTTAATCCGGCGGGGCAAAGCCTTTAAAGACAGTGCTCTGATTGAAACTTAAACAGGTTAAACGGTTGAACTGGTCATGAAACTGACGGACCCGATCGATTCCTTACCTGGCGTTGGCGTAAAGCTTAGTACGGCTTTTGCCCTCAAGGGTATCACGACGCTGCAAGATCTGTTGTTTTATCTTCCCAGACGTCACGACGACTACAGTCACATTACACCGCTTTACAAAATAAGACCCGGACCGGTCAGTTTGCAGGGGCGTATCAATAACCTGAAAACCCGGCGTATCCGGCGTAATTTAGCCATTACTGAGGGCATCGCGACCGATGGGACCGATAGCGTCAAACTGGTGTGGTTCAATCAGCCGTATCGCCAAGGTGCCATTAAGAGCGACCAGGACTACTTTATCTCCGGACAGTATAAATTATCCAATCACCACTACTCGATTATTAATCCGAGCGTTGAGCTGGTCAGTGATTTGCCGGTACAGAGCGCCCGCATTTTACCCATATATCCGGAATCTAAAAGCCTGAAATCCACCCAGATCCGTCGTTTAATGACGAATGTCTTGACCTTGACTGCAACTGTTAAGGAATTTATGCCAGAGTATGTCAGTGACGAATTGAACCTGATGAGCTACGCTGACGCTCTGGCTACGCTACATTACCCACCCAGCATGGCTAAGCTGGAAGAGGCCAAGCTCAGGCTTAACTTTAATGAATTGTTCCCGCTCATGCTGGCTAACGAACTGTCGATGCAAGACATGAACCGGCTAAACGCTACTCCAATAGCCTTTAAAGTTCAACTGGCCAAGTCGTTTGTAGACAAGCTGCCTTTTCGCCTAACGGATGATCAACGGCGGGTTATCTGGCAAATTTATCAGGATATGGAATCAGACAAACCAATGAACCGCTTAGTCGAAGGCGATGTCGGTAGCGGCAAAACCGTGGTGGCGGTCATGGCGGCTGTCATGGCTATGGACGAAGGGTATAAGGTGGCGTTTATGGCCCCAACCGAACTGTTGGCTAAACAACACGCCAACACGATCGCCAAACTACTCAAGCCACTGGGACTAGGTGAGCGTTTGGTACTTCTGACTGGTAGTATGACCAAAGCTAAAAAAAAGCTGGCGATCGATCAGGCGAATCATACTCCCGGCAGTTTGATCATCGGCACGCACAGCCTGCTTAGTAGCGGCGTCGATTGGCATGATCTGGCTTTACTGATCATTGACGAACAGCACCGTTTTGGCGTAGATCAAAGAATGGAAATCCAAAAACAAGCCAGTCATGTGCCACATTTTCTAAGCATTACTGCCACACCAATACCTCGCTCGTTAGCTTTAACGGTATTGTCCGATCTTAAATTGTCGCAACTAAAAACCAAGCCGGACCGTCGACAGGAAATAATTACGTCTTTGGTTGCCCCGTCAGGCTTTGATCGTTTTCTGGCAAAACTAAAAGACGAGCTGACGGCTGGTCATCAGGCTTACATTGTCTGTCCGTACATTAAAGCCAATGACAACCATGACGGTCTCGACCTTGAGAGTTTAGCGCAGCGTTATGCTAAGCTGTTGCCGCAATTTGACCAAGGAGTACTGCATGGCCAAATGCCGCCAGAAGAACAAACTGCCGTCATGCAGGATTTTTTAAGTGGTAAGCTCAATTTGCTTATCGCCACAACCGTTATTGAAGTGGGGGTTGACGTGCCCAATGCTACGCTCATGGGTATTTACGGGCCGGAACGTTTCGGACTGGCTCAGCTACATCAATTGAGGGGAAGAGTAGGGCGTAGTCATGTTCAAAGCTTCTGTTACTTAATTCAAGCAGATGACAGTGAGCCGCTGCCCCGGCTTAGAGAATTTGTCCGACTGACTGACGGTTTCGCTTTAAGTGAACTGGATCTTAAATTAAGGGGTCCAGGCGCTATATATGGCAAGCTGCAACACGGCCAGGCCGGCTTTAATCTAACCACGCTTGATGATGCTAGACTGGTCGGATTGGTCAAGCAAGCCGTGGATCTATTCTTCAAAAGACGGCTTAATCTGGTAAACTATAAGTATCTATCGCAACTTGTTAAAAGCGCGCAGCATATAACCTATTTGAATTAATTAGATGTATTCAGGATCAACACTAACTAAAGCATCCGGTCGAATCATGGGTGCACATCAGAAAATTGACCGACTGGCCGCCAAGCAACTGAAAAAGTTGCTGAACGATCGGCCGAATAATTTTCCACGCACCAACTACGTTATTTTATTTGAAGGCAATAACGGTCCGGATGCCATTAAAAGGAAGAGTCCGTTCGCCAAAGACGAACCCTGGCACTTTATTCAGCCTGATGATGATACGGATATTGAACTACTGGCAATTATTAAATACCACTATGACCAGCTGGTCTTAAGTATTCGTGCCAATGATGAAGTTAGAGCTGGTTTTGAGGCGGCTTGGCTGGCCCATGCCATGGTTGATGGTTTAACACCGGCCCATCATTTTCCTTATGGGGATAAGGTCAGTGAATTGCTCGGAGGGATTAGAATGGATGAACGCGAAGGTGTCAAAGACAGAATATTAATGTCTGGCGCCAGCGTATCTAAAATGTTGGTTAATAACTGGCGTTTTTGGGGGCCAAAAGGTGTTTTTACAACTCATGCGGCTTTTGAGCTTGGTATAGCTACGATCCTGAAACCAATCCAATACCCCCAGAATATATGCGATGGCCACCATATGGCTTACGTCGATAGCTCGAATATCCGGCAGTGGTATCGCCAGACTGCCAAGTCAGTCAACGAATATGATTTTTACGATCGCTTTTATAAAGACGGCTGGACGAGAAGTTTGGCCAGTGATGTTAGAAAACAGCTTATACCTGTGCTAGTTAGGGCAGTGGCGTTGGCTTGGTACGGCGCTGCTATTGAAGCTGAGTCTTAACTAGTATGCGTGTTATTGGCGGCAAGTATAAAGGCAGGCTTATTACTTCGCCCAAAACGGTTACGACTCATCCGATGAGTGAAAAGTTGCGCGGAGCAATCTTTGCCACACTGGGAGATATAGACGGATTGAGTGTGCTGGATGCTTATGCCGGTAGTGGGGCGATAGCCTTTGAGGCCTTAAGCCGTGGCGCCAAAAACGTTCTGGCAATCGAGCCGGACCGCCTAGCTGCAGTTGCAATTAAAACTAATGCCGACAGACTGAAGCCTAAAAGCCAAGAATTTAAAACGGTTCAAGCATCGATTGAAGGTTGGCTTAATACGAGCACGGACCAATTTGATCTAATTATTGCCGATCCACCTTATGATCAGGTGAAAGATCGGGTTTTGCTTAGATTGGCCGAGCGTCTTAAACCTGACGGTTTGTTGGTTGTGTCATTGCCCGTGCGTCATGACGTTATTTGGCTGAATCGTGACCTGCAAATCCTCAAAGTCAAACAATACGGTGATGCTCAACTGCTATTTACGAAGAGCCGACCCGCCTAACAATAAATTCAAACCTTATTGGTTGGTGTATTTTTAAAGCTGACGATTTGATGGTAGAGAATAGCCGGCATGAACGCGGTTACATATGAGAGCGTGCTTAAAAATATTACGCCAAAAGTTAGTGACGAAAACAAAATATCCAGCACAATTAAGATTAACAAGGTGAGTAGATAGACGTTCCAGATATCTTCAAAGTATGGTTTAGTAGCAGTTAAAGACATTTTAAATATTTCAGCTAAACTAAGGTTGGGATTGTCAGCTGCGAAGTACGGCATGAGAATCAGGCGCGGGAAGAAGACAATGAAAGGCACGATTAGCGCCAGTATGGACAAAATTAGTCCTATGTAACTAACAGCGGCGCTTAACAGGATCTTGCTATACTTTTGCTTGCCGATTCTATAGCATTCAGCTAGAGTTGGCGGCGTACGTTTTTTGGCGGACTCGTTGAAAAAATAAATTGCCGGGCTATAGTTAATTATCTGCCAGATAGTACCCAGTACTATCAAGCTAATGCCTAAGTACAAATTATTATCTAGTACATGATCCTTGGTATAATTAATCGCTCCACTATGAAAATACAATGAGCCTAAAGCTGTCACTAATGATGGCAGTAAAAGCATAATGCCGATTTGCTCATATCCCTTTAGGCATAGGGAATAACTCTGCATCAGTATATCTAGACTTGGCATGAGTTTGTGTTTGTTGGGCATCGTGGAATTTTGAGTTGACTTCATCTACTGAAGCTTAGCATATTTTCTTATGCGCTCACTAAATAAATGTATTAAGCTAACAGGCGATGGTTTTGTGTTATGCTTTATCTGTTAAGTAGGATAAAATACTTAAATTAAGCCAATTATACAGTGTACGCGCGGGTGGCGAAACGGTAGACGCACTAGCCTTAGGAGCTAGCGGGGCAACCCATGGAGGTTCAAGTCCTCTCCCGCGCACCAGATATATAACTACTAACAAACCATAGGCAACTCTAAGTATGAAACTTCCAACAGCGCCCTACAAAGGAGCGCGTGATTTTTATCCGGAGGATAAACGCCGCCAGGACTATATGTTCGGCGTGCTCAGGCGTGTCGTCAAAAGTTACGGCTATGAAGAGTATGACGCCCCTATTCTAGAGGCGTTAGATCTATACAAGGCTAAAAGCGGCCAGGAAATTGTTAGTGAGCAAACCTATAGTTTTGTCGATCGAGGCGGGCGCGAAGTGGCAATTCGTCCGGAAATGACGCCGACAGTCAGCCGCATGGTGGCGGCCAAACGTCAAGAACTCGCGTATCCGCTGCGTTGGTTTTCAATTCCCAACCTTTGGCGTTACGAACGACCCCAGCGCGGTCGATTGCGCGAGCACTGGCAACTTAACGTGGATATTTTCGGTGTGGCCAATACTAACGCTGAGTTGGAACTTATCTTTGTGGCCGACGACATTTTCCAGTCCTTTCATGCCACCCGTGAGATGTACCAGATTAAAATAAACCACCGTCAGCTAACCGACTACATCCTGAGTGATTATTTACAGCTAACTCATGAGCAAGGTTACGCTTTAATTAAGCTGATTGATCGTAAATCTAAAATGGAACCGTTTCGTTTCATTGAACAATTGGACGCAATACTGACCCCTGAACAAAAACAAAACTCGCTGAGCGAAAAACTGCTTGACGTGCTTGACGCCAAAGATATCCAAGGCCTACCAAAAGAATTGTTAAATTGCCCACCGGCGTTGGAGTTAAGCGCTATGATCCAGTCGTTAGTCGCCCACGGACTGACTAACGTTATATTCGACCCGACAATAATGCGCGGCTTTGACTATTACAGCGGCATCGTGTTTGAGGTTTTTGATACCCATCCGGATAATAACCGCTCCATGATGGGCGGCGGACGTTATGACGGCCTGGTTGGTATGTTCGGAGTTGATCCGGTTCCGACCGCCGGGTTTGGTCTAGGCGACGCCACACTGGCTAACTTCATAGAACTACACAACCTGATGCCTAAGTTAGCCAATGAAACCGTACTCTACATCGCCGTCTTACTTGATGAAATTGAGGCGGGCTTAGCTATTGCCAGACGTTTTAGGCAAGCAGGTATTAATTGCGCCATTGACGTTAGCGGACGCAAACTCGGCGATCAACTTAAAACCGCTCAAAAAAAGCAAATCAATAACGTCCTGATCATCGGACCGGATGAGATCAAGGCCAACAAGTATACTCTTAAAAATATGGATAGCTCTAAGGAAGTAAAACTCACACTCGATCAGGTTGTATTAAAGCTAACCAAATAAACCTAATCAGTTCCTAATAATTTTGTTCTGTATTCTTTCTATCCCGCTTGTGCTATATTACAAATAATTCCCTAGCCTATTATGTGAGGGGTAAAGTTGCGAGATATACACACACAAAGCAAACATGGAGTGAAAGATTTTCGAAACTTAGATAGAAAATCCTATGAGAATAGTGACTTAAACCTGTCCGGAATGACTCATGCCAGGTGCTTGAGCCAACCGCAAAAGCTGACTAAACAACTAATAGACACGCACGCTAAAGTTCACAATAATGTACACTGCCGGGCAATAAGACGCTTTCTGTCTAAACACAAGCCAACCAGGCGGATCATCAAGCAATACTTTCACTCCAAGCTGATCATCAAGCACTGGCTTAAACGTTTGTTTCCGCCTATCAAGCGAGCCAAAGATGCTATTAGGTATGTGGTTTACGCAGTCGTTATCCTGAGCGTCAGTCTAAGTCCGCTGATTGTCTACGTGCACGGTTCAGGACCTAAAACCTTATCTTATCAAGCTGGCTTGTTGCTTAACAAACCCGACATGAAATTATTTAACGGCACCAGACTTGATCTAGCCAAGAATGATTATGTAGTCAATGAAAGTGGTCTAGGAGCCGTTAGTCGCTTGCCACAAAACGTTTTGGTCGGTCAGCCCGGTACTGGGATTTACAGCGCCAGGATCCCGGTCGATTTAAGTAAGGGTATTTCCATAACTGATGACATTAATAATCTAAGCTTCGGTTTAACGCCTGACTTTACAACTTCCACCGTCAATAAAACGTCAAGCGGTCACTTCGTTTACAACCTTGGCAACGGCGCCGTCCAAGCCGTTTACACCCCTCAAAAAACTCAATTGGCTGAGGATATAGTAGTTAATCATAACGTCGGTAATGTTTTAGAGTTTCCATATACTCTCAATCTGCCTAAAGGTTTTAAAGCCTTTAGTATTGCTGGTGGCAGCATTGGTATTGAAGGTGCCGGCAATGTTGATTTCAGCCTGACAGCTCCTGTTATAAAACAAAGCAACGCTCAGACCATAAAATCTTCAACCACCAAACTAATCCTCAAGAAAAACAAAGTCTATCTCTTAGCCGTAGGACTTAAACAGCTATCTTATCCAATATCTATTGACCCTAGTATTACCATTAACACCCAAACCAATTTCAACGCCGGCAACAACGAAGGCGACATCAACGCCACTAATAGCCAGTTCAGTGAAGGGCAGGCAACAGGTGGAGCGCTTGATCCTTGCGGAGCCAATTGGGCTCAGGGAATACCCGGTTGGTGTTACAGCGGCAATGCCACCACCAGCCTGCCGGCCGCCACCGAATATGCCACCTCCGTTGTCTACAACGGCTATGTCTATGAGATCGGAGGATGGAACGGGTCTGCCGGTGTTACCACCGTCGATTACGCACCGATCTACGCCGACGGTGCGCTTGGCACCTGGACCGCCACTACTAGCCTTCCGGCCGCCACCGACGGTGCCACTTCCGTCGTCTACAACGGCTATGTTTATGAGATAGGAGGATATACTACGGCCGCCCTTGCCACCGTCGACTACGCCCCGATTAATTCTAATGGTACGCTGGGCACATGGACCGCCACCACCAGTTTGCCGGCCGCCAACGATAGTGCCACCTCCGTCGTCTATAACGGCTATGTCTATCAGATAGGGGGAGGTAACGGGTCTGCCTATCTCGCCACCGTCGACTATGCTCCAATAAACTCTAACGGCACGCTTGGCACCTGGACCGCCACTACCAGTTTGCTGGCAGCCACTGAATACGCCACCTCCGTCGTCTATAACGGCTATGTCTATGAGATCGGAGGATGGAACGGGTCTGTCGTCGTTACCACCGTCGATTATGCCCCGATCAACGCCAACGGCACGCTCGGTACCTGGACCGCCACCACCAGCCTGCCTGCCACCACCGAATATGCCACTTCCGTCGTCTACAACGGCTATGTCTATGAGATTGGAGGATATACTACGGCCGCCCTTGCCACCGTAGACTACGCCCCAATAAACGCCAACGGCACGCTCGGCACATGGACCGCCACCACCAGCCTGCCGGCCGCTACCGATAGTGCCACCTCCGTCGTCTATAACGGCTATGTCTATGAGATAGGAGGGGTCACTACGGTCGTCGTTGCTACCGTCGACTACGCCCCGATCAACGCCAACGGCGCGCTGGGCACATGGACTGCCACCAACAGCCTGCCGGCCACCACCGAAGACGCCACCTCCGTCGTATATAATGGCTACGTCTACGAGATAGGGGGATATAATGGTTCTGCCTATCTCGCCACCGTCGACTATGCTCCAATAAACTCTAACGGCACGCTTGGTGCATGGACTGCCACCACCAGCCTACCGGCCACCACCATCTTCGCCACCTCCGTTGTCTACAACGGCTATGTCTACGAGATCGGAGGATGGAACGGGTCTGCCGGTGTTACCACCGTCGACTACGCTCCAATAAACTCTAATGGCACAATCGGTGCATGGACCGCCACCAACAGCCTGCCGGCCACCACCGAAGACGCCACCTCCGTCGTCTACAACGGCTACGTCTACGAGATAGGGGGAGATAATGGAACTGCCGCCGTTGCCACCGTCGTCCTGGTTAGTATATTTCCAGCAGGTTATATAGGTAACCCAACCGGTTCAGGTCAAAATGGGTGGGGATCAACAACCGGATTACCGGCTACCAAATCGAAAGGGCAGTCTTATTACCCGTACGACGCCACCTCCGTCGTCTATAACGGCTATGTTTATGAGATAGGGGGAGTTGATTCTGGTGCCACTGCCACCGTCGACTACGCACCAATAAACGCCAACGGCACGCTCGGTGCATGGACCGCCACTACCAGTTTGCTGGCCGCTACCCAAGACGCCACTTCCGTCGTCTATAACGGCTATGTTTATGAGATTGGAGGATATAATGGAACTGCCGCCGTTGCCACCGTCGACTACGCACCAATCAACTCTAACGGCACGCTCGGTGCATGGACCGCCACTACCAGCCTGCTGGCCGCTACCCAACAAGCCACCTCCGTCGTCTATAGCGGCTATGTTTATGAGATTGGAGGATATAATGGAACTGCCGCCGTTGCCACCGTCGACTACGCACCAATCAACTCTAACGGCACGCTCGGTGCATGGACCGCCACTACCAGTTTGCTGGCCGTCACCGAATATGCCACTTCCGTCGTCTATAACGGCTATGTCTATGAGATAGGGGGAGATAACGGGTCTGCAACCCTCGCTACCGTCGACTACGCCCCGATCAACGCCAACGGCACGCTGGGCACATGGACCGCCACCACCAGCCTGCCGGACGCCAATTACCAGGCCACCTCCGTCGTATATAATGGCTACATTTATGAGATCGGGGGTTGGAGATATACTACCGCTCTCTCTGCCACCGTCGACTATGCCCCGATCAACGCCAACGGCACGCTGGGCACATGGACCGCCACCACCAGCCTGCCGTCCGCCACCTACGCTGCCACTTCCGTCGTATATAACGGCTACGTCTACGAGATCGGAGGATGGAACGGGTCTGCCGGTGTTACCAACGTCGACTATGGGTTTATCAACAACGGAGGACCAGGAACTACAGGTTCTTATACTACCACCACCAGTTTGCCCGGCGCCGCCTATGATGTCACCTCCGTTATCTACAACGGCTATGTCTATGAGATTGGGGGATATACCGGTTCTGCCAATCTAGCCTTTGTCGACTACGCCCCAATAAATTCTAATGGCACACTTGGCGCGTGGACCGCTGCCACTAGCCTGCCGACTGCCACCAATGATGCCACCTCCGTCGCCTACAACGGCTATGTCTATGAGATCGGAGGGAATACCAGCTCTGGTATTGTTTCCACCGTCGATTACGCCCCAATAAATTCTGACGGCACGCTTGGGTCGTGGACCGCTACCACCAGCCTGCCGGTTACCACTGATCTAGCCACCTCCGTCGCCTACAACGGCTATGTCTATGAGATCGGAGGATATAACGGTTCTGCCATCACCGCCACCGTCGATTACGCCCCAATTAATGCCAACGGCACGCTTGGGTCGTGGACCGCTACCACCAGCCTGCCGGTTACCACTGATCTAGCCACCTCCGTCGCCTACAACGGCTATGTCTATGAGATCGGAGGATATAACGGTTCTGCCATCACCGCCACCATCGACTACGCCCCAATAAATTCTGACGGCACGCTTGGGTCGTGGACCGCTACCACCAGCCTGTCGGTCGGCACTGATCAAGCCACCTCCGTCGCCTACAACGGCTATGTCTATGAGATCGGAGGGGCTACCGCCACCGTCGATTACGCCCCAATAAATTCTGACGGCACGCTTGGGTCGTGGACCGCTACCACCAGCCTGCCAGCTGCCATATCTAGTGCCACCTCCGTCGTTTACAACGGCTATGTCTATGAGATCGGGGGATATACCAGTGCTCCCGTTGCCACCATCGACTACGCCCCACTGAATGTCATTCCCAGAATTGGTTACTACTCTATGCTGGTTAATGTAGGCTATGGTGTTGATGTAACACCGGTTTCTATTCTGGTAAACGGTAGCAATACAGGCAATCCTGGCATAGGAGGATTAGCCGGTGTTGGTTCAGGTGGTATGCAAATAACATATAGCAATGCGTCGACGACGTGTACTACGCTCAGTCCGGAAAAATACGTTAACCTGATCGATAATGAACTGACCAATCCTTTCGCTATGCCCTTAACTAATGACGGGTGCGGTAATACTACGGCGGTGGGAGATGATGTTTTTGTCAGGTTTACGCTTGATGACAGTCAGACAGCGACCTTCCCAGATATTAACGGCAACCATACCACCATTACAGGTTTTAATATCTTTTACCATCCAGCCAGCAGTATGAGACTCAGGGGAGGTGCTACTTTCAGCAACGGTTCATTGCAGAGTCTGGATGCGCCACCTACGCCCGTACAGTAGTTAATTATATTTTTGCCTTAATTTGGTATCGGATCTATGCAAATTCGCCCTCTGATGCTAGACTATGTCTTTGTATGAAAATAACCTCTGAAGCCATTAATAAGACCAAAGTTAAACTTGACATACAGGCGGACTTAAGCGAGCTAGCTCTTGCTAAGAAACAGGCGCTAACTAACCTAGCTCGTAACGTCAGAGTGCCGGGGTTTAGAGCCGGCAGTGCTCCGGCAGCAATGGTTGAAAAGCAACTTGACCCGAATGTTTTAGCTGAAGAGACGCTCAATCTTGCTCTTAATGCCATCTACTCGACGGCTTTAATTCAAGAGAAACTAAGAGCAGTCAATAATCCGGAAATAAGCGTTACTGTCTACGTGCCATATACCCAGTTAGAGTTTAGCGCTACGCTAGATATTGTCGGTAAGCTTAGCTTAGGCCAATACAAAGACTTAAACGTAGCCAAGGATATGGTTAATGTCTCTAGTAAAGAAGTCAACCAAGTTATCGAGAGACTAAGAAATCAACTGGCAATGAAAAATGAAGTCGATCGGGCAGCCAAAAACGGTGATGAAGTAGTATTGGATTTTAAGGGCGTAGACACTAAAACTAAAGAGCCTATCTCAGGAGCTGACGGCAAAGATTATCCGCTGATTCTTGGCAGTAATAGTTTTATTCCCGGATTTGAAGATCAGTTGATCGGACTTAAGAAAGATGAGACTAAGGATTTTGACATTACTTTTCCCGAAGATTACGGGGCTACTAATCTAAGAAAAAAGCAAGTCAGCTTTAATGTAAGCATCAAAAGCGTCAACGAGCGCTCTTTGCCAACGGTGGATGATGCCATGGCTAAACTCGTCGGACCGTTTACCACCCTAAGTGAACTTAAAGCCGACATTAAAAAAGAGCTGAGCACAAATGCTGAACGTGAAGCGGCCTCCAAGCAGCAGAATGAATTACTAGAAAAAATTGTCTCAGCGTCTAACGTAGACATACCAGAAGCTTTAATCGATGAAGAAACCGATCGATTGGAGCGTGAGCAAAGACAAAACGCCACTTATGGTGGACTGACTTGGAAAGAGTATTTAGAGCGTGACAATTTAGATGAGACCTCTTTTAAAGAGCTGGCAAAACAACAAGCGCTCATCCGTATCAAGACGGGCCTGATTCTTGGCGAGATTGCCGCTCAAGAAAATATTACGGTCACTGAAGCTGAGCTGGATGCTAAGATGGATGAACTCAAGTCGACCTATACCGGTGATCAAGCGATGCAAACTGAACTTAAGAAGCCAGAGAACCGTCAGGACATTAAAAACCGGCTGATGGTTGAAAAGACTATCGAGTACTTGGTCTCCGTTAACAAAAAGTAGACAAGCTAGGTTACTTATTGGCACTCTTGACTTGTGAGTGCCAAGAGATGTATTCTAGATAAACTATGAATCCATACAGCAAATTTTCGTCTCAGGTATTAGTCCCAACTGTCGTTGAGCAAGACGGCCGGTTTGAACGAGCTTACGATATCTACTCTCGTCTGTTAAAAGAACGCATCATATTTTTAGGTACGGACATTAACGAAGCAAGTTCCAATATAGTGGTAGCGCAACTATTGTTTTTACAGGCTGAAGATCCCAAAAAAGATATTTACCTGTATATCAACAGCCCTGGCGGGTCGGTGTATGACGCTCTGGCAATTTATGACACCATGCAATACGTGCAAAACGACATCCAGACCGTTGGAATTGGCGTACAAGCTTCCGCCGCCGCCTTTATTCTAAGCAGTGGTACGCCAGGTAAGCGCTTTTTACTGCCCAGCGCTACTGTCATGATTCATCAGCCGTCCAGTGGCACGCAAGGCAAGCTAACCGATCAGGAAATCTCTTTAAAAGAGGGCTTAAGACTTAAGAAACTACTGGAGAGCATTATGGCTAAAAACACCGGTCAGTCTTTAGCTAAGATCCATGAAGACATGGAACGCGACAAATGGCTTAGCGCCGAAGAAGCCAAAAAGTATGGTATCGTCGACGATATCTTCAAATCCAATAAAATTAAGTAATCCATCTACAAAATTACATCACTGGTCTATTGACTCTTGCTGGTAATGTGTCAAACTTTAATGTAAGAAGCAGTGTAAGATGGGGAATTTGTATGCTAAGCATAACTAAAGATTTCCCTTTATCTTAGGTACCTTCGTCGTCTAAAATCTCTAAATTATCTAACAAATAAAAGATCGATTAATTTACCAAGGCTAAATTATAAGGGGGCGTATTAAGAGCGTATGGCGAAGACTAGTGCCTATATTGTAAACAAAAAAACTGACAGAGTATATTTTACAAAACAAAACGACGCAGTTGAACTGCCGAATCTAATCGACCACCAGAACCGTTCATTTAAGTGGTTTGTTGAAGAGGGTTTGGGTGAGTTGCTATCGGAAATCAGCCCGATCGATGATTATACCCAAGGAAAACTTTCCTTAAGTTTTAAAGATTATCATTTTGACGCCCCGAAACTTAGCGAAAGCGAAGCCAGAGAAAATAATGTCAGCTTTGAAGCGCCCCTAAAGGCGACGGTCGTACTAACCAACAAGGTTACCGGCGAAGTAAAAGAACAGGAAATTTATTTAGGCGATTATCCTTGGATGACCAGCCGCGGAACGTTTGTTATCAACGGAGCAGAGCGAGTGGTTGTCAGTCAGTTAATCCGTTCGGCTGGTGTATTCTTTACCCGCGAACAACATGCGGCCAGCTATTGCTACGGTGCTAAGGTCATACCCGGGCGTGGTGCCTGGCTGGAGTTTGAAACTGCCGCCAATGGTGCTATTTATGTAAAAATTGACCGTAAGCGTAAGCTTGCTGTCACCACCCTATTTAGGGCGCTTGGTATGACCGAGACAAGTATGCGCGAAGCCTTTGCTCATGTTGACAGCGGTAAGTTCAGCTATCTAGAAGCGACTCTGGAAAAAGATCCAACCAAGGGTCAAAACGATGCCTTAATTGAAGTCTATAGGCGACTAAGACCGGGCGATTTGGCAACCGTAGACAACGCCAAAAGCTTGATCGAGAACATGTTTTACAACTTTAAACGTTTTGACTTTTCCCGTGTCGGTCGTTATAAGATCAACAAACGTTTAAACCTTGATGTGCCTAATACCACTGAGAATCGTGTACTTAGATTGGAAGATCTGAAGGCTATAGTGGCTGAGATAATTCGTCTGAATAACACACAAGAGCCGGCTGACGATATTGACAGCTTGGCTAACCGTCGCATTAAATTAGTCGGCGAATTGGTCCAACGTCAATTTAGAATTGGCCTACTTAGAATGGATCGTAACACTAAGGATCGTATGAGCATGAGCGAAATTGAATCAGTTCAACCGGCTCAACTCATCAATGCCCGTCCGGTCGTGGCTGCCGTTCGCGAATTCTTTGCCTCCAGTCAGTTAAGTCAGTTCATGGATCAGATTAACCCGTTAAGCGAACTGGCCCATAAGCGCCGCTTAAGTTCAATGGGACCTGGTGGTTTAAGCCGCGAAAGAGCCGGCTTTGAAGTCCGTGACGCCCATGCCACGCATTATGGTCGAATTTGTGCCGTCGAAACGCCAGAAGGTGCCAACATCGGCCTAGTTCTTAACCTGGCTAACTATGCCCGGGTTAACGACTACGGGTTTATAGAAACAGCCTATCGCAGGGTTATTAACTCTGCCACCACTAAGGATATTGTCGGACATATTGCCGCCGTGGATTACGAAGACGAGAATGGTAAGGTTATTGTACAAGCCGGAAAAACCATCACGGCCGCCGACGCCGCCAAATTAGCGAAAATTAAAAACCAGCTAACCTGGCCGGTTAAAGCCAAAGTCACAAAAGATGTGGTCTATTTAGATGCCAGTGAAGAAGAGTCGGCGGTGATTGCCGGTGCCGGTAACTTAACTGATGATAACGGTTACTTTATTGAGGACCGCGTCAGTGCTCGTAGTTACTTAAATTCCGGCGAAGTTGACGCCAATGAAGTTAACTACATGGACGCCGCTCGCAATCAAATCGTTGGTAGCAGCGCCGGACTGATTCCTTTCATTGAGAAGAACTACGTTTACCGTTCTCTAATGGGTAGTAACCAACAAAGACAGGCTGTACCTCTAATCCAACCATCCGCTCCAATAGTCGGTACGGGTCTGGAAGGACCAGCCGCACTTAATACCGGCCAGGTAATTCTTGCAGAAGACGACGGTGAGGTTATTAAGGCTACCGCTAATGAGATAACCGTCAAGTACAAGGGCGGAACTGTTAATTACGAACCTCTACATTTCATCCGTTCCAACGAAGGGACGTCAATTAACCAAAAAGTCGTTGTTAATACCGGCGATAAGGTTAAAAAAGGTGAAGTTATGGCTGAAGGCATGTCAATCGCAAACGGCGAACTGGCCCTTGGTAAAGACCTAGTTGTCGCATTTATGCCCTGGAGTGGCTATAATTTTGAAGACGCTATAATTATTTCTAGGAAACTGGTCGAAGATGATACTTTAACCTCAGTTCATATTGTCGATTTCATGACAGAAGTTCGAGAAACCAAACTTGGGCCAGAGATAGTCACGCGGGATATTCCGAACGTGTCCGAAGAGTCGCTCAGACACTTGGATGATGACGGTATTGTCAGGATCGGTGCTGAAGTCCATCCAGGAGATATTCTGGTCGGGAAAATTACACCCAAAGGCGAACAGGAACTAAGTTCTGAGGAACGGTTATTGCGCGCCATTTTCGGTGAGAAAGCCAAAGAAGTTAGAGATACGTCGCAGCGCATGAGTAATGGCAAGCATGGTAAGGTCGTAGGTGTAAAGATCTTCAGCCGTGACAACGGCCATGAACTCAAGGCCGGAGTCATTATGCAGATTCAGGTTTTCGTCGCTCAAATGCGAAAAATATCTGTCGGTGACAAATTAGGCGGCCGACACGGTAACAAGGGTGTCATAGCTCGTATTCTACCGATTGAAGACATGCCGTTTATGGAAGATGGTACTCCTGTGGATATCATATTGAACCCGCTAGGTGTGCCTTCTAGAATGAATATTGGCCAGCTGTTTGAAACACATCTCGGCATGGCAGCCAGAGCGCTGGGCATTCGTGTCGCTAGTCCCTCATTTAATGGTGTACCAAAAGAGAAGATTGAAGATTTACTGAAGGACGCCGGTTTACCAATTGACGGTAAGCAACAACTTTACGACGGTCGCAACGGTGAAGCATTCCAGGAGCGTACCACGGTCGGTAATATGTATATTATTAAGCTCAACCACATGGTGGCCGATAAGATTCATGCCCGATCCACCGGTCCTTACACTATGGTTACGCAACAGCCTTTGGGTGGTAAAGCCCAAAACGGTGGCCAACGCTTCGGCGAAATGGAAGTATGGGCACTGGAGGCTTATGGTGCCGCATCAACTCTTCAAGAGATGCTTACCATTAAGTCAGATGACGTTTACGGACGTTCCAAAGCCTACGAATCCATCATCAAACGTACTGAAATTGTCGGACCAAAAGTACCTGAAAGCTTCAACGTGTTAGTTAAGGAACTGCAAGGTCTAGGTTTGAAAGTTGAGTTAGTTAAAGAATCCAGTATCTTGGACGCCGAAAGCGTCTTGGCGACAAACATCCACGAAGAAGCCACACACCCAAGCATTGTAGAGGTGCCTGTAGAGGCAATAGCCGATATAGATGTAACCGAAGAAACCATCGGTGACGACTTTGAAGTGGTTGACATTGATGGCGATTCAGAAAACACCATGCCGGTCAGCGCTATCCAGAATGACGACAATCAACAAGCTACAGAAGACGATCAAGAGGAGGAGGACTAATTTATGGCACAAAACTATAATTACGGAACGGATATAGCAGATTTTGATGCCGTTAGATTGGCAATAGCCAGTCCAGCAGACATTCTCGATTGGAGCTATGGTGAAGTCACTAAACCGGAAACTATCAACTACCGAACGCAGAAACCCGAACGTGACGGTTTGTTCTGTGAGCGTATTTTCGGTCCCGTCAAAGACATTAATCCGCACGACGCCAAATATAAGGGAGTGCGCAGCCGTGAAGCCGCCGTCGATAAAAACGGCGAACTGGTTACTAAAAGTATTGTCCGGCGAGAGCGTATGGGACACATTAACCTGGCCGTACCGGTAGCCCATATCTGGTTTTTGCGTGGTACGCCAAGTGCTATGGGACTAATGCTCGGTACAACCGTTAAGAATCTTGAGCGTGTAGCATATTTTGCCAGCTTCATCATTATAAGTGTTGACGATACTAGACGCGACCAGCTACTGGCGGATAAAGAAGCTGAATTTAATGCTGCTAAGGAAGCCATTAAATTGCGCTTTGAAAAAGAAGCTGCTGACAATCCAGACAGTAATGTCAAAGCCTTAGCTGAAATGCAAACCAAGGAGTTGGAAGCAGTCAGCAAAGACTTCGAGATTCTCAAGAACCAGCTAACCAATTTAGTAAGAATGAATTTGATTAGCGAAACCGAATTTCGCGCACTGCCGGATGAACTAAGATCACTCGTTAAAGTCGGCATGGGCGGATCGGCTCTTAAAGAGTTGCTTGATCAGGTTGACCTAGGCAAACTAATTGGCGAACTTAACAAAGAAGCTGAAGAATCTAAAGGCCAGCGCCGTAAACGAGTCATGAAACGGTTGCGCTTGATAGAAAGTATCGATCGTGCCGGTATTAAGCCAAGCAGTATGTGTGTATCGGTTTTACCGGTTATTCCACCCGATTTAAGACCGATGGTACAACTGACAGGAGGACGTTTCGCAACTTCCGATCTCAATGATTTGTATCGTCGTGTAATTAATCGTAACAATCGGCTTAAGAAGTTGATCGAATTAAACGCGCCTGAAGTGATTCGTCGCAATGAACAACGCATGCTTCAAGAAGCAATTGACGCTTTAATTGATAATTCAGCCACTAGAAGTGGTCGCGCGGTCGCGGCTACTGGACAGCGGCGACGTCTTAAGTCGCTGAGCGATATGCTAAAAGGTAAGCAGGGTCGGTTCCGTCAAAATCTGCTCGGTAAGAGAGTTGATTACTCCGGACGTTCTGTCATTGTCGCCGGTCCCGAGCTTAAAATAAATCAATGCGGTCTTCCAAAAATGATGGCCTTGGAGTTGTTTAAACCATTTGTAATCGGTGAGTTGATAGCTAATGAGCATGCCCACAATATCCGCAGTGCCACCCGTTTAATTGAACTTGGTGAAACGGTTGTTTGGGATGCACTAGATGAAG
The DNA here is from genome assembly GCA_021790005.1 of bacterium. Classification (GTDB taxonomy): domain Bacteria; phylum Patescibacteriota; class Saccharimonadia; order Saccharimonadales; family UBA4665; genus JAJZWH01. Next base: position 91,684 of record JAJYIP010000001.1, read on the forward strand.
TCATTAAAGGTAAGTATGTGCTACTTAACCGTGCTCCTAGCCTGCACCGTCTAAGTATTCAAGCTTTTCAGCCGGTGCTAATTGAAGGACGGGCTATACAATTACACCCGTTAGTTTGTCGTGGCTTTAATGCTGACTTTGACGGCGACCAAATGGCAGTTCATCTGCCGTTAAGCGATAAAGCGCAAGAGGAAGCTCGTGAAATCATGGCCGCTAACCGCAACCTGTTAAAGCCTGCGGACGGCTCGCCGATACTGCACATTGAGCAGGATATAGTGCTCGGTTGCTACTACTTGACCTACGAGCGGCCCGGCATCTCAAATAAGGTTTATCCATTCTCATCGATTGACGAAGTTATTTTAGCGTTAGACAACGGTAAGATCAGACTACAAAACAAGGTTCATACGTATTTTCGGAATGAATTGAGGACCACGACGGCCGGTCGTCTGTTGTTTAATGAAACTTTTCCGGACGATTTTCCTTTCCAGGATGAACCGATGACAAAAAAGAAACTTCAGGCAGTTATGGCTGAAGTCTATAACAAGTATGGACAGGAAAAAACCGCAGAAATTGCTGACAACCTTAAGGATTTGGGCTTTAGTTATGCGACAATGTCCGGAATCAGTATGGGAATGAGCGATTTCGTTAAAATCGAAGGCATGGATGACCTGATTAAAGACGGAGAAGTAAAATCTGCCGCTATTTCTGAGCAGTTTGAACAAGGTTTTATAACCAACACCGAACGCTCTAGGCTAGTGATAGATAACTGGTCCAAAATAGAAAATCAGGTTCAGGATTTGCTCAGTGAGCAAGTGGTTAATATAGACTCGTCTATGTCGATCGCCATAACGTCCGGTGCTAGGGGTAATATTACGCAGATGAAAAACTCAGTCGGTATGCTTGGTATCCTGCAAGACGCGGCTGGTCGTGTTATCGAACTGCCTATCAAATCAAACTACATCACCGGTCTTGATCCCCTGGAGTACTTTACTGGTACTCGTGGCACCCGTAAGGCATTAATAGATATCGCGCTCAAAACCGCCGATGCCGGTTATTTGACCAGGCGATTGGTAGACGTGTCTCAGGACGTTTTCACGGTAGACGAAGATGTGGAAGATCCAGGTATCGCAATGTGGCGAATTGACGCTGAGGATATAGGTGTTAGTTACGCACATAGATTAAGTGGACGTTACGCTGCCGAAAATGTCGGTAAGTACGTCAAGCAAGGTGAACTAATCACTCAGGAAATCGCTGCATCCATTGAAGCTGATGTCAAACTTGACGGCGTAAGAATCATGAGCGTATTAAGTTGTACTAATGTGCGCGGTGTATCTCGCAAATCCTATGGTATCGATCCGGCGACTGGAAAATTAGTCAACAATCATCATCCGATTGGAGTTATAGCAGCGCAAAGTATCGGCGAACCCGGTACGCAGCTAAGCCTCGACTCTAAACACCGATCCGGTGCGGTTGTCGCCGATGACTCGGCACAGGGTCTCAGTCGTATTGAAGAGTTATTTGAAGTCCGTTCACCTAAAGGTGTAGCGTACCTAAGCGATATTAACGGGACGGTTCATGCTTGGGAGGAAGGCGATCACTATATTGTTCAAGTAACAGCTGAAGATAAAGAAAGTGTCAGTTTTGACATTAATGAGCGAAAAATTCATTTGGCAAGCGGTTCCGATGTAGCGGTTGGCGATGTGATTGCTGCCATGGAAGACGGCAGTGAACCGGTGATTTCTCCGATGGCCGGAAAAGTCAATATTACGGATATAGCCATCGTCATTACCCCTACCGGACAAAGTGTTGTTCGCTATGAGATCCCCGGATTTAAACAATTGCTCGTTAAAGACGGTGATAGAGTTATGGCTGGAGAGAAACTTACCAGTGGATCAATCAACCTACATGATCTAATGCGACTTCAGGGAGTTGAATCAACTCAGCGCTACATAATGAATGAAATCCTCAGAATATTTGTTGGACAAGGTCAGACTATCAGCGACAAGCACCTAGAGATTATCGTACGCCAGATGTTCAGTCGGGTACAGATAGAGGATTCTGGTGACAGTGAGTTTGTGACTGGTGATATAGCGTCCAAAATGTCTGTCAGTGAAGCCAACGAACAACTCATCGAACAGGGTAAGAATCCAGCTCAGTCAGTTCAGCTACTGCTTGGTATTACCAAAGCTTCATTAGCAACTGATTCGTTCTTGAGTGCAGCGTCGTTTCAGGATACGACAAGAGTCTTGATTGGTGCGGCCACGTCTGGAAAAGTTGATCACTTATTTGGACTCAAGGAAAACGTCATTCTCGGTCGTAAAATACCGGTTGGCACTGGCTATGAAGAGGAAGCTGAAACCACTGAAGAAGGGCTTCCGACCGACAATATGAGCGAAGAATCCTTCGTTAGTTGATATACTGTCATACATCTGGTAAAATTAACAACCGAACTTAAGATAAGTTAAATTAAGGGATCGGCATTCGTCTGATTGACTCCGAGCCGGCGATAAAGTTCATTTAGCTCAAGTTGGCAATCGAGTTAAGTGGAGTATAAGCTGCAGCAGTATAGACCAGTCAGGATTGTTTTGAATCCAAAGGAGAAGAAAGTAGATAATGCCAACAATTAACCAATTGGTGCGCAAGCCCCGTAAGAAGGTGCTTACTAAAAGTAAGTCGCCCGCTATGCAAAGAGTTGTCAACAACTTAAAAACCAGTAACTACGAGAAACCGGCGCCGTTTAAGCGCGGTGTTTGTGTTAAAGTTACGACCAAAACACCTAAGAAACCAAACTCTGCACTTAGAAAAGTGGCCCGTGTACGTCTAACTAACGGCTATGAGGTCTGGGCATATATTGGCGGTGAAGGACATAATCTGCAGGAACACGCTGTAGTGCTGGTCAGAGGCGGAAGAGTTAAAGACTTGCCAGGCGTGCGTTATCATATTGTACGCGGCAGCCTCGATCTACAAGGAGTCAATAATCGCAAACAAGGGCGCAGCAAGTATGGCGCCAAGAAAGCGTAGGTTAAATATATGCCAAGAAAGAAAACTAAATCGCTAGTTAGAGCTATTGAACCGGATCGCGTCTATAATTCAGTTCAAGTACAAAAACTTATTAACCGCGTCATGTTAAACGGCAAGAAACAATTGGCTGAAAATCTGGTTTACTCAGGCATGCAAAAAGCCGCAGCTAAACTTAAAGTCGATAATCCATTAGAAGTCTTCGAGCAAGCTTATAGAAACATACAACCACAAGTTGAGACTCGCTCAAGACGTGTTGGAGGTGCTAATTTTCAAATACCGTTTGAGGTTAAAGGACAACGTCAAGGTCATTTGACTACCATGTGGCTGGTTCAGGCTACCCGGTCACGTCGTGGAATGAGCATGGCGGATCGATTGGCTGCCGAACTGGTAGATGCATATAACAACCAGGGCGCAGCGGTAAAGAAACGCGAAGACACGCATAAGATGGCCGAAGCTAACCGGGCTTTTGCGCATTTTGCCCGCGGATAAAATTTAGATTGAAACTAATAAAATTTAAGGAAATTTGATGGCCAACAAACAGTACGCTATAGATAAACTCCGCAACATTGGCATTATTGCCCATATTGATGCCGGTAAAACCACAACTACAGAGGGTATTTTGTACAGGACGGGCTTAAAGCACAAGATCGGTGCCGTACATGAAGGCGAAACAACTACAGACTGGATGGCGCAAGAACGAGAACGTGGCATAACCATCGTTTCAGCTGCTGTGACTTGCTACTGGAAAGGCCATCAAATTAACATCATAGACACCCCAGGTCACATCGATTTCACCGTCGAGGTTGAGCGCAGTCTGCGCGTGCTTGACGGTGCAGTAGTAGTATTTGACGGTAAAATGGGCGTAGAAAGTCAGAGTGAAACTGTCTGGCGTCAGGCGGACAAGTATAACGTACCAAGAGTCTGTTTTATTAATAAAATAAACCAAACCGGCGGCGATTATCACAAATCACTGGAATCTATCCACCACCGCTTAAACAAAGCCGCCTTTCCGATTCATTTACCGATTGGATTTGAACAGAGCATCAATGGTGTCATCGATCTCGTATCAATGAAAGCCTATACCTACAAGGATTTTACAGATCATGAATTGGTCGAAGGAGATATACCGGCCGATATGATTGAAGAAGCCAAACGCTATCGCTCACTTTTAATTGAAAATGCTGTGGCTGAAGATGAAGCTATGCTGGAAAAGTACCTGGAAGTCGGCGAAGATGGTTTGAGTGAAATCGAAATCAAGCGAGCTATTAGGACTGCAACCCTGTCTGGTAAGTTTTTTCCTGTGACTGGTGGTGACGGACGCGGCGTGATCGTAGAGAAAGTATTGGATTTGGTAACCGAATTTTTACCAAGTCCGTTGGATCGTGGTAGTACTTGGGGTCATCATCCAAAAAGTGGTGACGAAATAGAGCGACAGCCAAATCTCGAACAACCGTTCGCAGCTTTAGCTTTTAAAATTGCCACCGATCCTTTTGTGGGCAAGCTGGCATATTTTAGAGTTTATTCCGGCAAACTCGATTCCGGCAGCTATATATTAAACAGTTCTACAAATGAAAAAGAGCGGGTCGGACGGATTGTGCGTATGCAAGCCGACAAACGCGAAGATGTTGATTCGGTTTCTGCCGGGGACATTGCTGCCATTGTCGGACTTAAAGGTACTACGACCGGCAATACTTTATGTGATATTAATAATCCAATAATTTTAGAAAGTATTACTTTCCCCGAACCGCCGGTGTCGATTGCAATTGAGCCAAAGACGAAAGCCGATCAAGAGAAAATGGGCATCGCCCTGCAACGACTAGCTGAAGAAGATCCCACATTCAGGATTAGAGTTGATGAAGAAACCGGTCAAACTATTATATCCGGTATGGGAGAGCTGCACCTTGAGATCATTGTCGACCGCATGAAGCGCGAGTTTAACGTTGAAGCGAATGTTGGTCAACCACAGGTTGCATACCGTGAAACAATTCGCAAGGATGGTGTCGAGATTCAAGGAAAATTCGTACGTCAAAGTGGTGGCCGTGGTCAGTATGGTGACGTTTGGCTGAGGTTGTCACAAAACGAGGCCGGAGCTGGTTTTGAGTTCATTAACTCGATCAAGGGCGGCGTCGTACCAAGCGAATATATTCCGGCAGTCAGAAAAGGCATCGAGGAAGCTATGTCCAACGGTGTTATAGCCGGCTACCCGGTCGTAGATTTAAAAGCTGAACTGTATGATGGAAGCTATCACGAAGTCGACTCATCTGAAATGGCGTTTTCGATTGCCGGTTCAATGGCCTTGCAAGATGGTGTTAAAAAAGCAAGTCCGGTACTTCTCGAACCAGTCATGAAAATCGTAGTTGTTACGCCAGAAGAATTCATGGGTGATGTGATTGGTGACTTAAATTCTAAGCGGGGGCGAATTGAAAGCATGGAAGATTTATCATCCGGAATTAAGGAGATCACTTCTTTCGTACCCTTAGGTGAAATGTTCGGGTATACTACCAATCTAAGGTCAATGACTCAAGGTAGGGCAGCTTCGACGATGGAACTCGATCACTACGCTGACGTGCCAAATAACGTCACCGAAGCTATTATTGCCAAGAATGCTAAGCGCTAAACCGCTACTTGTCTACATTAAAACTTTGATCGGCCCGATGAGCGAATCCGATTTATCTTTCGGCTCGTAAATCGTACCTATGCTGTCTCTTAAAAATGTGGCTAAATCTAACGCCTCATGCTGCCTATCTGCATTTTTAAAAAGCCAATCAAAGTAATTATTAATTGCCGAGCTGCCGATCAACATATCTTGCAGTTGTTCCTTATTGACTTCAACTTTATGGATTATGCGATCACTATTGATTGGAATAATTAAAGAAAATGCTAGACTAAGACCACTTCCAAAAGACCCTTGCTTATTATCTTGACATTTTTTAATGGTAAGCTTTGGTTCGCCGTCAACTACACCGCATATAAAATAATTTTTAGGGTCAAAAATTACGGCAGAACCCTCTATCAGTGATAAATATTGGAACGTGGCTATATCTATATCGTCTTCAATACCAATATCTTCCGCGACGGAGTGCTCAAGTGCGGCATAGGTTATGAACCTCTCTTTATCCGGGAGTTCTAGTTGAAGAAATCTTTCGCGTGCTTCTAAGCTCTTGGTTAATTGGGTAAAAAGTAGTTCGGACTTTTGGTCATTAATATCTTTGGGTAAGTCGCAGGTAGGCATGGAGTCAATTTCTTCGATTTTCGTTTTAATTTCATTGAGTTGAACAATCGCATCATATACTAAGTCAATCTGCTCAATTCCTAGTATTCTGCCAGGGGACAAATCTGGATAGGATTCCATAAGAAGCTATATTAGCACAAATATACTGTTATGGCGATTTCCGCCAATAGATGGCTGAACTGAATTTATGAGACTACATATTTTAAATTTTACTGACCTAGCGCTGCTAATATCAATAAAGCAGCACAATAGCCAGAACTGTTCAATACTAACGCCAAGTGTCTTTTAGGTTTAGTTTACCAAGGACAAATTAAGATAGATGTTTGTCGTATAGATACGTTGTTTCATACGAGCTTTATTCAAGCCTTAATTAAACAACTCTAAAAAAAAGTTACTTTAGCAGCAATACGTGCAAATGATATAATTTCATTAATCATCCGAGACTCATAAAAGCTTTACAAGCAAGTGGTTTTTATCTATACTAACCCTGTTATAGAGCGTTGCCCTTGTTGGCTTATGCGCTTTTAAAACTTTCAAAGAGTCGATTAATAACTAAAGGAGCAATTAATGGCAGTATTCGACCGTACTAAACCACATGTCAACGTCGGTACTATGGGTCACGTTGACCACGGCAAGACATCATTAACCGCTGCGATTACCGCAGTATTAGCTAAAAGGTTACCTAGCGACGTTAACAAAGCGGTCGCTTACGACCAGATCGATAACGCACCTGAGGAAAGACAGCGTGGTATTACTATCGCTACCTCCCACCAGGAATATGAAAGCGAGAAGAGGCACTACGCACACGTAGATATGCCTGGACACGCCGACTACGTCAAGAACATGATTACTGGTGCTGCCCAAATCGACGGAGCTATTCTAGTAGTTAGTGCCGCCGATGGTCCAATGCCGCAAACACGCGAACACGTTGTTTTGGCTCGCCAGGTTGGCGTACCAAGTGTCCTGGTGTTCCTCAATAAGATGGACCTGGCTGATCCAGAGCTCGTCGACCTTGTCGAAGAAGAAGTTCGTGATCTGCTTGCTAAATACGACTTTGACCGTAATTGCCCAATCATCCGAGGCTCAGCCACTAAAGCGCTTGAAGGCGACAAAGATAGTGAAGATGCGATTTTGGAACTTGTTAAGGCAATGGATGACTTCATTCCAGAGCCTGTCCGTGAACTAGACAAGCCGTTTCTCATGCCTATTGAAGACGTCTTTTCAATTAAGGGCCGTGGAACGGTTGCTACTGGTAGAATCGAGTCTGGTATCATTAAAATGAACGAGGAAGTTGAAATTGTCGGAATCAGGGCAACACAAAAGTCGGTTGTCACCGGTATTGAAGCTTTCAAGAAGCAACTCGATCAAGGTCAGGCTGGCGACAACGCCGGTATACTACTAAGGGGCATTGAACGCGAGGACATCGAACGCGGTCAGGTTTTGGCTAAGCCCGGAACAATTACTCCTCATACCGAGTTTGAAAGCGAAGTCTATATCCTAACTAAAGAAGAAGGAGGACGACATACGCCATTCTTTAAGGGATATAAGCCACAGTTCTACTTTAGAACTACAGACGTAACCGGAGAAGTTGAACTTCCGGCTGACAAAGAAATGGTCATGCCTGGCGACACGATTACTTTTAAAGTTAAACTGTTAGCTCCAATCGCTATGGATCAAGGCTTACGCTTTGCTATTCGTGAAGGTGGACGTACAGTCGGTGCTGGTGTCGTTACTAAGGTTATCAAGTAATAATCCTTAGCCAATCATGTAAAAAGCCTGTCTTAATTGATAGGCTTTTTATTTTAGCTTAAACAGTGACCATTAATAATCTAAAGTAAATAATTTATAATCATCATTGTTTAGTAGTTGAGAGTAGCAATGACTGACAATCAGCTAGATTCCAGCTGGAAATGCACCACTAGCTTTTAGGACTTGATCTGGTGTTTTGTAGCCTAGTCGTTTCCTTGGCCTAGTATTGAGCTGCTTGACGGCAAGGTCAAGCATTTTCTGGGTAATACTTTCAAACCTCATCTGTTTCGGAAAGTAAAAGCGTAATAGCCCATTGGTATTCTCGTTAGTACCGCGTTCCCATGAATGGTAGGGTTGAGCAAAGTAGATATCTAGCCCAGTAGACTTCTCGATTCCTTCGTAATTACTCATTTCGCTGCCATTATCTAGAGTTAAGGTTTTACGGTACCCCTCCGGTATTGCAGTAAAGCTACGCTTAGCAGCTAACTCAAACTTCTTGGCAGTCCCACGGTTTAGTTTTACCGCCATAAGATAACCACTCTTACGCTCCACGAAGGTGGCTATACAACCACTGTGTCCTTTACCAACAACCATATCTCCTTCCCAGTGACCATAACGACTACGTTTTTGTATATGAGCTGGTCTAGCCGTAATCTTACGATATGCCTTTTGTTTATCTCTAAAAGCTTTTCGAAGAGTATTCTCTCTAGTTCTACGGTATTTGCCTTTACGGCAGTGCAAGTGATTGAGGAGATGACGAGCGGAGCAATATATCCAGTCATAGATTGTCTGAGCGCAAACCCGAACCTCCTGTTTCGTTTCTAGCATCCAGCCAGCTATTTGCTGGGGTGAGTCGTTACGAATTAGTCTTCTAGTTACGATAGCCGCTAAAGCCTCATCTACCGATAATTTACGCTTGTGTTGGTTGGCAAGTAATCTGGTATGCTTCAACTGGAGACGGGCTTGCGTAGCATTATACCCAGATGGATTATGCCAGGTGTGCCTTCTTAACTCTCGGCTAACGGTACTGTGATGGCAGCCAACCTGCTTGCCAATCTCTCTATATCTCATACCAGACCGATACAGTACAGCTATCTCTATACGGTTAGTTTGTGTAAGCTGATGGTAGGACATCGCTATTCTCCTTTGTAGTTAATTGTTAGTGGTAACAACTAGTCTACATTGAGAACCAACGGTGTCCTTATTGGTTATGGTGCGATTCCAGTTAGATTCCAAGTCATAATACTTGACTAATAGCATTAGTTATAGTATTGTATGTTTTATGATTAAACCTGAAATTACAAGTAATCGACATAGCTTTAGAGGTGTACTAATCGGAACAACACTTCTTGCTGGCGGAATTGCATCCCTCGCCGGCTACGACTTATCCTCAAATAAGACAAACAATAATGAAATTACCCAAGTAGTAAAACATACTTATCCCAAAGTAGATCGAAATCCTTATATCACATTAGATAATACTCCCTTTATAAATTCATATCCTAATCCTGTTGGGACCAACTCGACAGCTATTAGCGTTGCCGAAAATAACCTCAGTAAGGAGATCGGATCTAACACGCCTGTCGATTTTGAGAACAATATTTGGGTTAATGTTAACGGCGAAACTATTTTTGATCCTGTAGTTTATGGTCCATATATTGGAGCCATTTTAGATAAGGGAGGTCCAAGCGGACCGGATGTAGTGCTATATCCTATAAGTGAAGCTCACTTGTATTCCAATAGTAAAACTTTGTCATCTAACGATAATGAAAATCTAAGCCAAGTCGTTTTCGCGCCCGGTAACGGCCAGCCCTGGAATATAAACGATCCGTTTAACCCTAATACTGGATCGAGTATAGTCGATCAATACGGCCGCACTCCAGTAATAGGCTCTGAAGTTAGTAAATCTTGAATTCTTTTGTAGATAAGATATAATACTGCTTTGTAATAATATCTCAGCGAGAACTCGTCCGGTCACTCATCACTCCGGAAGAGGTTACGCTGACGAAGTAAAGTTATAGGAGATAATAATGGCTCAAGCTAACGGCGACAGCAAACAGCGGATACGCATCCGCTTAAAAGCCTATGATCACAAGGTCATAGATCAGGCCGCTAAACAAATTGTAGATACTGCGCTCAGAACCGGTGCGACTTTAGCCGGACCAATACCTTTGCCAACTCGCAAATCCGTGTTTACCGTCATTAAAAGCCCGCACGTCTACAAGAAAAGTCGTGAGCAGTTTGAAATGCGTGTACATAAGCGACTGATTGATGTTTTTGAACCGACTCCTAAAACTATCGATAGCCTGATGAATTTATCCCTTCCAGCCGGTTGCGACGTTGAAATTAAAATGTAATTGTTAAAGTATTATTTGCAACATATTGACAGGTAATAATTTAGTTGTTAATCTATGATGGTATCTAAAGACGTTAACTTGGTGACCAGCGCAGGTCTTAACTGCTAAAACAGATTAGGAAACCACCCGGTACCAAGCATTTTAATGTTTAGTCCACTTAATATCAGGTGGTAGGTCAAAATAGTAATAATGTAAACAAAGGTTGCCATGAAGGCTCTAATTACGCGAAAACTTGGAATGACATCGGTTATTAGCGAGGACGGTAGCGTTCAAGCGATAACCTTGCTGAGCGTGGATAAAAATATTGTAATTGGCAAGCGTACTGAAGCAATTGACGGATATTCGGCAGATATTATTGGCGCCGGCGATACTAAAAAAATCAATAAGCCACTAAGTGGTAAACTTAAGGCCAGCAAAGCAACCCCGAAAATTATTAAAGAACTTCGTGACAAGAGTAATGACTCAACACTTAACGTCGGCGACACAATCAAGGCCGACGTTTTTAATGTTGGCGACAGTGTGTCGGTTACCGGCACATCCAAAGGTAAAGGTTGGGCTGGTACTATCAAGCGTCACAATTTTCACCGTGGTCGTAAAACACATGGTGGACGGAGCTATCGTCGGGTCGGTTCGATCGGATCAATGTATCCACAGCATATTCTAAAAGGTAAACGGATGGCTGGACGGATGGGTCACGAACAAGTTACTACCCACGGCCTTAAAGTCGCCTTGATTAACCCAGAGACGAACGTTATCGGCGTAGCCGGATCAGTGCCAGGGCCACGCAAATCCATGGTTATAGTTAAGGAGGCCAAATAATGGCTGTGCCTACATATACAACAGCTGGCGCAAAAGCTACTACTGCAGCTAAACTAAACCAATCCATTTTTGGAATTTCGGATATAAATTACGAGCTGCTCAGGCAGGCGTATGAAGCTTATTTGGCTAATGGCAGACTGAACCTCGCAGTCACAAAGACGAGAGGACTGGTAAGTGGTGGCGGCAAGAAACCATGGCGCCAAAAAGGTACCGGCCGAGCCCGAGTCGGCTCCAGCCGTACGCCACTATGGCGTGGTGGTGGTATTGTTTTTGGTCCAACTGGATTTGAGAATTATTCCAAGAAGATAAACCTTAAAGCTAAGCGTAACGCCATTAGACAGGCTTTAAGCATAGCTGCCACTGAAAACCGCATCAAGGTTATTGATAAATTAGAGCTTAAAGAAGGCAAAACTCAAGAACTAGTCAAACTATTGACTAAAATCGATGCCAAGGGCAATACCCTGGTAGTTGTCGATACAATCGGTGACAAACTTAAACGCGCCGCATCCAATATAAGTGACGTTAAGGTTATCCAGCCTAAATACTTAAATGTTGCCCGGATACTAGACGCCGATTGTTTGATTATAGGCTCTCAAGCTATCGCAACGATTGAAGATTGGCTGGACGTACCAGCAAAAAAGGAGGCTAAATAATGGAACTCAAGCATATGATTCTAAAGCCTCGCTTAAGTGAAAAATCGTATAAACTAAGCAATTCGCGAGTTTACGTTATTGATGTACCAACTAACGCTAACAAATTAAGCGTCAAACAGGCAATTGAATTGCAGTATGGCGTTAAGGTGATCAAAATCAACACCGCCAATATTGCCGGCAAAGCCAAACGAACGATCGTTAAAAATGGACGTCGTGTCTACAAAGGTCACAACAACGACTTTTCTAAAGTGTATGTAACGTTAGCGGAAAATAACAGTTTACCTTTCTTTGAAGCCATTGAAGAAGAAGAGCAGCAAGCAGCTAAATTACAAGAAGAGGTTGAAAAACAGCAGGCTAAAGAAACCAAGGATGACAAGCCGAAGCGCCGGATTGGACGACGTGCTAAGACCGACAAGGAGACTGCATAATGGCACTTACTACTTACAATCCAACTACTAACGGTCAACGCGGTATGATGAGCCAGGATAATTCCATGCTAACGACTAAAAGGTCGGTACCCGGACTTACCAAAGCGGTCAAGCGTAACAAAGGCCGTAACAACACCGGCCGGATTACTACCAGGCATAAAGGTGGCGGTAGTCGTAAACTATACCGCAACATTAGTTTTTCCTTACCTGAAAATTTCAGCGGTATTATCGAGCACGTTGAATATGATCCTTTTCGTAGTGCTCGCATAGCCCGGGTCAAGGGAAGTGATGGCAAATATTGCTACGTCATTGCCGCACAGGGCATGAGCCAGGGTCAAACCATTCGTAACGGTGTAGAAATAGCAGTCGAAAACGGAAACCGTATGCCACTAAAAAGTATTCCGGTAGGCAGTACGATCCACGCCATAGAGATAACCCCCGGCCGTGGAGCGCAATTAGTGCGTAGTGCCGGAGCTTCAGCCCAGCTGGTAGCAAAGGATGAAGTCAACGCTCAAATCAAATTACCTAGCGGCGAAGTTCGCTTTGTACGTTTAGACTGTAGTGCCAGCTTAGGTGCCATCGGCAACGAACAACATCAAAATGTTTCAATCGGTAAGGCCGGACGCAATCGTCACCGTGGCATTCGACCGTCTGTCCGAGGTGTTGTTATGAATGCAGTCGATCACCCGCACGGTGGTGGAGACGGTGGTAGACACAGAATGGCCAAAGCTCCGAGAACTCCTTGGGGTCAGAAGACGCTTGGTTTGAAAACCAGACATAATAAATCGACGGATAAGTATATTGTACGTAGTCGTCATGTCAGCAAGAGGAAATAATATGAGCATAGCAAATCAAGTAGCAGTAACATTAAATTACCACGTGACAACGGAGGCTAAGTAAATGAGTCGCTCTCTTAAGAAAGGACCGTTTATAGATTTTAAGCTGTCCAAGAAACTAAATGCTCTAAGTGCGGATGATAGAACTATTGTTAAAACCTGGGCTAGGGCTAGTACAATTGCACCTGAATTTGTAGGACGCACGATTGCCGTCCATAACGGCCGTGTTCATGTACCGGTTTTTATTACAGAAAACATGGTTGGACATAAGTTGGGTGAATTTAGTCCAACTAGGAAATTTAAGAATCACGGCGGTAAGTTAGCTAAGGCGGCAAGGAATTAAGATTATGTCAGTACAAGCAATCGCTAAAGGCGTAAAAATTAGTCCGCGTAAAATTAGTGTCGTAGCAGCACTTGTACGTGGTCGTAGCGTCGATGATGCAATTACTATTCTCGAACACACGCCTAGACGCAGTGCTTTGGCTGTTAAAAAAGCTATTATGAGTGCCCGGGCTAATGCAGACTATAACCACAATTACAAACCATCCTCATTAAGAATAGTTGAGATCAGTATTACGCCTGGCCCGCGTCTAAAGCGATTCCGCCCGGCCGCTCGTGGCAGTGCTTTACCGTTTGAGAAAAAGAGCTCACATATTCGGGTGGTGGTTGACGGCGAACAAAGACCGGCTAAGACCACATCTAAAGCAGTTACCAAAAAAACTAATGAAGTGAAGGAGACCGCATAATGGGTCAAAAAGTAAATCCTATCAGTATGCGCCTTCAGGTGAATAAAGCGTGGTCCAGTCGATGGTTTGCAGGCAAGCGCTCATACGCCGCTTATCTTGAGGATGACATAAAAGTCAGGCGTTTAATTCAAAACAAATTAGGCGGTCGGGCGGCAATCAACCGAGTCGAAATCAGTCGGACGCCAAATCTGGTGACGGTTACTATTAATACCGCTAAAGCTGGCGTAGTGATTGGTCGGGGTGGTACTGGTGCTCAGGAATTAAAAGACGATATTGAAAAAATTTATAAAACACCTACCCGCGTTAATATTGAAGAAATAAAGAAACCTGAACTTTACGCTAAACTGGTAGCCGAGAACATCGCTCACCAACTTGAAAGACGCATGAGCTTCAGACGGGCCATAAAATCAGCCAGCGCTGCAACTATGCGAGCCGGCGCCAAAGGAATAAGAATACAAGTGTCCGGACGTCTCAATGGCGCGGAAATGAGCCGTCGCGAAAAAGAAGTGGCCGGATCCGTACCTCTGCATACCATACGGGCAGATATTGATTACGCTTACGTCGCAGCTCATACCGCCGCTGGCATTATTGGTGTTAAAGTCTGGGTTTACAAAGGCGAGGTAGTCTAAAATGCTGATCCCCTCTAGAACTAAGTTCCGTAAGGTACGCAAAGGACGCATTAAAGGCGTTGCGACGGGCGGTAATTATATAGCTTATGGCGATTTTGCCTTACAGGCACAGGGCCATGAAAGAATTACTTCAAGACAAATTGAAGCATCCCGGCAGGCAATGACTAGATACATTAAACGTGGTGGTAAAATCTGGATCAGAATTTTTCCGCATACCCCAGTTACCAGAAAACCTCAAGACGTAAAGATGGGCAGTGGTAAGGGCAATCCAGAATTTTTTGTCGCTAAGGTTAAGCCAGGCACTGTGTTATTTGAAATGCAAGGTGTCAGTGAAGAAACGGCCCGAGAAGCCATGCGTTTAGCAGCCCATAAACTACCTGTTAAGACAAAATTCCTAGTTAGGGAGGAAGCATAGTATGAAGCTGTCTGATGTCCGGAAGCTATCTACCATCGATTTGACCAAAGAAAGCGTCAAGTTACGCGACGAGATAGTAGAGTTGAAAAGAAGTACGATCATGGGTGAAAACCATAATGTTCGTCAAGTAAGAAATAAGCGCAAAGATCTGGCTAGGGTACTAACTGTCCTGAGCGAGCAACTAGCAAAGGAGAAACTGTAATGCCCAAGACTATTACTGGTACCGTAAGTTCTAATGCCAGCGACAAGACAATCACAGTCAAGGTTGAAAGGCGTAAAACCCATCCAATTTATCGCAAACAGTATAAGGAAACTTCTAAATTTATGGCTCATGATGAAAAAAATGAAGCCAAAGTTGGCGACAAGGTTGAAATTGTAGAATGTCGTCCTCTAAGCGCTCGTAAGCGTTTTAAACTAAGTAAAATTTTGGAAAAACCGGCTCTGCGTGAAGAAGATTTATCTCACCTTAAAGCAGAGGAACCAGCTGCTAAAATTACCGAGGAGAAGTCCGAATGATTCAGCAAGAAACCAGATTAGGTATAGCTGACAACAGCGGTGCTAAAGAAATTCTTTGCATCCGTGTGCTTGGTGGTACCAGACGACGTTATGCGCGAGTTGGCGATATTATAGTTGCAACCGTAAAAGATGCCAATCCAAACGGCACGGTCAAGAAAAAAAGTGTCGTTAAGGCCGTAATTGTGCGTACCAAGTCACAAATTCGTCGTAAAGACGGCTCAACTATAAAATTTGATGATAACGCCGCAGTTTTAATTGCCGATGATAAAACTCCAAGGGCTACCCGTATATTCGGTCCAGTTCCAAGAGAATTGCGCGACATGGGTTACGCCAGAATTATAAGCTTGGCGCCGGAGGTACTCTAACTATGAATAAGATGTTTAAGATTAAACTAGCTAAAGGTGATACTGTTATCGTTAGAAGCGGTAAGTATAAAGGTAAAACCGGTAAGATAGTCACCACCTCGCCAATCAACAATACTGTTACGGTAGAAGGTATAAATATAGTTAAGAAACACCAAAAACCCAATAATCAACATCCTCAGGGTGGCATTATTGAAATTACTAAACCTATTAATATATCCAAAGTCGGTATTTATGATCCTTCAACCAAACGAGCCAGCCGTATCAAAATCAAATCTAATGCCGATGGCGGCAAAGTGAGATTGTTTGCTAAAAGCGGCAAGGAGATTAAGTGATGGCTACTAAACCTAAGACACCCGTGATCACCAAGGCCCGCTTAAGCGAATTGTATAGAGCTAAGCTAGTTGACGAATTAGAGAAAGAGCTTCAACTTAAGAACGTTAACATGGTACCTAAATTAGAAAAAATTGTAGTTAATATTGGCCTGGGTAAAGCTAAGGACGATAAACGGCTTATGGAAGTAGCCGCTAATACCCTGCGTAAGATAACAGGCCAACAGCCTATCGAAACTACTGCCCGCATGTCAATTGCCAGCTTTAAGCTTCGTGAAGGTAATAAGATTGGCTTAAAGGTGACTCTACGTAACGAGCGGATGTATGAATTCATGGACCGTGTCATCAACATCATATTGCCACGTCTTCGAGATTTTCATGGTGTCAGCAATAAAGCTTTTGATCAGCAGGGTAACTATTCTCTAGGTTTTACTGACCAAAGCGTATTTCCCGAGTTAAGTTTTGAAGAAACCACCACAGCCCACGGGCTTCAGATAAATTTCATAATTAAAGCGGTTAAGCCGGAACATGCTAAAGCATTACTCACAAAATTCGGCATGCCGTTTGCCAAGGAGAATAAGTAATGGCTAAAAAATCAATAGTTGTTCGCGACGACAAACGTCGCCAAATGATTGAGCGTTACGCAGCAAAACGCGCCGAGCTAAAACAACTTGGCGACTATGAAGGACTGGCTAAATTACCACGTAACAGTTCCAGGACCAGGCTAAAGAACCGCTGTTTTGAAACCCATCGACCGAGAGGCTATATGCGTCAGTTCGGTCTAAGCCGTATAAGTTTTCGTGAGCATGCCAGCCGGGGCGAAATACCGGGCGTAACTAAGTCGAGCTGGTAGAAAGGATATCCAATATATGAGTATAGTTTCCACTGATCCGATCGCCGATATGCTGACACGTATCCGCAATGCCATTGCCGTAAATAAATACGAAGTGTATTTACCACACTCCAATGCTAAAGAAGCGGTAGCTAAGATACTGGTCGAAGCCGAATTTATTAACGGCGTAGACATAGATAAATCGGATGACAAAAAAACCCTACGCCTGACATTGGCTCAAGAAGGTCAAAATGCCCGCATAACTGAAATTGTCAGACTTAGCCGACCTGGTCGTCGTACCTATGTCAAGTCGAAAGAAATTCCGGTAGTTAAACGTGGGCGAGGAATCGTCATAATTAGCACATCTAAAGGAATCATGAGTGGTAATGAAGCTAAAAAGAGCCAAATTGGCGGCGAATTAATTTGTAAAGTTTATTAAGGATAAGAGCCATGAGTCGAGTCGGTAAATCACCAATTTTAATACCATCAGGAGTCACTGTAAATATCACAGACAGTGAAGTAGTTGTTAATGGTAACAAAGGCAGTCTTAAGCAGCCGATTCTGAAAGGAATCAATATTAAGCAGGAGGATAACCTGCTGGTAGTATCACGTATCGATGACGAACAGATTCATCGTGCTAACCACGGTCTAATGCGTACGCTTATCTTTAACATGGTTACTGGTGTCAGCCAAGGTTTTAGTAAGAAACTGGAAGTCAATGGAGTTGGGTATCGTGTCCAATTGCAAGGCAATGGCTTAAAATTTAATCTCGGTTATTCTCACGATATTAACTTCAGCTTGCCAGAAGGAATCACAGCTAACGTAGAACAAAATATTATTACCATTTCCGGGTTTGACAAGCAACGGGTTGGTCAGGTCGCCAGCGACATCCGGGAACTAAGAAAACCCGAACCTTACAAAGGTAAGGGTATAAAATACGAAGGCGAATATATAATCCGCAAGAGTGGTAAGAGTGGTAAGGAAAAATAGTATGAACAGACTTGAACGCGCCAAAAAGAATATGTTACAGCGAAAAGCACGTGTTAGATCCGTAATTAAAGGCACCAATGAACGACCAAGACTGAGCATTCATATATCCAATAGCCATATTACCGCTCAAATAATTAATGACCAAACTGGTAAAACTTTAGTTTACGTATCAACGATTGGTCGCAAAAGCGAAGGATCGATGACGGATAAGGCCGTATTAATAGGCAAAGAAATTGCCAAAAAGGCTCAAGCTGCCAAAATTAACCAAGTAGTCTTAGACCGTGGCTCAAAACTTTATCATGGCCGAATTAAAAAATTAGCCGAAACAGCAAGACAAGAAGGATTGGAGTTCTAATGACTAATTCAATTAAAAGTGAACCTGCAACATTACGACCAAGACGTGGTGAGTTAGTTGAAGAAAAACAATTTGACGAACGCACGCTGAATATAGACCGAGTCGCTAGGGTAGTTAAGGGCGGTCGACGCTTCCGTTTTCGAGCCTTAGTTGCCGTCGGTGACCACAAGGGAAAAGTAGGCATCGGCATCGCAAAGGGTGCTGACGTTACAGCAGCAGTTACAAAAGCTAATGAAGTTGCCAAGAAGAATATGATTAAAGTAGCCATGTATAAAGGCACTATTCCGCATGATGTCGAAGCCAAAGTTGGTGGCGTTAAGTTGCTGCTTATGCCTGCCAGTCAGGGAACGGGTTTAATTGCCGGCGGAGTTGTACGTAGCATTTTAGAAGTTGCCGGTATCAGCAATGTCTTAAGTAAGTCCATGGGTTCTTCTAATAAAACCAATACCGCTTACACTACAATCGCAGCGCTTAATCAGTTAAAACCAGCTAAGGAATGGATTACCACTCTAGCCTTAGCAAAGGTCAAGAAGGTTAAATAATATGAAGTTTAATGAACTGAACATTGCTAGACAAAAAACTGCCAAACGAGTAGGACGAGGCATATCAGCTGGACAGGGTAAAACTGCCGGACGTGGTACTAAAGGTCAAAAAGCACGAGCCGGATCAACCAAACGACCGGGTTTTCTAGGTGGCCAAAATCCATTAATGCAACAACTGCCGAAACTGCCGGGTTTTAGAAGTTATAAAGTTAGTCCGGAAAACGTATTTACAGACCAGCTTGCCAAACTTAACCATACCGAAATTACAGCCGTTGAACTAAGTGAATCCAAGCTAATAAGTAACCAGCACGTTAGCGTTAAGCTGCTATATCGGGGCGACCTTGCTAAGAAAGTTAATGTCAGTTTGCCAAAAGCCTCAAAAAAAGCGGTTGAAGCTATTCAAAAAGCCGGTGGCAGTTTTACAACCGTCAATATTATTGCTCGGACAGCTAAGCCAAACTTAGATAAAAACCACAAGTAAAAATTATCCTGAAAGACCGTTGGCATACAAGCCAAGCTATGTAATACTTAAACCTGTTATATAAATCTTTGTAAGATTTAGGGAATTAAACCTAGGTGAGAGACAAACTTAAGAAAAAGTTAGAATGAACTGGAAAATTATTTGGCAATCATTAGGCCACAAGGATATGCGCAAGCGTATTCTGGCTGTACTGGGAATTATATTAGTATTCCGTATATTAATTAACGTGCCAGTGCCATTGGGCAATGCCTCCACTCTTCACCAGATTATAAATAATCTATTCACGTCACCAAACGCACCGCAACTGCTAAGTTTCATGAATGTAATTTCAGGTGGTGCGCTGGCCAACTTTTCAATCATGCTGGCTGGTCTAGGCCCTTACATTAACGCCTCAATTATTATGCAGCTGCTGACCAAAGCCATACCGCAACTTGAAACTTTACAAAAGGAAGGCGATTTCGGACAAAAGAAGATTAACCAATACACTCGTATTTTGACCTTTCCTCTTGCTATCGTCCAGTCAATCGGCTTAATTTATCTTATTCGTCAGGCTGCCCAAAGTATTGGCGGCGTTGGAAACATTACGGCTAACGCTTCACTGCTGCAATGGGTCATCATGGTCGGAGCATTGACCGGGGGCTCAATGTTGCTAATGTGGCTAGGTGAAATTGTTACTGAACAGAGTGTCGGAAACGGTATCTCTTTAATTATCACAGTTGGCATCGTCAGCCGCTTACCGGCTAATATATATCAGCTAATGAGTTCGGTTCTTGGTACTAAAGATAGGTGGAAGATTTTCGGCCACACCTTACCGATAGACAACAAGTCTTTCCTTTATCTTTTGGCAATCATAGCCGTAACTGTTTTGCTGACTTGGATTGTAGTTATGTTGAACGAAGCCGCCAGAAATCTGACTATAAATTATGCTAAGAGAGTGCAGGGCAACCGAGCGTACGGAGGAGTGACGACAATTCTACCCGTTAAACTTATAACTGCCGGCGTCGTACCGATCATATTTGCAGTTGCTTTTCTTAGCGTGCCTAGTTTTGGTGGACAGTTAATGAGCGCATCAAAAGATCATACCATTGCCTCAATCGGTTCAAATTTAGTGACATGGTTCCAAACCCCGTCCGCCACTACCTTTGCCACCGAAGCCTGGAAAGCCTATATCTACCCGATTACCTATTTCTTGCTCGTATTTGTTTTTACGTATTTTTATACCAGTATCACCTTTAACTCTAAAGATATTGCCGAGAATCTACAAAAACAAGGTGGCTTTTTAGAAGGTATTAGAAGCGGCAATCAGACTGAAATATATTTGCGCAAAACCGTTAATAAGTTAACCTTTTTCGGTGCCATCAGCTTAGGCATTTTAGCTATCCTACCGATAATTGCCCAGATTTTCATTAATCAGAACATTACTATCGGCGGTACTTCAATCCTAATCCTCGTGTCCGTATCGCTGCAGACCCTTCGAGCAGTCGAATCTAGAGCCCTTATGGTAACCTATGATCAATATGAGCAACCAGACTTCTACTACGACACCCCGACGGCTCTAGATGCCGCTACAGGAGCGCGTCGCTTAAGGTTTTTGCGCCTTCCTAAGCGCAATAATAAAACCACCACCAAACTTAAAAATAAATAACCAAGAAACTTAGTATTTTTATTTACCTATTAACACCGTACGGTATTAGCTTGCTAAAAAACCTTAAATTCGATCAGATTCGTTATTTTTGCATGCCAAGACATGTGCACTAGCGAAAGATCACGACTTTTAATAGGATAAGTTAGTCATTGCTGATATAATTAAAGTGTAATTTAAGCGGTAAATATATACCGCAGTAATATTTTTGTAAAAACCCTTTACAAAGACCAGGTGTTATTGATATAATTCACCTCTAGTTATAGGTATGGCTGCCAATAAAGAAGTTATTGAGTTAAACGGAACTATTATAGAAACCCTTCCGGGTACGCAGTTTCGTGTTGAACTCGAAAACGGCCATCAAATTATAGCTCACGTTGCCGGGAAGATGCGTAAACATTTTATCCGCATCGTACCAGGTGACAGCGTTACGGTTGAGTTGACCCCATATGATCTCACAAAGGGCAGAATCACCTATCGCAAATAATATTAAGCAGAGTGTCATTTCGGCCTAAGGAGGCGTTGATCCGCATGAAAGTGCGTGCAAGTGTCAAAAAAATCAGTCCAGACGACATTATTGTCAGACGCAAAGGTCGAGTCTATGTTATTAATAAACGTAAACCACGCCACAAGCAGAGACAGGGTTAATTAAAGTATGGCAAGAATATCTGGAGTAACTATTCCTAATGAAAAACTAATTTGGGTTTCATTGACATATGTTTATGGTATTGGACCTAAAACAAGTTATGAAATACTAAAACAAGCTGGTGTTGAAACAACTATCCGTACGAAAGATTTAACGGATGCTGAGATATCGCGTATTCAAGAAGTAATTAGCAGTAACTACACTGTCGAAGGTGAGTTACAACGCGTTGTCAGCGGCAATATTAAACGTCTTAAAGACATAAAAAGCTACCGTGGCATCCGACATGGATTGAATTTACCTACCCGCGGGCAACGTACAAAAACCAACGCCAGAACCAGACGAGGTAAAAAGGTTACAGTATCGGGAACGGCTAAGAAAGTAGCGGCTAAGACCTAGATTATAACTATGACTGAACAAACTATCCAACCCCAAACCAGTGAGACCAAAGAGCAGACCACCGCTAAGAAGAAGTCTAAGCGCAGTGTCAATAAGGGCCAAGTTCATATTTTGGCTACTTTTAATAACACAATAGTTAGCTTTAGCGATCCCTCTGGCGCAATCCTGTCTACCTCAAGCGCCGGAGCATGCGGATTCCGTGGATCTAAAAAAGGTACAGCTTACGCCGCTCAAGTTGCATCGGAACGAGCCGGGCAAAATGCTAAACAACAATACGGTTTTAAAAGTGCGGACGTATACATCAAAGGTATTGGCTTAGGCAGAGATGCTGCTGTCAGAGCGTTAGCCAACTTAGATATTCAAGTTGAATCAATCCAAGACCTAACCGGCGTGCCACACGGCGGCGTTAGACCGAGAAAGGCTAGAAGGGTGTAATCCTATGGCAAGAGATACTCAATCAATTGTAAAAATGAGCCGACGTGAAGGCTATGCTCTACATCCTAAAGCCTATAAAGCTTTAGTCAAACGATCTTCTACTCCCGGGCAACACGGTAACGGTGGTGGGCGACCATCAAAACCAAGTCAGTATGCGCTACAGTTACGCGAGAAACAAAAAGTTAAACGACTCTACGGCTTATTGGAAAGACAATTCTCAAACTTAATGAAAGAGGCTAATCGTCGGCAAGGTCAATCTGGCGAAATATTACTACAAATGCTTGAAATTAGAGCTGACAACACAGTTTATCGTGCAGGTTTTGCTCCTTCGAGACGAGCCGCAAGACAACTTTTAACTCACGGCCACTTCCTGCTAAACGGAGTACGCATCGACATCCCTTCAATAAGACTGAAAGTTGGAGACAACTTAAAGGTTAGAAACCATAGTTTAATGACCGAATACTTTAAGCAACTTGATAATGTCAGCCCAGCTCCGACCACCGTACCGGGATGGATCAAAGTTAATCGCAAAAAATACGAACTGACCGTCGAATCATTACCTACGCGTAATGACGCCGAGCAGGACATTAATGAGCAACTAATCGTTGAGTATTACTCACGTTAATAGGGAGGTCTAGTAGAAAGACATGTCAAACCAAATACATACGCCAGGAATCGTAAAAGTCGAAGATCAAAGCAAGACTTCTACGACATTTACAATCGAACCTCTTCATAGCGGTTACGGCATGACGCTCGGCAACTCACTAAGAAGAGTATTGCTATCCAGTATTTCCGGCGCTGTTATTACCGCCTTTAAAATAGAGGGCGTCACGCACGAATTTACTACCATAAAAGGCGTCAAAGAAGATGCGGTAGATATAATGCTTAATTTAAAGAATATTCGCTTTAGAGTTTACGGCGATGAAATTCAAAACCTTAGATTAGTCAAACAAGGTAAAGGCGTCGTAACTGCTAAGGACATTAGCTTAAATGCGGATGTTGAAGTCGTTAATCCTGATCAAATAATTGCAACAATTGATGATGACAAGTCGAAACTCGTTATCGATATGGTAATCGAAGTTGGACGTGGCTACCGTACTATCGAAGAAGGTACAGCTAAAAAGCCAAGCGATATGATTGCAGTTGACGCTGTCTTCGCGCCGGTTTTAAGAGTTAGATATAAGGTTGAAAATACTCGCGTTGGTCAAGCCACTGATCTTGACAAACTAATCATTACAATCGACACCGATGGCTCCATCACACCACGCGACGCTTTTGAAGAAGCTTCCGCTATATTAATCAACCAGTATACCGCTCTTGCCGGCAAGACAAGAGTTGCTACTATCGATGAAATAGATCCTAAGGATGCAGATGGTAATAATGGCGATGGTGATATTATCGGCGAAGAACTAGCCGCCCTAAATACTTCAATTGAAGACTTAAATCTTTCCGCCAGAACAACTAACGCCCTGGTCAACAATGACATACATACAATCAAAGATCTATTTAGTTTAAATGACACGGAATTGAAGGAATTAAAGGGTTTTGGCAGTAAAGCACTTGACGAAGTTAAAGAAAAAATGGCTGAACTGGAATTATAAAGAGATCATACAAGGATTAAAGAATGCATCGACACGGATACCAAGGTAGAAAATTTCATCGGGAAACCGATCAACGCTCAGCCCTAATGAAAGGACTGGCGGATGCTTTGGTTATCCATGGGAAAATCCAAACGACTTTACCAAAAGCTAAAGAGATTGTGCCTTACGTTGAAAAGTTGATCACCAAAGCTAAAATTGGCGACCTGCACAACCGACGTCAAATAATCAGCGAAATTAGCACGCTCAGTGCTGCACATAAGTTAGTCGACGAAATCGCACCTAAGTTAAAAAATCGTACTAGTGGACATCTTAGGATTAAAACAACCGGCTTTAGGAAAGGCGATAACGCCGAAATGGCTATCGTCGAATTCGTTGACGATGTCTCATCAACGACAACTGAAGTTAAAACGGAGACTAAATAAATGAATAAAACCTACTCGGCAAAGCCTAGCGAAGTTAAAAGAGACTGGTATGTAATTGATGCCAGTGAAGACAATCTTGGACGTGTCGCATCAAAGGCAGCTCAGCTTCTAACTGGTAAAGGCAAACCGATGTTTACCGCGCATATCGACTGCGGCGATTATGTCATAATTACCAATGCTGAAAAACTAAAAGTTACTGGCAACAAAATGGCTACAATCAAGTACTATCACCACAGCCAACATCCAGGCGGATTAAGTACCAGAACTCTTCAAGAGCAAATGATCATAAACCCATCCAAGGCCATTCAAGAAGCCGTCAGAGGAATGCTACCAGTAAACAAATTGACCAGTGAACGCATGAACCGGCTAAAAGTATATAATGGTGAAGAGCATAAACACGAGGCGCAGCAACCTTTCAAGCTAACACTTAAGAAAGGTGACAGATAGTCATGGCTAGCACGTCAACCAAAAATAATTACTATTATGGCCTTGGACGCCGTAAAAGCGCCACGGCCAGAGTTAGGCTCATACCAGGTAAAGGTGAGATTAAGATAAACGATATACCTGCTAGTGAATATTTCTCATCCAGCAAATACCTTATGAATAAACTTAGTAAGCCATTTGTAATTGTCGACAAAGTTAATAAGTATGATGTTAGCGCTGTAGTCGACGGTGGCGGACACAATAGTCAAGTTGAAGCTGTACGCTTAGGTATCGCCAAGGCTTTCATTAGTCTGAATGAAGAATTAAAATCCACGCTTAAACGTGCAGATTTACTAGGACGCGATCCACGCGAAAAAGAGCGTAAAAAGTTTGGGCTCAAGTCCGCCCGTAAACAACGCCAGTTTACCAAACGTTAATCTTGGCTTTTTACTGGTATAC